>CAYRZX010000304.1:0-2042 GCA_964428665.1 uncultured Gemmatimonas sp.
TGGCTCACGTCCGAGCGGCTGAGGCTGAGCGGCCGGCTGGACCTGCTCCTCAAGCTCCCGGCCTTGCCGGGGTCAGATGCAACGGATAGAAAATTCGAGGCGTCGCGCTACGTCCCGGTGGACTTCAAGCGCACGGCCGGGCCGGTGTACCAGAACCATCGCCTCCAGCTGGCGGCCTACGCCCTGCTCGTGGAGGAACACTACGGGCAGGCCGTGACGACGGGGTTCATCTACCGCATCCCGGAGGGGAGGCCGGAGGTGGTGGCGATTGACGAGGGGCTGAAGCGCCGGGTGCGGGAGATGGTCGCGGATATCGACGCGATGGTCCAGGCCGAGCGGATGCCGGCGCCGACTCCGCATCGGGGCCGGTGTCAGGACTGCGAGTTTCAGAACTACTGCGCGGACATCTGGTGAACGCGATCAGTCGAAGTGAAGGGAGGTGAAGGGATGTGCAGGGCGATTTTCGCAAATGGGCGGCTCTTGCGAGCAGAAATGGGATTTGCGAAACGCAGGCTCGAAAAGAGAGGCATAGCAGTATCCACTGGCCCGAGAAATAGGGGACTGAAAGTATTTTTTCTGAGGCGATAAGGGGGGTTGCATCCACTGACCCGATGAATAGGGGACTGAAAGACAAAAGAAGGCATCGTTCTGGTCCAAGATGGGGAAGGTTGCATCCACTGACCCGATGAATAGGGGACTGAAAGAATAATAGCGCCCCAGGGAGGGGCGAGGCAGCACACGTTGCATCCACTGACCCGATGAATAGGGGACTGAAAGACGCTCAGGCAATGATCTCAAAGGCCGATTTCTAATGTTGCATCCACTGACCCGATGAATAGGGGACTGAAAGCGTAAAGAATCCCACGAATTTATTCGTGGGAGTGTCAAGTTGCATCCACTGACCCGATGAATAGGGGACTGAAAGCCTGGCAATTTCGTTGCCCGCCTCGTCAATCAGGGTGTTGCATCCACTGACCCGATGAATAGGGGACTGAAAGCATTCATCATGCCCGCACTTCCGTTCCGGCCCTGCTGTTGCATCCACTGACCCGATGAATAGGGGACTGAAAGCAAACAGAAGCCCCGGCCGCTGCTTAGAACAGCGCCGGTTGCATCCACTGACCCGATGAATAGGGGACTGAAAGGCAATTCTTCGATGGCCTGAATGAACCGACGCTGGCGTTGCATCCACTGACCCGATGAATAGGGGACTGAAAGGGATGTATGCCTGTATGTCGGACCGCCTGAACCGGACGCTGTTGCATCCACTGACCCGATGAATAGGGGACTGAAAGCTTCTGCGCCTTTGCCCGCTGCGCGTAGCTCTGCCTCGTTGCATCCACTGACCCGATGAATAGGGGACTGAAAGACAGTTCACCGCGCAGTCAAACAGTTCGCGCGCTACGGTTGCATCCACTGACCCGATGAATAGGGGACTGAAAGAACGCGCTCCCTTGATCATTAAAAACCTTAACCTTCGTTGCATCCACTGACCCGATGAATAGGGGACTGAAAGCCGTTCGGCTACGCTCACGGCTGGGGCGCTTTCCTGTTGCATCCACTGACCCGATGAATAGGGGACTGAAAGCCGTTCGGCTACGCTCACGGCTGGGGCGCTTTCCTGTTGCATCCACTGACCCGATGAATAGGGGACTGAAAGCTTCTGTGCCAACTCAGCAGCCACCGGGGACAGTCCGGTTGCATCCACTGACCCGATGAATAGGGGACTGAAAGGACATTGCCGCCTCTGCCGCCGGATCGAGGCTGACGTTGCATCCACTGACCCGATGAATAGGGGACTGAAAGCTCCACCCCACACGAGCACCCCTCCGCCTCTGGGCGTTGCATCCACTGACCCGATGAATAGGGGACTGAAAGTCTGCGTAGGCATCGAGCAGGCGACGTGGGACATCGAGTTGCATCCACTGACCCGATGAATAGGGGACTGAAAGCCGTTCGGCTACGCTCACGGCTGGGGCGCTTTCCTGTTGCATCCACTGACCCGATGAATAGGGGACTGAAAGCCGTTCGGCTACGCTCAC
>CAYRZX010000304.1:2142-8549 GCA_964428665.1 uncultured Gemmatimonas sp.
ACGGCTGGGGCGCTTTCCTGTTGCATCCACTGACCCGATGAATAGGGGACTGAAAAAGGTACAACAGGGTATTGCAGTGTAAGGAGACGACTTATGCCCAAATCCAAAAAGACACGCACGCCTGATCCCGGCCCCCGGCTGACCAGGGAGGCCCTTCTCAAGGCCGCCGGCCCGGTCATCTTCGACCGGGCGGACGAGTACGTCTGCTCCGAGGCGCTGGCCAGGCGCCTGGTGTCAGGGAATGTCCTGTCGGCGCAGGTCTATGGCAGCGCCGGGGTCTACCAGGTGCGCCTGGAGATCAGTCAGAGAGGGAAGCCCGTTGCGACCTGCACCTGCCCGGCGGAGATGCTGTTCTGCAAACACGCGGTCGCGGTCGGGAAGACGTGGCTGGAGGAGCCGGAGAGCTTCTTCGACCTGAAAACGCTGATGGCGGAGCTGGAGGGACGCTCAAAAGAGGAGTTGATCGACCTCATCCGGGAGATGGCCGAATCCTGTCCTGCTGTGCTCAGCGTCCTCGGCGTGGAGGGGTTTGAGGGGGAGCCGTTTGAGGAATGGTGAGGGAAGGTGGACGGCTTCGTGTGGGTCAAGGTTGAATATGACAATGGCAGGGCCATGCCCTGCCATTGTCGTTTTGGATGCGCGGGTGTCCCCTCACGGCGCGACCGCGGCCTCGCCGAGGCGCTCCTTGATCCATCCCTTGAGGGGGACGTCCGCGTCGCCGGGGGAGGTGTAGCCGAAGCCGCCCGTGCTGGCCCCCAAAAGCTGCCGGCGGATGGGGTCGCAGCGGTCCATGAAGTGGGCCACGGTCATGTTGTCCCTGGGGCGCAGCCAGCGGTAGGAGTAGCCGTAGAACAGGACCCTGCGGGTCACCTGGGAGGAGTTGGGGCTGGGGGCGTGCCATATCCGGCGGTCGAAGAACACGGCCGATCCGGCGGGGGCGCGGACGGGGGTGGTCCCCTCCGGGTCGGAGACGCCGTCCTCCGGGAAGGCGACTCTGTTCTGGAGGTGGCTGCCGGGGACGACGTAGAAATTGGCCCGGCCCAGCTCCCGCGTGTCGGTCAGGAAGAAGGCCACCTTGAGGGAGACGCGGGGCCGGGGGGTGGTCTCCAGCTCGATGTTCAGACGGCCGCTGTCCTGGTGCCAGCCGAGACGTTTTTGGGAAGGGGTCTCGCCAGGGGGGCCGGGGGGCGTGACGGCCATGTGGGTGTGGTAGAGCTGGATGTTCCAGCCGAGGATGCCCCAGACCTTCGGGAAGGTCCTGGGCCAGTCGAGCAGCTCCAGGAAGACCTCGTCCTTCCCGATGAAGTCGAGCAGGTTGACCCGCTCGTGAGGGCCCACGCTGTTCTCGGCCCGGTGCCGGGCGTCGATCCGGTCCACGACGGCCTCGACGTCCTTGACCAGCTGGAGCGGCAGGACGTCCTCGACGATGAAGAATCCCTTCTCCTCAAACGTGCGGCGCTCCTCCTCGGTCAGGCAATAACTCAGGCAGGTGGGGTCCATGATAGACTCCTTCTGTATAAAGTTCAAAGTTCAAGGTTCAAAGTGAAAACCTTGAACCTTGAACCTTAAACCTTGAACTTTTTGTTATATCGGCTTATACATCCTGATATACCGGCAGGGGACGGTGATCCTGTCTCCTCCTGCGATGGCTTTCAGGAACTCGTCCGTGGCGATCGTGTAGCCCCAGATCATCTCGATCTGGTCGATGAAGGCGCGCGTGATCCAGAGACCGTCGAGGGTCTCGGCGTTTTCGGTGCCGGCCGTGGCGTCCCGGATGACGATGGGGAGGTAGCCGCGGGCGTGCGTGTCGCGGACGGCGCCGGGCTTGTCGATCAGGCACATGTTCGTGGCGAACCCGCAGTAGAAGAGGACCCTGACGCCCCGCTCTCGCATCAGGCGGTGCATCATGGCCCCGGATGAGATCACCAGGTCTCCGTCCACGGGCCGGAGGGGCGCGGGGATGTCCTGGTTGGGCCGGACGTGTTCGTAGTAGCTGGTGATCCACTCCTGGGTGCGGAACAGGTGCTGGTGCTCCTGCTGCCAGGCCTTCACCCAGTCCCGGGGGGGCCAGTCGGGGGGTGGGGGCGGAGAGATGGAGGGTCTGGAGGGGTGCTTCTCCTCCTCCGTGGCCAGGGCCTCCCACTGCCGGTGCTTGACCGCAATGTCCCGGGTGGGGGCGTGCACGACGGGGATGCCCCTCTCCCGGCAGGCCTTCAGCATGGGGAGGATCTTCGTCATCTCGATCTGGCCGGCCCGGTCGCAAAAGCTCTTGCCCGCGTTGTACTCCGCCTCCCAGCCGAGGTGGGAGAGGGGCCGGGGACCGAAGCCGGTGTTCCAGAGATCGACCATGACGAAGGCGATCTCTCGCCGGTCGAACGACATCTCCTGGGTATAGTGATAAAAGTTCTTCTCGTGAAGCAGGGTGTCTTCAGGGATCGGGGGGATGGGGTCATCTTGCGAGCGCATAGGATGTCTCCTTGTGGAAAGGCCGTGCGTCGGAGGCCGAATTATAGTACATTCCCGATAGGGCGGTGTCAACAGATTTCTGAGCAGAAAGGAGGTCGCCATGTCCGAGCACTGCTACTTTGTCTCCGCCGGGGAGCTGCGTGCGATCGTGGGGGACGACACGGACCACGGGGCGGGACAGGACCAGCACAGCGGGATCTGGTTCCTGACGTCGGTGAAGGAGAAGCACACGGCCGTGTCGCAGGGGAACGGGGTGCTGCTGTTCGGGCACCACCGGGGGACAGGGCCTTCGATCCGGCGCGTCGACGACACGACGGTGGAGCTGTTCAAGGAGGCGACGGAGAGGAACAACTTCGTGGAGACGCGGGGGACCTACCGGCTGACCGCGCCGCACCACATCGACTACGAGATGACGGCCACGGCCCGTCCGGGACACCGGGCGCAGGCGCGCGCCTCGTTCAGCTGGTGCTGCTACGTCAACTCCCCGCTGGACGGGGGCATCCATTTCATCGAGAAGGGGACCTGGACCTATTACTACAACCCCGTGCACGGACAGGGGGCGATGATCTTCCCGACGGACCTGCCGGTGGAGGAGCGGGAGGCGTGGGGGCGGGAGGCGACCACGACCTTTCTGAACGGGAGGCGGGGGTTTCACCACTCGGACTCCGGGCACACGTTCGACCACCCGTTCTATTTCGGGGTGATCCGGGGGATGATGTTCCTGATCATGGCCGACGACTACCTGGGGTTCCGGTTCTTCCTGTCGCCGTCGGGCGCGGGCCAGTCGGTGATCCCCGGAAAGAGCTCTCCGGCGTGGGACTTCGCGTGGGAGGCGGGCCAGCTCAAGGTGGACGAGCCCCGGACGCTCCGCGTGCGTGTGGCCTACAAACGCCCGGAGGCCACGGAGGAGGTCCCCAACGGATACGCCGCGGACCACGCCTGGATGGAATATCAGAAGTTCAAGAAGGAGACCTCCCATGCCTGAACCCCTTCGCATCCTGTCCATCGGCGCGCATCCGGCGGACATCTTCGACCAGTCCGGCGGCGCCATGGCGCACCACGCGACGCGCGGGGACCGGGTGGGCTGCGTGGTGCTGACGCACGGGGCGCGCGTGCACGACGAGGTGATCAGCGAGCGGATGTTCCACCTGGACCGGGTGCCGGAGGCAGAGGCGCTGAAGCAGATGATGCAGGAGCGGTCTGACGTGAAGGCGCAGGAGGTCCGGGCGGCCTGCCGCATCCTGGGGGTGGAGGAGGTCTATTTCTTCGGCGCGGACGACGCGGTGCTGCTCCCGGACGAGGCCACGGTGCGCCGGCTGGCCGTGCTGCTGCGGGAGCTGAGGCCGGAGGTCGTCCTGACGCACTTCCCGATGGAGGGCGGGGGGGTCTGGAACCCGCACGCGGCGGCGGGGCAGGTCGTGATGCTGGCCGTGGGCCTTTCCGGCTCGGTGGATCCCGGGGACCGCAACCCGCCGCACCGGGTGGCGCAGGTGTTCTACTGGGGCTGTGGGGCGGCGACGGTCCCCCACACGGTCTGGGACGCGCAAGGGGGGTACTACAACGACGTGTTCATCGACATCACGGATGTGGTCGAGAAGAAGCTGGCTGCCCTGGACGCCCTGGCCAGCCAGGGCTACGGGGGGGCCTACGCCCGCAAGCGCATCGAGACCTCCGACGGGGCGTTCGGGTCCGCCTGCCGCGCGGCCTACGCGGAGGGGTTCATCACGTGGAAGGCGGAGCGGCACTACTACCTTCCGCTGTCCGACCTGGACCGCCAGACCGCCCGCGAGTCTGACCACGAGATGATGGCGAGGTATAGCTATAAGATAAAGGGGTGAGGGAAAGAGGAGGACCACAGACCACAGACCACAGGACTACCGCAGTCGTATTTGGGTCTTGTTGTCTTGTTGTCTTGTTGTCTTGTGGTCTGTCTTACCCCTGCTCCCGATCCCTGTATCTCCTGAGCCGGCGGATGAAGATGAGGACCAGGCCGGCCAGGGCGGCGTACTTCAGGAGGTCGTAGATCACGTGATCCCATCCGAGGATCGTGGGCCAGAGGGCCAGGATGGAGAGGATGATGAAGACGTCCTCGGCGATGATCTGGCGTCTGCGGGTGCGGATGTCCAAGGGAACCTCTCTAAAACAAGTGCTGAGTGTAAAGTGCTGAGTGCTGAGTAAAATCAAAGAGGGAGAACTTTTGACTTCACTCAGGACTCAGGACTCAGGACTATCTGATCTCCACGCTACGCTCAAACTTCTTCTTAAAGTGGGTGTAGGAGGAGTAGGTGGGCTCGATCTCCACCCGGATGTGGTATGTCCCCGCGCTCGCCCGCCTGCCCTGGTCGTCGGTCAGGTCCCAGAGGACCTGATGGGGGCCCGGCTCGGCGGCCCACCGTGTCGCGAGGGCCCGGAGGAGCCGGCCCCGGCCGTAGACGCCCATCCGGACGAAGGCCCGCTCGGTCGGGAAGAGCGAGACGATGACCTGGCCCCGGCCCGGGTCAAAGGTCGCGTCGAGGGACCGCAGGTCCGCGCCCACCCAGTAGTACTGCGCCCCACTTTGCTCGACGATGAAGACCTGCCCGAAGCGTCGGTGGACGGCGATGCCCCGGGGGGAGATGAACTGCGCGTCGCCCGTTCCCGGCCCTCCAAAGGTGGTCAGGTAGGTCAGGTTCCGGTCGAACTTGTGGACGGCGTGGCCTGCCGGGTCCGTGGCGTAGACGTTGTCGCAGTAGTCGAGGGCCAGGTAGAGGAACCGGCTGCGGGGATGGCCGGGGATGTCGGCCGCCCGGACCTGCGCCGTGGCCTGTCCCCGGCCGTCGAATCTCCAGATCTCGGCCCCCTCCCGGCAGACCACGTAGACGGCGCGCTCCTTGAAATAGGACCACTGCTCGGTCGAGTCGTTCACGGCGACGCCGGTGGGCGCCGGGGCGTCGAGGCGTCCGATGGGCTGTCCGTCGTAGGTGGCCACGACGACCCGGTCCCGGGCGCGGTCCGCGACGAAGACGCGGCCGCTCCGGTCGAGGGCCACGCCGAACGGCTCGGCGAACAGGGGCGGCCCGAACTCGGCCACGAAGGTCAGCCGGCCTCCTCTGCACAGGAGGCGGACCACGCGGGCGTGGCCGGCGTCGGCGACGAAGACGTGGCCGCTGTCGTCCGCCGCGACGCCGCGCGGGCGCAGGAGGCCGGCCCTGGGGTCCTCGGCCCCCCCGAAGGCGGCCACCCCGGCCATGGACGGGTTGTAGAGGATGTCCCCGGCCCCGGCGTTGACGCCGTAGACCGTGACCTCGTCGTCGTCGCTGTCCGTGGCGGGGTCGTCGCGCTCCTTCAGCCGGGCCACGGCCACGCCCTGCGGGTCGTCGATCCTCCCCCGGTCGCCCAGGAACAGGCCGATGAGGCTCTCCGTCACGCGGAAGATGCCCCAGGTGTGGCGGAAGGCGGGGTAGACGAGGGTCGTGGGGAAGGACTCTTCTATGTCCGCGTGCAGAGAAACAGGATAGAGGAGGAGAAGGCAGAGGAGACCCCTCCCCCAGCCCCAAAGAGACCCCCCTCTTATCCCCCCTAAAGGGGGGAAGAAGGTCTCTCTCCCCCTTTCCTTCAGGAAAGGGGGCCGGGGGGATAGGTCTGCTCCCCCTCTCCCATCGGGGGAGGGGGATGGGGGGAGGGGTCTGTTTTTCATCTCTCCGCCAGCAGCAGCTTGTAGATCTCGTAGTTCCGGAGGACCTGCTTGACATAGCCGCGCGTCTCGTGATAGGGGATGTTCTCGACCAGCTCGTCCACGTCGGCGGGCAGGGTCCTGTCCCACTTCTGGGCGACGTCCAGGCCCGCGTTGTAGGAGGAGAGGGCGAGGACCGTGCCGCGCAGATCGCGGGGGAACCGGGCCAGGTAAGAGGCGATCTCCCGGCAGCCGTAGCGGATGGAGATGGCCGGGTCGTACAGGTCCT
>CAYRZX010000305.1:0-8495 GCA_964428665.1 uncultured Gemmatimonas sp.
ATAGAGCAGGGCGTCCTCATCGTCGGGATGGCGCTCCAGGTACTGCCCGGCCACGGCCACGGCGCTGTCCGCCTGACCGTTTTCATAGTAAAGGAGACAGAGCCGGGCCACGCTGGGCCTGTGGTCTGGGTCCGCCGTCAGGGCGCGGTTCAGGTAGTCGAAGGCCCGGTCCCGGTCCTTCTCGCCAAAGCTGCGAAGGGCCATGACGTGGACATCGTCCTGGAGATAGGCAGGGAGGCGAAAGTCCAGACTGTCCACGATCACGGACTGCATGTCCAGATACCGGAACATGTCGAACAGAAAGTAGCGGGCCGCGCCGGAGGCGGCCTCGGCATTGTCCGGCGCGAGCTTGAGGACCCGCTCGTAATACCGGCGGGACTCGTCCAGCATCCCCTTGCGCCAGAGCAGGTCCGCGTAGGTCAGGAGATACTCGACATTGTCCCAGTCCCCCCGCAGGGCCTCCTGCAGCTCGAACCCGGCGCTCATGCGCGAGGCCACGGTCCCCTGCTCGATGTAGCACCGGGCGAGCTGATGGTGCGCCGGGGCGTGCCTGTAGCTTAGCTTGAGCACCTGCTTGAATCGCCGGATGCGCTCCTTGAGCGGGAGCCCGGCCGTGTCCCGGATCGCAGCGGCGTAGAGCGAGTCGGCCTGCGCCCGGCGCTCCTTAGACGCGCCCCACGCAAACGCAGCGGCGGCCCAGCAGAGGGTCAGAGAGAGCAGAAAGGGGAGGGTATGACGAAGGGAGACCATGGCGAAATCCTCCATAGTCGGTTGAAGAAGGGTGTGGCATAAATATACGGCATTGGCGAGCGAGAGAAGAAAAAAAATCGAGGAGACATCATGGGCCAGATCGTGACGTGCGAGATCGGCGGGGAGACCGTCCTGCTCGACGTGGAGCCGGAGGCGCAGGAGGGCGAGGCGAGGAACTTCGAGCGCTGGCGGGCGGACACCTACGCCACCAAGGAGCCGGACACCCTCGCCTGGATAGACGCCTTCTTTCAGCCGGGCGAGGTCATCTACGACGTCGGCGCGAACATCGGTCAGTACGCCCTCTACGCCGCCCGACGCCTGAGGGGGGACTGCCGGGTCTTCGCCTTTGAGCCGGAGGCCCTCAACTACGCCAAGCTGAACCGGAACATCGTCCTGAACGGCCTGACCGAGACCGTCACCGCCTACTGTCTGGCCGTCGCGGACAGGACGGCCCTCGACCTCTTCTACGTGAAATCCTTCGCCCCCGGCGCCTCCCTCCACGCCTACGGGAGACCCATCACCCAGGGCGAAAAGCCCTTCCCCCCGAAGAACCGGCAGGGCGCGATGGGCGTCTCCATAGACGACCTGACCGGCCCGTTCGCCCTCCCCTTCCCGAACCACGTCAAGATCGACGTGGACGGCATCGAGGAGCGCATCGTCCAGGGCGCGGCCCGGACCCTCTCCGACCCCCGCCTGAGGAGCGTCCTGGTGGAGGTGTTCATGCTCGGGGACGTCGCCTCCCGGATCAAGGAGACATTCTTCGGAAAAAGCTTTATATTGTACAACGCCGACGCCATCGCCTACACCCCCGGCATCGTCCAGAACCTCATCTTCAAGAGGCCGTCATGAAAATCCCCATCACCATGTGCCACGGCATCCTGACGAACCATAAAAAGCCCCTGACCCCAGAGCACTTCGACCGCCTGATGCGGATCGCCAGCGACCTCGGCTTCGAGTCCATCGACTACGACGACCTGGCGGCCTGGCGCGAGGGGTCAGGGACCCTCCCCGAGCGCCCGATCATGATCGACTTCGACCACCCCGTGAAGTCCATGCGCTACGAGATCCACGAGACCCTGAGCCGCTACGGCTTCCGGGGCAACCTCTTCATCAACACCGGCCCCCTGGACCAGATGTACAGCGCCCCCCTGCCCCCCGACGAAGAGCGAAAATTCATGACATGGGAGGAGATCGGCGAGCTGAGGGACGCCGGCTGGCACATCGGCGCACACACCGTCACCCACCCCAACCTCTCGCAGCTGAGCCAGGAGGACCCCACGGGCGAGCGCCTCCGTGCGGAACTCAGGGGGTGCGACGAGACCCTCCAGAGACACCTGAGCGTCACCCCCAGGGACTTCGCCTTCACCGGCACGAGCTGGAGCAGCGCCGCCGAGCGGGAGGTGGCCGGGCGCTACCGCTTTGGCCGGCTCTGGATCATCGGGCCCGAATACCAGGCCGACGGCAAGGCCATCCGCTACGCGGACCTGGTCGGCATACCGGGGGACGACGAGGCCGACGGCGGCCCCCCGCGCGCCGCGCGCTACATCACGAAAGAGTCCAACCCCTACCGCCTCCCCTCCGTGGAGATCCAGGCCCTCATCCACGAGCCGGAGGCGTTCCGGGGATACCTCGAAGGGGCCTTGACATAAAGGAGAAATTTCATGCCACGCGTACACGACCGGGGCGGCCGGCCCGACGCCGGCCCCATCGACCGGACCGAGCGCGAACTCTCCCCCTGGGAGAAGCGGGTGGACGCCCTGAGGGGGGCCCTGGGGAGTCGCGGCCTCGTGCGGGCGGACGAACTCCGCCGGGCCATCGAGGCCCTGGACCCGGAGACCTACGAAAGACTCAGCTACTACGAGCGGTGGATCGCCGCCATCGAGGCCCTGACGGTCGAGAAGGGCCTCCTGACGCGGGAGGAGATAGAGCGGAGAGTGCGCGAGACGTAAAGAGACCCCTCCCCCGTCCCCTCCCCTAAAGGGAGAGGGGAGAGAATAACTTGCTCTCCCTTCCCGTTTCGGGAAGGGGGATGGGGGGTTGGGTCCACTTTGAGGTCCCCATGACACCTAAATTCCAGATCGGAGACCGGGTCCGGGTGCGCGTCGGCGCCCCGCCGGGGCACTTCCGGACGCCCGCGTACATCCAGGGCAAGACCGGCGCTGTCGAGGCCGTTCACGGCGCGTTCCCCAACCCGGAGTCCCTCGCCTACGGAGGGAGCGGCCTGCCCGTCCAGGCCCTCTATCAGGTCCGCTTCGATCAGACGCACGTCTGGAAGGGCTACTGTGCATCCCCGAAGGATCAGCTCTTGATCGACCTCTACGAACACTGGCTGGAACCCATCTGATCCGCAGATTACGCAGATTTCACAGATTTAAACCCTTTCCACCACCCCGGACGATTCACAGGATCGTCTCCCCGCCCTGTAATCTGTGTAATCTGTGGATCGTCTCGGATTTTGAAGGAGGCGACCATGCACGACCACGATCATGCGGCCATCCGTGACGACCACCACCCCACCGTCTACGAGAGACGCGCCCGCGCCATCGAGTCCCTTCTGATCTCGAAGGGCGTCGTCACCGCGGACGAGATCCGGCGGGGCATCGAGGTCCTGGACTCCCGCACCCCCGCCCAGGGCGCCAGGGTGGTCGCCAGGGCCTGGACCGACGCGGGGTTCAAGGCCCGCCTGTTGGCCGACGCGGGGTCCGCCGTCAGAGAACTCGGCCTGGACCCCGGCGCGAGCACCGTCCTCAGGGCCGTGGAGAACACGGACCGCATACACAACCTGATCGTCTGCACCCTCTGCTCCTGCTACCCCAGGTCCCTCCTGGGCCTCCCGCCGGACTGGTACAAGGGCCTGAGCTACCGCTCCCGCGCCGTGGCCGACCCGCGCGGCGTCCTGAGGGAGTTCGGCCTGGAGCTGAGGCCAGACGTGGAGGTGCGGGTCTACGACAGCACCGCGGACATCCGTTACCTGGTCATCCCCGCCCGCCCCGCCGGGACAGAGGGCCTGAGCGAGGAGGAACTTGCCGGACTGGTCACGCGGGACAGCATGATCGGCGTGGCTCAGGCGGGAGCACGAAAAGATACGAAATGACACGAAGGGCCACGAAGGAATTGTCTATGGACCGAATCCAGGCCAACTACGAATTTGCGCGTATGTACCTCGTCGCGGGCGTCTCCGCCTCCACGCGCGTGAACCGGGCCTTTGACCGGCCCGTCTACTTCGCGCGGGGGGACCGGGGACGGGTGTGGGACCTGAACGGGAGGGAGTATGTGGACCTCTGCACCTCGCACGGCGCGGCCCTGCTGGGGCACAATCACCCCAGCATCCGCAAAGCCGTGGAGCGGGCGCTCGACCTGGGCGTCATCTGCGCCTACGAGACCGAGGACCACGGCCGGCTGGCGCAGAAGATCGTGGAGCTGATCCCCTGCGCGGACCTGGTCCGCTTCACCGGGTCCGGCACGGAGACCACCATGCACTGCATCCGCCTCGCCCGCGCCTTCACCGGAAAGGACAAAATCGTCCGCTTCGAGGGGCACTACCACGGCCTCCACGACTATCTCCACATCGGCGGCCGCCCCCCCATCTCGAAGGCCGGCCCTGCCGAGGCCCCCACCCCCTACATCGAGTCCGCCGGCGTCCCGGAGGGGATGAAGGACTACGTCATCCCCCTCCCCTTCAACGACCTGGGCGTCGTGGAGCGGACCCTCCAGAAACAGAAAGACCGGATCGCGGCCGTCATCCTGGAGCCAGTCAACTACAACGCCGGCTGCATCCTCCCGAAGCAGGGCTACCTGGAGGGCCTCCGGCAATTGACGCGCGACAGCGGCGTCCTGCTCATCTTCGACGAGATCCTGTCCGGCTTCCGGACCGGGCCGGGCTGCGCCCAGGCCTATTACGGCGTCACCCCCGACCTCTGCACCCTCGGCAAGGCCCTGGGCGGCGGCCTCCCCATCAGCGCCTTCTGCGGAAGGCGGGAGATCATGGAGCGCGTCGCCCCCCTGGGCGGGTCCGCCCACAGCGGGACCTACAACGGCCACCTGGTCAACGTGACCGCCGCCCTGGCCGCGCTGGAGGAGATCTCCTCCCCCGGGTTCTACGACCGCATCTTCGCCCTGGCGGACCGCCTCTACGCGGGCTTCGCGGACGCCTTCCGCCGGACGGGCGTGAAGGGCCACATCCAGGGCCTCGGCGCGCGCTTCGGAATCTTCTTCGGGATCGAGGAGGAGGTCACGAACTACCGGCAATCAGAGCGGCACGACAGGGGGATGATGCTGCGGTTCATCCGGGAGGCGGCAGAGCGGGGGGTCTACTTCCACGACTACGGGGGCATCGCCGTGCATCACGGCTTCTCGTCCGCGCACACGGCGGAGGACATCGACCGGGCGCTGGAGGGGATCGAAGGGGCGCTGAAAGCGATGGCCTGAACAGACCTATCCCCCCAACCCCCTTTCCTAAAGGAAAGGGGGAGCAGGCTTGTAAAAACGACAAGGGCGCGGCCACAGGCCGCGCCCCTGCTTCATCCAAAAAACGGAAACAGCACCTTCACATTCTTCTCCGTCAGCTTCCCCCCGTACTCGCACGTCTCAAACGCCTCGGCGTAGCGAATCTTCTTTCCCCGCTTCTCGCCATAGAGCTCGATCAGCCGCTCCCGGTACCGGTCTGCGATCTGCTCGAACGCCGGCTTCCTGAGCCTCCCCAGCCACGCCCGCCTGGCCCGCTCCCCCTTCGGCACCTCCTTCAGCCGGTTTCCGTTGTAGGGCAGCCACTCGTACATCTGCGACACGTGGCAGTGGAGCATGTCCATCTTCCGCTCGATCATGCCGTCGATCCCCACGACCACGTCCGGCGCGAACGGCGTGGGCTTCTGGAAGTTGTCGCTCAGGTAGCAGATGACCGGGTTGTACTGCAGGTGCGGGGTCAGCGAGACCATGTTCGGGACCGTGACGATGTAGGCCGCGTCCTGCACCAGCAGCGAGGTGTAGCGGTGGTCCGGGTGATAGTCGTTGGGCCGGTGGGTCAGGACCAGGTCCGGCTGGAACTCCCGGATGATCCGGATGATCATCTTCCGGTTGGCCACCGACGGCTCCAGCTCCCCGTTGTGAATGTCCAGCACGCTGTACTCTATCCCGGCCACGCGGCCTGCGGCCTGCGCCTCCGCGTAGCGCCGGCGGGCCAGCTCGATCCCCCCGATCTCGAAGTGGCCCGTGTCCCCGTTGGTCACGGACACGAACTTCACCCGATGCCCCAGGGCCGAGTACTGGAGGGCGATGCCCCCCGCCTTGATGTCGCAGTCGTCCGGGTGCGCCCCGAACACCAGGATGCGGAGCTGCTTGCGTTTGCGGTTCATGAGTCCCCTCCTGAAAAAGATCGGCCCTCACCCACCAAAAAGCGAAAAGCGAAGGGCGAAGGGCGAAAACAGGGTTCTTTTCGCCTTCCGCCCCTTCGACGCTGCTCAGGGCATGCTTCCGCCTTCCGCCTTTTCTTACGGCCTCACCGTGGACAGTGCGCACCGGGTCAGGGCCGCCTCCGGGAAGGGCTTGATCAGCACCCGCCGCACGCCCAGGCCGCGCAGCTCCGCCACCATGTCCTTCCGCAGGTAGGCCGTGGCCACGACCACGGCGGACTCCGCCCCGCCCCGCTTCAGCCCGGCGATCATGTCGAACCCGTCCAGCCCCGGCAGCCAGAGCTCCGTGACGATCATGTCGAAGGCCTCCGTCATCCCCCGCTCAAACCCCTCGTCCCCCTGCCGGATGGCCGTCACCTCGTAGCCTGACGCGACCAGCGCCCTCCGGTGGCGTTCGAGCGCCTCGGGATCCGAGTCGATCAACAGGATGCGCCGTCGCGACGCGGCGGGAGGGGGGGCGGGCAGGGTGGCCTTGACCGGCAGGGCCTCCGCAGCGTAGGCTCGCAGGGCCTGTCTGCGCCGGAGGCTCGGCGAGCCGGGGATGAGAGGCTGCGCGGGCGCCGGGGAGGGGAGCGCCGCCTCCTGGAGCCGCTCCCGGTCCCCGGACAGGGCCGCCTCCGCAGCTGCGATCAGCGTCTCCTCCTCGAACGGGACCGGCAGGACCCCGAAGATGCCGGGCGACGGCCTCCACCCCCTGTCCGCGCAGGTGGCGATGACCGGCGTGAAATTCCCCCTGGCCTGCAACACCTCTGCGACGCGCTCCCCGTCCAGCCCCGGCAGGTCCCGGTCGATCAGCAACAGGTCGTAGTCGTCGCTGAGCGCCAGACCCACCGCGCGGTGCCCATCGGCGGCCATCGTCACCCGGCACCCCTCCCGCTCCAGCACCTCTCGCAACACATCCGCCATCAGGGCGTTGCCGTGGGCAATCAGGACCTTCGCGTTCATGTCAGACGTCCTCTTTGAAACTGTTCAGGATGGCGCCGATCTTGCGCTGCTGGGCCTCGACGCCGGCGGCTTCCGCAACGGGGTCGCGGCGGTGGGCGATCCGGTCCTTCAGACCCTTCAGGCCCGGCCATCCACGATGAGAAGGGACCGGGTCAGGAACCGGGGAGGATGCGTAGGGGATTTCGGGGGCAAAGAGGGGGTAACCCGCAGTCCCTGCGGGGCACGGTGCGACGGACGGTCGAGCGGACGGCTGTTTCCTGGCGCGGACGATCCCGGAGACGACGAAGTAGACGATGACGCCCAGGACATCCAGGAGGATCACCACCTCCAGCGTGGCGTTCAACAGGTTGTTGAGCATGACGGGCACTCCCGTGGTCGATCAGTCTGAGTGGGCTTTGAAGCTCCATAAACCATACAGCGTTCGGTTCAGGCGGTCTCCTCTTCGGAATGTCGAATGTCGAATGTCGAATGTCGAATGTCGAATGTCGCTATTCGTAATTCGTAATTCGTAATTCGTAATTCGTCTCAGGCCCGCTGTTTGACCCTTCGGAGGACCATCTTCACGCGCGCGGCGATCTCCTCCAGGTCGAACGGCTTGGTCACGTAGTCGTCAGCGCCGTACTCGATCCCCCTCACCTTCTGGGGGGTCTCGATCAGGGCCGTCTCCATGATGACCGGGATCTGGGCCGTCGCGGGGTCCCCTTTCAGACGCTGGCAGACCTGGTACCCGTCCATCCGGGGGAGCCGGAGGTCCAGCAAGATCAGGTCCGGCTTCAACGCGCGGGCCTTCTCCAGCGCCTCGACCCCATCCACGGCCTCGTGGACCTCGTAGTCGGGGAGGAACAGCTCCCGGAGGTTCCGCCGGATCTCCTCCTCGTCGTCCACGATCAGCAGCCGGTAAGGCCCCTGCGCCCCGGGGGTCTCCGTGGCCTCCAGCTGTTCGGCGATCTGCGCCAGGGAGAGCCCCCTGATCTGAAGATCCTTGATGACCTGCTTCTTGGACAGGACATCCTCCCGGTCGAACAGGTCCTTGTTGCCCACCCGGTCCGCAACCTTCAGGATGCCGTAGTTCTTGTACTTCCGGATCGACTCGATGGACTTCCCGAACAGCTCGGCCACCTCGTCGATGCCGACCAGCCGACCTTCATTCATGCCGCGCCCTCCTTAGCTCTGGACATGAACCACAACCGGTTTGTGTGCCCGCAATATATGATGTATACCATATAATGTCAAGTAGTTTTTTTCATACCCATGCTGCTCGTCATAATATAATATCGGAAAAACATCGACTTAACTCAAGAAAAAATTTTCCGATACCGGGAAAAATCTTCTTTTTGCCTTTGGATGAGAAACGCAAGATGGCACTACGCACAATAAATTTCGTTGCAAATC
>CAYRZX010000306.1:0-8456 GCA_964428665.1 uncultured Gemmatimonas sp.
AGTAACGCTCACTTTCGCCGAGAAATCCCTGCGAAAGCGGAACAAAGTTGTAACACTCGATGATCAAGTTTTTTGTGTACAACACGGGTCAGGATTTTGCTCAGGCCAAAAACGCTGAAAGTTTGTGCATCTTTTCGCCTCGGTTTGAGTCAGAATCTGCTGTAAATGAAAGCAATCGAGGCTCCATCCTGTCCCTTAAGGCCCAAATTTGGTGCAGAATCAGGTGAGATTTGCTGCCAATGAGGCCGTTAGCAAACCTTGGGCCATTCGTTACTGGAAAAAACTTGAAGATCGAGTAACAGTTATTTAGTCGCGAGCCCTAACAGGAGGCGCAAGTCCAGAACGTATTGCTGGACAGCACCTCACCCCTGCGGTCGGCGCCGATCATGGCGATGACCTCGCGGGGCGAATGTTCCATGAACTCGGCCGCCGGACACGTCGCCGAGCAGGTCCCGCACTGGATGCAGGTGCTGATCGGGTTCCCGCCCACGGCGTATAAGAGATGGGTGATCTCTCTGCTGAAAGAGGGCCTGTCCGCCATTCCGTCGCTCCCTACTGAGTCTTCGCCTTCCTCGCCTCCGCCGCCTGCATCAGGGCGCTCACCTTCTCCAGAAGAAACGCTGGCTCCACAGGCTTCTCAACCAGCTCGTCCACAGGGACAAAGTGCGGATGCACGGGCTGGCCGGGGAAGAGAAAGGCGATCTGCTCCCGGATGCCCGTGATGATCAACACCGGGACCTCCCGCAGCCTGGGGTCCCTCCTCATCTTCCGCGCAAACATGATGCCCTCCGCCCCGCGCCCCATCATAATGTCGAGGAGCAACAGGTCGCAGGGCCTGGCCTGCAGGGCCTCGAAGCCGTCTTTGGGGTTGTAGGCGGCGTCCACCTCGTAGCCAGCGGCCTCCAGAATGGACCTGATCCCGTCCACAAAATCGGGGTCATCGTCAACGATCAACAGCCTCTTTCGCTGGCTCATCCTGTTGCGCCTCCCTTCTGAAGGTCTGCCGGGACAGCGGTCTCCCCCGGGGGCCGGTCGCGCAGGCCTGCCTTCAGGGCCGGCAGACAGATCAAAAACGTGCTCCCCCTGCCCGGCTCGCTCTCTGCGGAGAGGGTCCCGTGGTGCGCCTCGACGATGCGCCGGCTGATGGCCAGCCCCAGCCCGTGCCCTCTTTCCGCCGCCTGGCTCCCCTTCCCCGTGTAAAAATCGCCGAAGATAAAGGGCAGGTCCTCTCTGGGGATTCCCACGCCCGTGTCGGAAACCGAAATCAGGACCCTCTCCTCCCTCTCCTCGACGTGAACCCGGACCTTGCCCCCGACGTGGGAGTATTTGACGGCGTTCTCAAGGAGATTCACTAAGGACTCCGTCAAAGTCCCCTCGTCCCCCTCCACGAGGCTCAACGGCGCCTCGGCCGAGACCACCGTCTCGACATCCTTGCGCGTGGCGTGGGGCTGGACGGTCTCGACCGCTCTGGACATCACCGAGGCCACTGAAACGGGCCGAAAGCCCTCCCTGATCTTCCCCACATCCGCCGAAATCCCCCTCAGCCAGGTCTGAATGAGCCGCAGGAGGTCATCCACGCGGGACCTCATCCGTTCAAACCGGCCCCTCTGGCCCTCCGTGAGCCTGTCCGACAGCTCCTGCGACAGCGCGAACAGGTTCTGTTGCACCGCGTTCAGCGGGGCCTTCAGCTCGTGGGACACGACAGCGGCGAAATGCTCCCGCAACATCTCCTTTTCCCTTCGGAGGGCGATGGTCTCCAGCGCCAGCCTCCTCTTCTCAAGCCCCCTGCGGGCGACCAGACGCAGCTCGTCCGGGGTGAAAGGCTTGGGCAGAAAGTCATAAGCCCCCTTCTTCATCGCCTCCACGGCCGAACTCACGGTCGCATAGCCCGTGATCACAACGGTCACGACGGTCGGGTCAGAGGCCTGGATCCGCCCCAGCGCCTCAAACCCCGACATCCCCGGCATCTTGAGGTCCACAAAGACCAGGTCCGGCCGGAACTCCTCGACGAGCCTCAGCCCGGTCGCCCCATCCGTGGCGGTGGCGACGGAACAGTCGCCCCCCTCTAAAATCTGGGCGCAGGAGTCCAGAACGACCTCCTCGTCGTCGATGATGAGTATCCTAGGCGTGTCTTCCATTCCCTCCGCCCCTCTCCTCCGCCGCCACCGGCAGCCTGACGACGAAAACCGCCCCCTTTCCGACCTCGCTCTCGACGGAGATCGCGCCTTTGTGTTCCCTGACGATGCCGTAACTGATGGACAGCCCCAGGCCGGTGCCGTGCCCCACCGGCTTCGTGGTGAAGAAGGGGTCAAAGATCCTCTCCACGTTCTCTTCGCTGATGCCGTGGCCGGTGTCCCTGAACTCCACCTCGACGCACCTCTCAACCGGGTCGAATCGGGTCGCCAGAGTCAACTGTCCGCCGCTCCCCATCGCCTCTGCCGCATTGATGATCAGGTTCATAAACACCTGCTGCATTTGCGAAGGGTCCACGACGGCCTGTGGTAGATCCTCTTCCAGACCCTTTGTGACCTGAATGTTGTGGAACAGCGCCCGGTTCTCCACCAGAGAGATGCACTCCTGTAAAATAAGATTGACGTTGGACAACCTCTTCTGAGGCTTCCGCTGCCGGGAAAAATCCAGCAGCCCCCGGATGATTTCGGTGCACCGATTCGCCTGGGTGACGATCTTCTGGATGGACACCTTCGTCGAGTCTTCGCCGGGCAACCTCTCTAAGAGCAGATGAGAGTAAGCGACGATCCCCTGAAGGGGGTTGTTCAACTCGTGGGCCACGTCGGCGGCCAACTGTCCGATGAAGCTCAACCGCTCGGACTCCATGATCTTTTTGCGGGCCAGGTCCTTCAACAGCTCATCCCTTCTTTTCAGGGCGGAGGCCATGAAATTAAACGTGTCGGCCAGTTCCCGGAGTTCATCGTTGGACCCGATCTCAACCCTCGCATCCAGGTTGCCGCGGGCGACCTCCTCGGAGGCGGACACCAGCTTTTTGATGGGGACGGAGATCCGTCGGGAGATAAAGTAGGACAGCATCATGGAAACCAGAGCGCCCACAAGCGTGATGTTCAGGAAGATGCGGAC
Organism: uncultured Gemmatimonas sp.; assembly: GCA_964428665.1. GTDB lineage: Bacteria > Latescibacterota > UBA2968 > SICM01 > SICM01 > SICM01. The sequence goes on from CAYRZX010000306.1 coordinate 3,094, forward strand.
AGTCCGCATTTTCATGTCCACGTACTTCTCTTCCAGGATGCCCACGTACAGGACCCCTATGATCCTGTCGTGGATGTTTCGGATGGGTTCGTAGGCGGTGATATACCAGCTGTTCACGACGTAAGCCCGCCCGACCCAGGGCCTCCCCTCCTGAACCACCCGGCGGTAAACGTCCTCTGCGATGCGCGTCCCGATCGCCCTGGAGCCGTCCCCGTTTTTGACATTCGTGGCGATCCTCACGTCATCCTGAAAGATCGTCGCCGTGCCGATGTCCTTGCCGTTGTATTTGACGTCCTGAAAGACCGTCTGCTTGATCTTGTCCACGATGTCGAAGTTCCTGTTGAGCAGGACCCCGCCGTAGATGATCCCCGTGAAATGGTTCTGGCGGTCGAATATCGGCGCCGCCGCCTTCAACATCATGCCCGCCGTCTCCTCCGTCTCCCGCCTCGCCCGCGCCTTCGGCGTGTCGATGAATTTGAAGTAAGCCCTCTCGGCCAGTGGCGGAGACTCCCTCCGCAGATCGTCGGCGGAGACAAGGGTCGTGGACGCGACAGGCTGCTTTATCCGAAGAACGGCCTTGACCAGTTCGTCATGACCCTGGTCGTCGCCGGCCAGGCTCAAGTTGCCGGCGCGCAGAAGGACCCTGCCGGACCGGTCTGTGACGGCCAGTACATCCAGCCTCTCCCGCTCTCTGACCTTGCCCAGGGCGTCGGTCGCGGGCGCCACGTCCCCCGACAGCAGGGCATTCATCAGAAGGACCCTGTCTGCCGTGAATCGAATCACGTCGTTGATGTGGTTTAACTTGCTCAAATAGATCTCGCGCGCGGCGTTCAGGTCATTGCGCACCTTCTCCTGGGCCTCGGAGACGATGCGGCTGCCCATCAACTGGACCCCTGCTGCGCTGAAAACGGCCCCGGTGATGACGATGATCAGGAGAAAGCCCAGGATGAGTCTGGTCGCTATCGGCATGACAGCCCCGTCACAGGGAACCAGAGACGCTCTAACCCACCTTTCCGCGGAGCAGAGACCTGGCGAGCCCATACCGGTAAAAGGCCCCGACCGGGTCCGGGATGCCCGCCAGGGCCTCCTCAATGTCCTTCTCCTCCCTGGCGTCCACGGAGGAGGAGAGTGAAGAGAGCATTTTGGCCCCCTGGTCCCTGACGCGGGAGGTGGGGCCGAAGCAGCCCGTGCAGGGCATGTTCCCCCGGATGCAGAGGGCCTCGCACCCCCCCCGCGTGGCCGGCCCCATACACACCACGCCCTGCGCCAGGAGGCACTTCTCCGGGTCGACCGGAGTCCAGTGAGGTCGTTTGAACCCCGTAAAACGCAGGTCCGCCGGCCTCGTCTCCTTGCGCGGGCACTCGTCGCACAGGGCGATGTCGGGCGCGAGCACGCTCCCCTTCGGGGGCAGGGTCCCGGAGAGCAGGGCCGCCAGGGCCTGCTTCAACAGCTTAGGCGTGGGCGCGCATCCGGGGAGATAGTAGTCCACCTCCACCACCTGATCCAGGGAGCGGACCCTGCTGCGAAATTCAGGGAGCGTGATCGCGCGGCCGTCCTCCTGGTGTTTCAGCGTGGGGCGCGTCCGCCCCTCGTTCACCACGGAAGGGGCATCCTGATAGACATACTGCAGGATCTGCTCCCGGTCGAACTGGTTGGCAAGGCTCGGGATGCCCCCCAGATGGGCGCAGGCCCCATAGGCAATCAGGACCCGCCCCTTCCGGCGCAGCAGCCGGGCCATCTCCTCCTGCTCCGACGTCCGGACCGCCCCGTTGACCAGCGCCGCCGCGATGGAGCCGTCGGGCATCGCCTCTAGGTCCCTCTTCTTGAAGTCCAGGGCCACGGGCCAGAAGACGATGTCTACGGCGTCCAGGACGCCAAGGATGTCCTCGGCCAGGTCCACGACCGACTCCTCGCACCCCCCGCAGGACGCGCACCAGTAAAAGGCCACCTTGGGCTTCTCAGGCACGGGCCATCACCTCCCCCTCCTCGGCTGCCAGCGCCTCCCGGTCCCACGCCTCAAAGCGGGCGGGCAGGCCCAGCGGCCCCAGCGCCCGCACCTTTTCCACCATGTCGTTCACGGCGGTCCTGAGCCTGTCCCCCTCCGAGGCGGAGATCCACTCGACGCGCAGGCGTTCCTCTTCGACGCCCATCTCCCGCAGCACGCGCCGGAGAAGCCCCAGGCGTCGCAGGGTCTTGTAGTTCCCCTCCTGGTAGTGACAGTCCCCCGGATGGCACCCGCCGATCAGGACCCCGTCGGCCCCTTTGGCAAAGGCGTCCAGCACGAACTGAGGGTCCACGCGCTCGGAGCACATCACCCGGATGACCCGCGCGTTCGGGGCGTACTTCATCCGCGAGGTGCCCGCCAGGTCCGCCGCCGTGTAGGTGCACCAGTTGCAGAAGAAGGCGACGATCCTGGGCTCAAACGGGCCCTGCGCGGCCTGCAAGGGTTCACGCGTCTGTTCAGGCATAGGCCAGCACCCCCTCGATCTCCTCGAAGATCTCCTCGTCCTCAAACAGGTTCTGTCGGATGGAGCCGGAGGGGCAGGCGGCGACGCAGGCGCCGCACCCCTTGCACAGCGCCTCGTTGATCTCCGCCTTCCTCTTTGCCTCCACGAAAGAGATGGCGTTATACGGGCAGAGAGGAACGCACGACTTGCAGCCGGAGCACCCCTCTTCGAGGACAAAGGCCGTGTTCGGCTCCAGCTCCACGGCCCCCGCATCGATCAGGGCCAGGGCCTCCCCCGCCGCCGCGCCCGCCTGCGCCACTGTGTCCGGGATGTCCTTGGGCCCCTGGCAGCACCCGGCCAGGAAGATGCCGTCCGTGAACGTGTTCACCGGCGCCAGCTTCGGGTGCCGCTCCAGGAAGAACCCCTCGGTGGAGCAGGTGATGTTGAACCGCCGGCGCACCTCCTGCGCGTCCGGCTGCGCCTCCAGCCCCACCGAAAGCACCACCATGTCCACCGGGATCTTCCGCACCATCCCCAGCAGCGTGTCCTCCGCCTGCACGATCAGACGCCCCTCCCCGTTCGAGGCGGGATAGACATCCGCCACCTTGCCCCGGATGAAATGCACCCCCTCCTCGGCCACGCGGTTGTAAAACTCCTCGAAGGACTTGCCCGGCGCGCGGATGTCGATGTAGAAGTTGTAGACCTCGGCGCCCGTCTTCTCCTTGATGAGATGCGCCAGCTTCAGCGAATACATGCAGCAGACGCGGGAGCAGTAGCGGTTGGTGTTCTCGTCCCGGCTGCCCACGCAGTGGACGATCGCCACCGCCTTCGGCCTCTCCCCGTTCCGCAGCGCCACCTCCCCCCCCGTGGGCCCGGACGCATTGACCAGGCGCTCCACCTCCAGCGCCGTGTAGACATTTGGATAGACCCCGTACCCGTAGTAGGGGACGCGCCCCGCGTCGAAGGCCCTGAACCCGGTGGCCAGGATGATCGTCCCGACCTCGATCTCCCGAATCTCCTCCTTCTGCCCCAGATCAATGCCCTTGCGCTCCCCGCACGCCTCGATGCAGGTCCGCTTGCACTTGCCGGTCTTGACGGCGATGCACGTCTCCGGGTCGATGACCACCGCCAGCGGCACGGCCTGGGGGAAGGGGAGGTAGATCGGCTTGCGCCTGCTCAGGCCCAGGTTGAACTCGTCGGGGTATCGGGCGTCCTTGTACACGCACGCCTCGACGCACTCCTGGCAGCCCACGCACACCTCCTCCAGCACGTAGCGGGGCCTGCGCCTGACCGTCACCCTGTAGTTCCCCACGTACCCCTCCACCTGCGCCACCTCGGACAGGGTCCACAGGGTGATGTTGGGATGCGCCTTGACCGCCGTCATCTTGGGCGTCAGGATGCAGGCGGCGCAGTCCAGCGTGGGAAAGGTCTTGTCGAACTTCGCCATGTGCCCGCCGATCGTCGGCTCCCGCTCCACCAGATAGACGCGCTTGCCCGCGTTGGCTAAGGTCAGCGCGGCGTGGATGCCCGCGATCCCCCCGCCCACCACCAGCGCGTCGGGGTGGATGGGTACTTTTCTGGGTTCCAGCGGCTGGTGCAGCAGGACGCGGCGCACCGCGGCGCGAATCAGGTCCTTCGCCTTCTCCGTGGCCGCCCCCCTGTCCTCGTGCACCCACGCGTCGTGCTCCCGGATGTTCACCATCTGCACGGTGAAGGGGTTCAGCCCCCCCTGCGCCGCGGCCTGGCGGAAGGTGCGCTCGTGCAACAGGGGCGAGCACGCCGCCACAACGACCCGGCCCAGGCCCAGCTCGCGGATGTCCTGCTTGATCAGCTCCTGCCCCGGGTCAGAACACATGTATTTGTAGTCCCGGGCGACCGCGACCCTGGGCAGACCGGCGGCGTATTCCGCCAGGGCGTGCACGTCCACGACCCCTGCGATGTTGGTGCCGCAGTGGCAGATGTAGACCCCGACGCGCAGAGCGCCGTCACCGCTGTCCTTCGTTTGCGCCACGCGAATCCCTCCTCTCTGATGGGCCGACGGCCTCTTCCACCAGCTCCGTCAAATCCTTCACAACCAGCCGGCCCTCCAGCCCGGTGGTCTTCAGGGCATCCGAAAACATGACATGGTCCTTCGGACAGGCCACCACCAGCATCTCCACGCCCTCCACGTTCGCCGCCTCCCGCACCCGGGCCTCGCTCGGACGCGCGTGCGCCTCGCCGACCTCCTCCATCCAGACCCGCCCCCCCCCTCCGCCGCAGCAGAGGCTGTGTCCTCGCGAGTAAGGCATCTCCTTCAACTCCACGCCGAGAGACCTCAGCACGGCGCGCGGCGGGTCGTAAATGCCGTTATACCGACCGAGATAACAGGGATCGTGGTAGGTCACCCGATAGGGCAGCTTGCGCATCACCTGCAACCGCCCGCGCTCAAGCAGGTCCGCCAGCAGTTCGGCGTAGTGATAGACGCGGCCCTGGCGGCCGTTGAGGTCCGGGTATTCATTTCTCAGCGTGTTGTAGACGTGGGGGTCCGTGGAGAAGAGGCCCTTGAACTGGGCCTGCTTTAGAGCGCTGGTGTTCTTCTCGCGCAGCAGCTCAAACAACCCCTCCTCGCCCACGCGCCGCGCGTCATTCCCGGAGTTGCGCTCCGCCTCGTAGAGGATACCGTAGTCCACCTCCGCCGCACGCAGCACGCGGGCCAGCGACCGGGTGATGGGCTGGAGCGCGGAGTGGTAACAGGCGTACTCGCCCAGGAGCCACAGCCATTCCACCGGCTCCTTACGCGCGTCCTTCGGCCTGAACCCCAGCCCCTGCGTCCAGACGGCCCGCTTCCGCTCCGACTGCCCGAAGGAGTTGCCATACCGCCCCAGGTTGCGCAGGGCCTCCTCCAGGCGCGGGTCCACCTCCCCGCGCCCCACTAAG
>CAYRZX010000307.1:0-8441 GCA_964428665.1 uncultured Gemmatimonas sp.
TGTCGGAGTCGACCGGCGACGGCACCTCATGCCGTTCGCGCGGAAGACGTTTATGGCGTGGGTGAAAGAGCAGACGGCAGACAGCAGAAAAGGCGACGGACGACCGACGACGGACGACAGCAGAAAAGGCGACGACGGTCGGCGGTCATCGGTCGGCGGTCGACGAGAGGTCGTCCTGTTTGTGGACACGTTCATGAACTACAACACTCCGGGGGTGGGCATCGCGGCCCTTACCCTGCTGCGGAGGGCGGGGTTCGATGTCGTGACCCCGGATCGGCCCTGCTGCGGGAGGCCGATGATCTCGAAGGGGATGATCCAGGAGGCGATCGCCAACGCCCGGCGAAACGTGGAGGTCCTGTATCCTTACGCAGCGCAGGGGGCGTTTATCGTGGGCTGCGAGCCGTCCTGCCTCTCCGCGCTGCGGGACGACTACGTGGACCTCCTGCGGAGCGAGGAGGCCCGGACCGTGGCCAGGCAGTCGGTGACGATTGAGGAGTTCCTCCGGGACCGCCATCGGGCGGGGGAGTTGAACCTGAGGTTTTCGGACGCGAAGCGACGGGTGCTGCTGCACGGCCACTGCCATCAGAAGGCCCTGACCGGGACGGGCGCGGCCCTGGAGGTCCTGAGGTTTCCGCAGGGGTTCGAGGTGAGCGAGATCGACTCCGGGTGCTGCGGCATGGCCGGGTCGTTCGGGTACGAGAAGGAGCACTACGACGTGTCCGTCGCCATCGGCGAGGACCGGCTGTTCCGGGCGGTGAGGGGGGCGCCGGACGCGGAGATCGCCGCGGCGGGGATTTCGTGCCGGCAGCAGGTGTTGCACGGGACGGGGCGGCAGGCCCGGCATCCGGTGGAGATATTGATGGACGTGATCGTGTAGGGGCGAGGCATGCCTCGCCCCTACGTAGAAATAGGAATATTCCATGACCCTCTCTGAACGCCTTGCCCGTTACACCTGCTCTCTCACCTACGACGCCCTTCCGGGGGAGGCTGTCCACGAGGCCAAGCGCCGCGTGATCGACTCCCTCGGCTGCGCGATGGGGGCCTATCACAGCGAGCCGGGCCGCATCGCCCGGATGCTGGCGCGGACGGCCACGTGCGGCCGGGGGGCCACGGCCCTCGGCACGCCCCACCGGTCCACGCCGGACTGGGCGGCGTTCGCCAACGGCGTGCTGATCCGGTATCTGGACTACAACGACACCTACCTGTCGAAGGAGCCGGCGCACCCGAGCGACAACATCGCGGCGGCCCTGGCCGTGGGGGAGGCCAGGGGGCGCGACGGGAGGGCGTTCCTCACGGCCATCGTCCTGGGGTACGAGGTCCAGTGCCGGCTGTGCGACGCGGCGAGCCTCCGGGCGCGGGGGTGGGACCACGTCACGTACGGGTCGTTCTCCACGTCGCTGCTGTCGGCGAAGCTGATGGGGCTGGATGAGCGGGCGACGGAGCACGCGCTGGCCCTGGCCGCGGTCCCGAACAACGCCCTCCGGCAGACGCGGGCCGGGGAGCTGTCGCACTGGAAGGGGTGCGCGTTCGCCAACGCCTCGCGCAACGGGGTCTTCGCGGCGCTCCTGGCGGAGCTGGGGATGACCGGGCCGTCGCAGGTGTTTGAAGGGGTCTTCGGGTTCTGGAAGCTGGTGTCCGGGCCGTTCGAGCTGGGGGCGCTGGGGGGCGAGGAGGGCCGGGGGTTCATGATCAACCGGACGAGCATCAAGTTCTTCCCGGCGGAGTACCACTCGCAGAGCGCCATCGAGGCGGCGCTGGCGATGAGGGGGGAGGTCGGGGATGTGGAGGAGATCGCCTCCATCGACATCGAGACGTTCGACGCGGCGGCGGACATCATCGGCGGGGAGCCGGAGAAGTGGCGTCCGAAGAGCCGGGAGACGGCGGACCACAGCCTGCCCTACTGCACGGCGGTGGCGCTGGTGGACGGGAGGGTGGGGATGGAGCAGTTCTCGGAGGCGCGGATCGCGGACGAGGGGCTGATCGGCCTGGTGCAGAAGGTGAAGGTCCACCGGAGCGCGGAGATGAACCGGGGCTACCCGGAGGGCATCCCGAACCGGGTGGAGGTGACGCTGAAGTCGGGGAAGAAGGCCTCGAAGCGGGTGGACTTCCCGCGCGGACACGACCGGAACCCGATGACGGACCGGGAGGTGGAGGAGAAGTTCGAGGCGCTCTGCGAGCCGCTGCTGCCCAGGCGGCAGGTGCGGGCGATCCTGGACGCCCTGTGGAAGCTCGAAGACATGGAAGATGTGGGGCAGATTGTACCGATGTTTGAGGTGTGATATGTCTAAAGTCATCTCGCACGACTTCCAGGAAGAAACGCCAGAGGCAAAAGCACGCTGGTTCCAGTCTCTGTCCCTTTCAGAGCGGATGGATATGCTATGTTCTTTCACGGACCTGATATTGAGCGCCAACCCCAGGATCGTGGAGCAAAGAGATGCTCAACCAGCTTCAGAGCGTGTTCGCGTCCTTTCAAAACCGTGACGTGAAGTACGTGGTCATTGGGGGCATCGCTGCCGTTCTGCACGGTGTGCCGCGGGCGACGTTCGATCTCGACATTCTGATCGAAGCCACCCCTGACAATGCGCAGCGATTGCTGGACGCGCTCCTGGAGGCGAAACTCGGCACGGCATTGCTTACTTCGGCAGATGAATTGCTTGCCAAAGAGATCACGATTTTCAAGGATCGCGTCCGGATCGACGTGCAAACTTCCACGCCAGGCCTGCGTTTCGAGGATGCCTGGCAAAACCGGGTCACGATGGAGTATCAAGGACAGACGTTTTACGTGGTCTCACGGAACGATTTGATCGCCTCAAAACGCGCTGCCGGCCGTCAGGTCGATCTGGAAGATGTACGTCTGCTGGAATTGCGGGGTGAGGAGCAAGACACCTGACATGAATACCGAACCCAACAAGATCATCTACTCCATGGTCGGAGTAGGAAAATACTACAATAACAAGCCCGTCCTGAAGGACATCTATCTTTCTTACTTTTACGGCGCGAAGATCGGGGTCATCGGGCTGAACGGCTCGGGCAAGAGTTCCCTGCTCCGGATCATCGCGGGCGTGGACAGGGAGTTCGTGGGAGAGACGGTGCTGGCGCCCGGCCACACGGTGGGGTTCCTGGAGCAGGAGCCGGGGCTGGACGACGCCAGGACGGTCCGGGAGGTGGTGGAGGAGGGGGCGCAGGAGACGGTCGATCTGCTCAGGGAATACGAGCGGATCAGCGAGAAGCTCGCGGAGCCTATGTCCGACGAGGAGATGGAGAAGTGGCTCGAAAAACAGGGGGCGATCCAGGAGAAGTTAGACGCGGCCAACGCGTGGGACCTGGACAGCCGGCTGGAGATGGCGATGGATGCGTTGCGATGTCCGCCCGGAGACACGCCGATGAGGGTCATCTCCGGCGGGGAGCGGCGGCGCGTGGCGCTCTGCCGGCTGCTGCTCAAACAGCCGGACATCCTGCTCTTAGACGAGCCGACCAACCACCTGGACGCGGAGTCGGTGGCGTGGTTGGAGCACCACCTCCAGCAGTACCCCGGCACGGTCATCGCGGTGACGCACGACCGCTACTTCCTGGACAACGTGGCGGGGTGGATCCTGGAGCTGGACCAGGGGCGGGGGATCCCGTGGAAGGGCAACTATTCGTCCTGGCTGGAGCAGAAGCGGGTGCGGCTGGCGCAGGAGGAGAAGGCCGAGTCGGAGCGGCAGAAGACGCTCCAGCGGGAGCTGGAGTGGATCCGGATGTCCCCGAAGGGGCGGCAGGCCAAGTCGAAGGCTCGCATCAGCGCCTACGAGCGGCTCCTGAGCCAGGAGAGCGAGAGGCGGGCGGGGGACCTGGAGATCTACATCCCGCCCGGCCCCCGGCTCGGGGACGTGGTGGTCCGGGCCGAGGGGGTGACGAAGGCCTACGGCGACAGTCTGCTGATGGAGGGCGTGACGTTTTCGCTGCCGCCGGGCGGGATCGTGGGGATGATCGGGCCGAACGGCGCGGGCAAGACGACGCTGTTCCGGATGATCACGGGCCAGGAGCGGCCCGACAGCGGGACCATTCGGGTGGGAGAGACGGTGAAGCTGGCCTGCGTGGACCAGAGCCGGGATGCGCTCGACCCGGACAGGACGATCTGGGAGGAGATCTCCGGCGGGCAGGACACGATCCCGCTCGGGACGCGGCAGGTCAACTCGCGGGCCTACGTGGCGCGGTTCAACTTTTCGGGGACGGACCAGCAGAAGAGGGTGGGCGGGCTGTCCGGCGGGGAGCGCAACCGGGTGCACCTGGCGAAGCTGCTCCGGGAGGGGGCCAACGTGCTCCTGCTGGATGAGCCGACGAATGACCTGGATGTCAACACGATGCGGGCGCTGGAGGAGGCGCTGGAGAGCTTCGGGGGGTGCGCGGTGGTGATCAGCCACGACCGGTGGTTCCTGGACCGCATCGCCACGCACATCCTGGCGTTCGAGGGGGAGAGCCGGGCGGTCTGGTTCGAGGGGAACTACTCGGCCTACGAGGCGGACCGGAGGGCCAGGCTCGGCGCGGCGGCGGACGTGCCGCATCGGATCAAGTACCGGCAGTTGACGCGGACGTGAAAGAAAAGTGTCACGTGCCACGAAATAAAATGGATCGGGAGGACTTCGTGCTGTGTGTGACGACTCCTCCGCCGAGAGGCGGCGGCTTCTCAGGACACGCTTGACCTTACTTCAGTCTACGTTACGTCCTGAAGGCCCCGTCCGGGCCGACAAGATTTGCTCTTGTTCGAGGACACCTAACAGCTTTTACACAGCCCAGGGTTTCGGGGCTGCAACCTCCTAACTGTTCTGCTGTCAAAGAGCAGGCCGTACCGAGTACGGCGAAGGTCAGCGATTTAAGCTGGACCTCTGTCTGAAAGATACGGAATCCACAGTCCCCAATCAAGCAGAAAGGAGACGCGGCTTCCTCTGCCGCCCGAAGGCGACAGTCCCCGCCGCGAACTTCCTTATGGACCTGGCGCGGGCGGCGAAATTTGACGGGCCGTACTCGCTGATCTTCGACGGGCCGGGGAGCGAATGGGACAGCCTGGCGGAGATGCAGGAAGTCGTAAAGGCGTATCTATGATCTTGCGGCAGACGGCATCGAGGGCGGCCCGGCTGCGGGCGCTCATGAAGGCCGGGACGGTGGTCCTGCCGGGGGCGTTCAACGCGGCCACAGCCCTGCTGGCGGAGCGGGCGGGGTTCGAGGCGCTCTACATCTCCGGGGCGGGGATCGCCAACGGCGTGGCCGGGGTCCCCGACGTCGGGCTGCTGACGATGGACGAGGTCGCGCGGGAGGCGGGCTACATCGCCGATGCGGTGGGTCTCCCGTGCCTGTGCGACGCGGACACGGGGTTCGGGGAGCCGCTCAACGTCTACCGGACTGTCCAGGCGTTCGAGCGGGCGGGCGTCGCGGGCGTCCACATCGAGGACCAGCAGTCGCCCAAGCGGTGCGGTCATCTATCGGGCAAGACGCTGATCGCGCCGGACCACATGGCGGAGAAGGTGGCGGCGGCTGCCGAGGCCAGGCGGGACAGGGACTTCCTGGTCGTGGCCCGGACGGACGCGCGGGGGGTGACGGGGTTCGACGACGCCGTGGCGCGGGCGCGCGCCTACCTGAAGGCCGGGGCGGATGCGATCTTCCCGGAGGCGCTGGGGTCGCGGGAGGAGTTCGCCGAATTCGCCCGGCAGGTGAAGGCCCCGCTCCTGGCGAACATGACGGAGTTCGGGAAGTCCCCTTATCTCTCTGTCGCGGAATTTTCGGAGCTGGGCTATGCCCTCGTCATCTTTCCGATGACGGCCTTCCGGGTGGCGATGAGGGCGGTGGAGCAGGCCTATGCGGCGCTGAGGGACGCCGGGTCCCAGCGGGGGTTTCTGGACCGGATGCAGACCCGGCAGGAGCTCTACGACCTGGTGCGCTACCGGGACTACGAGACGCTGGACAAGCGCGTGGGAGGGTATAAAATCAGTGATCTGTGATCTGAGGCAGACTTTATAGAAAGGGTTCTTACATGCCAGATGAAAAGTCCTACAGTCCGGGCCTGGAGGGAGTGGTTGCGGGTATCTCCGCGATCTCCGAGGTGGACCCGGAGAAGAGCCGGCTGATCTACCGGGGCTACGATGTCCACGAGCTGGCGGAGAAGGCGACCTACGAGGAGGTGGCCCATCTCCTGCTGATGGGGAAACTGCCCAACCGCAAGGAGTTGTCGGAGTTCTCCGGCTTCATCGGCCACGAGCGCCACATCCCCGGCGATCTGATGGACATGATCCAGATGTACCCGGACACGGCTCATCCCATGGACGTGCTGCGGAGCGCGGTGTCTGCGCTGGGTCTCTACGACGGGACAACGCCGGACCTGTCGCGCAACGCCACCCTGGAGAAGTCGATGAAGCTGATCGCCAAGATCCCGACGATCATCGCGGCAAGCCACCGGTTCCGGGAGGACCTGGACGCGGTGGACCCCGACCCGAAGATGACGTGCGCGGAGAGCTTCCTGTATCTCCTGACGGGCAAGAGGCCAGACCCGCTGGCCGTGCGCGCGCTCGACGTGTCGCTGGTCCTCTACGCGGAGCACAGCTTCAACGCCTCCACCTTTTCCGCAAGGGTGACGGCCTCCACGCTGTCGGACTACTATTCCTCCGTTGTCTCGGCCATCGGGACGCTGAAGGGGCCGCTGCACGGCGGGGCGAATGAGGAGGCGATCAAGATGATGCTGGAGATCGGCAGCGCGGGGAAGGCCGAGGCGTGGGTCATGGACGCCCTGGCCAGGAAGAGGCTGATCATGGGGTTCGGGCACCGGGTCTACAAAAAGGGGGACTCCCGCGTGCCGATCATGCGGAAGCTGGGGCAGGAACTGGCGGAGAAGCTGGGGCAGCCGCAGTGGCACCAGATGGCGCAGATCATCGAGGAGGTCATGTGGCGGGAGAAGAAGATCCCCCCCAACGTCGATTTCCCCTGCGGATACGTCTACTACATGCTCAAGCTGCCGATCCCGCTCTACACGCCGATCTTCGCGGCCAGCCGCGTCGCCGGGTGGTCGGCCCACATCATCGAGCAGTACGAGCGCAACCGGATCATGCGCCCGACGAACATCTACAACGGCCCCAAGGAGGCGGCGTTCGTGCCGCTGGAACAGCGGGTTTAGCGAGAGAGAAGGAGTACGAGGCCATGAGCACCGTCCTTGAGAAGACCGGACGAAAGATGACGCTGGCGGAGTTTCTGAGTCTGCCTCCAGGACCGCCGCACATCGAGTTTGAAGACGGGGAGGTGATCGAGATGCCGCCTGCGCGCCCTGGGCATCAAAAGGTCGTTCTGCGACTCGGCTCTGTCATAGATGCCCATGTCCGGGGACAACGACTTGGCGAAGTCTGGCCGGAGGTGGGCGTGCAGGTCAGTCCGACCCGGATCTACGTCCCCGACCTGGTCTATCTGAGCCGGGAGCGGATGAACCTCCTCCATCCCGAGGATGGCATTGTGCACGGCGCTCCGGACCTGGTCGTGGAAATACTCTCTCCCTATGGCATCCGGCGGGACCGTCTGACGAAGCTCACGGCCTATCACCGGGCGGGGGTGACGTGGTACTGGATCGTGGACCCCGAAGACCTCACCATCGAGGAGTATCATCACTCGCCGGAGGGCTACGTCCGGGTGGCCGGCGCGGACGCAGGGGAGGTCTTTCGTCCTGGCCTCTTTCCGGGGCTGGAGATCGACCTCCAGAAGCTGATAGAGGAGGGATGACCATGACCGTCGCCACTCAACGGATGACTTATGTGGACTACCTGAAGTCGCCTGATATCAACGCCCGGTTTGATATCATCGACGGAGAACTGATCATGGCCCCTGCCCCGGACATTGAACACCAGCGCATATTGAAACGGCTGTTCTACGCCCTGGATCATCATGTGGATGAGAAGAAGCTAGGTGAGGTTTTGTTCGCTCCGCTCGACGTGATCATCCGACGGGACCCCCTTCGCACGCGGCAGCCTGACCTGCTTTTCGTCAGCTTCGAGCGATCCGGGGGAGGGCTGATGGCTGGAAGGTCGTCCGTGGAGGTCGCGCCCGACCTGGTCGTGGAGATCCTGTCGCCGACCAATACGCGGCAGGACGTGGAGGAGAAGCTGGCGGATTACGCGGGCATCGGCGTCCGGGAGGCGTGGCTGGTCAGCCCGGACGCCCGGACGGTGGAGGCGCTGCGTCTGTCGGGGGGCGGCATGGAGCGGATCGGCCTGTACGGCGTGGGAGACCTGGTGCGGTCTGAGGCGCTGAAGGGTCTGGATCTGAAGGTCGATGAGATTTTTGTTTGAGACCAGGCGCGGGAATGAAGTTCCCGCGCTACTGAGTATGCGCCCGATGAATCGGGCTTTAGCCCGGCACAGCCGGGCGCGTATCGGGTAGCCCGGAGATTTATGATACTGTTGGTTTATTCGGGGTGATGGTGTATAATA
>CAYRZX010000308.1:0-8398 GCA_964428665.1 uncultured Gemmatimonas sp.
ACCGCCCAGACCGCATCCGGCTCCTCAAGGAGCTCCTGCAAGACAAAATCCTCGTCTTCGACGGCGCCATGGGCACCGCCATCCAGGCGAAGTCCCTCACCGCGGAGGACTTCGGCGGCCCCGACCTGGAGGGCTGCAACGAGAACCTGATCCTCATCCGGCCCGACGCCGTCCTGGACATCCACCGGAGTTACCTCGACGCCGGGGCGGACGTCATCCAGACCGACACCTTCGGCGGCACGGCCATCGTGCTCGCCGAATACGGCCTCCAGGACCGCGTCCACGAGATCAACGAGACCGCCGCGCGCCTGGCTCGCCAGGCAGCGGATGAACACGCGACACCCAATCGCCCCCGCTTCGTCTACGGCTCCATGGGCCCCACCACCAGGGCCATCACCGTCACCGGCGGCGTCACATTCGACGAACTCATCCGGGCCTACCACGACCAGGCCGCGGGCCTCGTGGCCGGTGGCGTCGACCTCCTGTTCATGGAGACCTGCCAGGACACCCGCAACGTCAAGGCCGGCCTGATCGGCATCCGTCAACTCTTCGACGAACTCGGCCTCAGCGTCCCCGTCATCGTCTCCGGCACCGTCGAGCCGATGGGCACGATGCTCGCGGGCCAGGGCGTCGAGGCCTTTGCGACCTCCCTCATGCACGTCGACCTGTTCGCCATCGGCCTCAACTGCGCCACCGGCCCGGAGTTCATGACCGACCACATCCGCTCCCTTGCCGCCCTCACCGACCGCCCCGTCTCCTGCCTCCCCAACGCCGGCCTGCCCGACGAAGAGGGCCGCTACCGCGAGACCCCGGAGCAACTCGCCGCGGCCCTCGCGCGGTTCGTGGAGAGCGGGTGGCTCAACATCGTGGGCGGGTGCTGCGGCACGACCCCCGCGCACATCCGATGCCTCGCCGACCTGGTCAGCGGAAAACGCCCCCGCGTCCCGGCCAAACTGCGCCGCGCCCTCTTCTCCGGCATCGACTTCGTGGAGGCCAGCGACGACCAGCGCCCCCTGATCGTCGGCGAGCGGACCAACGAGGTCGGATCGCGCAAATTCAAGCGCCTGATCACCGAGGAGAAGTACGAGGAGGCCAGCGAGATCGCCCGGCAGCAGGTCAGAGGCGGCGCGCACATCATCGACGTGAACCTCCAGAACGCCGACCGGGACGAGCTTCGGGACATCGACCTCTTCTACGAGAGGCTGATCCGCAAGGTCAAAGCGCCGATCATGATCGACACCACCGACCCTGTGGCCGTCGAGCGGGCGCTCCGCTACTGCCAGGGCAAGTCCATCATCAACTCCGTCAACCTGGAGGACGGCCTGGAGAAGTTCGAGCGCATCGCGCCCCTCGCCCGGCTCTACGGCGCGGCCCTCATCGTCGGCTGCATCGACGAGGATAAACAACAGGCCCAGGCCATCACGCGGGGGCGCAAGCTCCAGATCGCCAGGCGCTCCCACAAACTCCTGACCGAAGACTTCGGCATCCCCCCTGAGGACATCCTCTTCGACCCCCTCGTCTTCCCCTGTGCCACCGGCGACCGGAACTACGTCGGCAGCGCCGTCGAGACCATCGAAGGGATAAGGCTGATCAAGCAGGAGCTGCCCGACACGAAGACCATCCTGGGCATCAGCAACGTCTCCTTCGGCCTCCCCGACGCCGGCCGCGAGGTCCTCAACTCCGTCTTCCTCTACCACTGCACGAAGGCCGGCCTCGACCTGGCCATCGTCAACTCAGAGAAGCTGGAGCGCTACGCGAGCATCCCGGAGGAGGAGCGCCGGCTGGCCGAGGACCTGCTCTACAACCGGGGCGACGACCCCGTCGCCGCCTTCGCCGCCCACTTCCGAACGGCCAGACGCCGCGCCCCCAAAAACGCCCAGGACCTCCCCCTCGACCAGAGACTCGCGAACTGCATCATCGAGGGGTCCAAAGAAGGCCTGATCGCGGACCTGAACCGCAAGCTGAAGGAGGCCAGGCCCCTCGACATCATCAACGGCCCCCTCATGGCCGGCATGGAGGAGGTGGGCCGCCTGTTCAACAACAACGAGCTGATCGTGGCCGAGGTCCTCCAGAGCGCCGAGGCCATGAAGGCCGCCGTCTCCCACCTCGAAAAGTTCATGGAGAAGAGCGAGACGAGCGTGCGCGGGAAAATCCTCCTCGCCACCGTCAAGGGCGACGTCCACGACATCGGCAAGAACCTGGTGGACATCATCCTGTCCAACAACGGCTACACCGTGATCAACCTCGGCATCAAGGTCCCCCCCGAGGTCCTCATCCAGGCCGCGCACGAGCACGCCCCCGACGCCGTCGGCCTGTCGGGCCTGCTCGTCAAGTCCGCCCAGCAGATGGCCGTCACCGCCGGCGACCTGAAGGAGGCCGGCATCTCCCTCCCCCTCCTCGTGGGCGGCGCGGCCCTGTCGGACCGGTTCACCCGCACGAAGATCGCCCCCGCCTACGCCGCGACCGTGGCCTACGCGAAGGACGCCATGGAGGGCCTGGACCTCCTCAACCGCCTGATGGACCCGGACGCCCGCGCGCAGCTTGAGGCGGAGCTGCGGGAGCGCGACCGGACCCTGACCGCGCCCCGTCCCGCCCCTCAGGAGGCCCCGGTCGTCACGCAACGCAGCAGGGCCATCTCCCTCGACCTCCCCATCCCCCCCGCGCCCGACCTGGACCGCCACGTCCTCGAACTCCCGGACCTGGACGAGGTCTGGAGCTACATCAACCCCCAGATGCTCTACGGCCGGCACATGGGCCTGAAGGGCCGCCTGCCCGAACTCCTCGCCGCCGGCGACAAAAAGGCCGTCGAACTGGAGAAGAACCTCGAAAAGGTGAAGTCCGAGTGCCGCGCGGGCCGCATGCGCGTCCGCGTCGTCCACCAGTTCTTCGAGGCCGGGCCGGACGGCAACCGCATCCATCTCTACGCAGTCCCCGGCGCGACGACGCCCGTCCACACCTTCGAGTTCCCCCGCGAGCGCAAACCCGACGGCCGGTGCCTGAGCGACCTGGTCCTCCCCCCCGCCCGCGGCGCGCGCGATCACATCGCCCTGTTCGTCACGACCGCCGGAGAGGGCATCCGCGAGCTGGCCGAGGAGGCCAAACAAAAGGGCGAGTACTTCCGCTCCCACGCCCTCCAGGCCCTCGCCCTGGAGACCGCCGAGGCCGCCGCCGAGTGGCTCCACGCGCGCCTCCGCGCCGCCTGGGGCTTCCCCGACCCATCTGATCTCAGCCGTCAGAGCCTCTTCCAGGCCCGCTACCGGGGCAAGCGCTACTCCTTCGGCTACCCCGCCTGCCCCGACCTGGAGTCCCAGGCCGGCCTCTTTCAACTCCTCCGTCCCGAGGAGATCGGCGTCCAGCTCACCGAGGGCTTTATGATGGACCCCGAGGCCAGCGTCTCCGCCCTCGTCTTCCACCACCCCGACGCGACCTACTTCTCCGTCGGGACGTGAGACATGAAAACCGACCACAGACCACAGACCACTGGTTCTGGTCTTGTGGTCTGTAGTCTGTGGTCTTGTGGTCCCATCTGCCTGAGGAGGTCCCCATGATCCTCGACTCCCACGCCTACTGCTTCCCCCCCGCCGATCACCCGGCCGGTCACGCCAGCGGCGCGGAGCACCTCCGGTGGGTGCAGGCCGCGCACGCCTGGCACCACCAGCCCGCCTGGCGCGTCCGCGACCGCGCCCCGGCCCCGTCCAGCATCCTGCACCCTGAAGGGGACTACGACCTCCCGAACCTCCCCGACGTGAGCTTCCGCGTGGACCACGCCCGCGGCCGGGTCGTCTGGACCGCCGACGGCGAGGACTGCACGAAGCAGTTCTATCCCCCCGACCTGCGCCACCTCGAATTCACCCCCCACAGCCTGATCGCCGAGATGGACTACGCCGGAGTGGACCTGGCCCTCCTCCACACGAACCCCTTCCTGGGCCGGGACAGCGCCTACCAGGCGGAGTGCGTCCGCCTCTACCCGGACCGCCTCCGCTCGATGGCCCCGGCCGACGAGTGGCGCATCCCGGCCGAGACCGACGCCGTCATCGCTGAACTCACCGCAGCCATCGCCCGGCACGGCCTCCACGCCGTCAAGTTCAACGCGCGCCTCGCGTACATCGGCAGGACCGACCCCTGGGACGACGGGGTCTACCGCCCCTTCTGGGAGGCCGCCGTCTCCCTGAAGGTCCCCATCTTCTTCACCCTCGGCGCGGGCAGGGCCGAGATCGCCGGGGGCAAAACCGTCGAAGACCTCCGCGCCGGGTACCTGAGCGAACAGCGCGTCCTCCTGCGATGGATGGAGCGCTATCCCCAGGCCGTCTGCAGCCTGACCCACGGCTTCCCCTGGCGCGCCTTTCTGGAGGGGGACCGCTCGGATGTACATTCGTTGCGCATCGTCCTGCCGGACGCCATCTGGGACCCCTTCAAAAACCCCAACTGCCACATGGAGGTCTGCTTCCCGGTGCGCATCGGCGACCTCTTCGACTTCCCCTACCGGGAGGTCTGGTCCGCCCTAAAAGACATGGCCGAACACATCGGCCCCGACCGCCTCCTCTGGGGCACGGACATGCCCTTCCAGAACCGCTTCTGCACCTACCGCCAGTCCCGCGCCTGGATCGAGAAGTACTGCGACTTCCTGGGCAAGGAGGACCTGCAAAAGATCATGGGCGGCACCGCCGCCCGCATCCTGGGGCTTTGAAAGGAGTATGCTTCATGCCACGCCATAACGACAACGACCTCGCGGCCATCCTCGACTCCGGCGACGCCTCCCTCTACGACGTGCAGACCGCCGCAGAGGGCCCGAGGGGAACCATCCCGCTCACCGAGGATTTGCTCCTCCACAGCCCCAGCGGGGACCTGTTCGGCCTCAGCCTGAACGCCGGCATGGGCTGGGACCCATCTGAACTGGACCGGAAGCAGTTCCTCATCCTGAGTACCCAGGGCGGCATCCGCGCCCCGGATGGGACCCCCATCGCCCTCGGCTACCACACCGGCCACTGGGAGGTGGGCCTGCTGATGCAGGCCGCCGCGCAGGAGATGAAGGCCCTCGGCGCCATCCCCTTCGCCGGGTTCTGCACCGACCCCTGCGACGGCCGCACCCAGGGCACGAAGGGCATGATGGACAGCCTCGCCTACCGGAACGACGCGGCCACGGTCCTCCGCCGGCTCATCCGCTCCCTCCCCACCCGACGGGGCGTGCTCGGCGTGGCCACCTGCGACAAGGGCCTCCCGGCAACGATGCTCGCCCTGGCCGGCACGCATGACCTCCCCTGCGTCCTGGTCCCCGGCGGCGTGACTCTCCCCCCTGTGGACGGCGAGGACGCGGGCAAGATCCAGACCATCGGCGCGCGCTTCGCCCACGGCGAGATCACCCTGGAGCAGGCGTCGGACCTCGGCTGCCGGGCCTGCGCCTCCCCCGGCGGCGGCTGCCAGTTCCTGGGCACCGCGGCCACGGCTCAGGTCGTGGGCGAGGCCCTCGGCCTCTCCCTCCCCCACACGGCCCTGGCCCCCTCCGGCCAGCCCATCTGGCTCGACATGGCCCGCCGCTCCGCCCGCGCCCTCCTCCGTCTTGAGACGCGCGGCCTCCGGATGAGGGACATCCTGACCGACGGCGCGATCCGCAACGCTATGGCCGTCCACGCCGCCTTCGGAGGCTCCACGAACCTCCTCCTCCACCTCCCGGCCGTGGCCTACGCCGCCGGACTCCGCCGGCCCACCGTGGACGACTGGAGCGCCGTCAACCGGAGCGTCCCCCGCCTCGTGGACGTCCTCCCGAACGGCCCGGCCAACCACCCCACCGTCCGCGTCTTTATGGCGGGCGGCGTGCCCGAGGTCATGCTCCACCTCCGCCGGCTCGGCCTGCTCGACGAGGCCTGCCTGACCGCCTCCGGCGAGCCCCTCGGAAAAATGCTCGACTGGTGGGATGCCTCCGAGCGCCGGACGAAACTCCGGGAGCGCCTCCGGCAACAGGACGGGATAGACCCGGACGGCGTCATCCTGGCCCCGGAGAAGGCCCGCGCCGCCGGACTGACGAGCACCGTGACCTTCCCATCCGGCAACCTGGCCCCGGAGGGGTCCGTCATCAAGAGCACGGCCATCGACCCTTCCGTCGTGGACCCCGACGGCGTCTACCGCAAGGTCGGCCCCGCCCGCGTCTTCACGCAGGAGCGCGCCGCCGTCGCGGCCCTCAAGAGCCGGGGCGAGGACCGGGTCAAACCCGGCGACGTCATCGTCCTGATCTGCCGCGGCCCGATGGGCGCGGGCATGGAGGAGACCTACCAGGTCACCTCCGCCCTCAAGCACCTCCCCTTCGGCAAGCACGTGGCCGTGCTCACCGACGCCCGCTTCTCCGGCGTCTCCACCGGCGCGTGCATCGGCCACATCGGCCCCGAGGCCCTCGCCGGCGGCCCCATCGGAAAGGTGCGCGACGGCGACACCATTCAGATCATCGTGGACCGCAACCGCCTAAAGGGGAGCGTGGACCTCATCGGCTGCGACGGCCGAACCTTCGGGCCGGAGGAGGGCGCAAAGGTCCTGGCCGCGCGCCCCCCCCGCCCCGACCTGGCCCCCGACCCCGACCTGCCCGACGACACCCGCCTCTGGGCCGCGCTCCAGCGCCTCGGCGGGGGCACCTGGGGCGGGTGCGTTTACGACGTGGACAAGATCATTGAAGCGCTGAACGGGAAGTGACCCTTCCATCTCCTCCCAAAACAGAAGGGGCGACGCTTGTGCGCCGCCCCTTTCATTTTTCATAGGCTTCAGGTGTGCCGCTACAAAGTTTCGGATGTTGCTATGGGTTCATAGCGCAAAATCATGATCTGATCTGGGCGCAGACCGAGCGATTCGTACGTGCGACCTTCTCGGTCGCAGAATTCGACCTCAAATGCTGCCCCATCCGCCAGGATTTCAACCACCGTGCCCACCTGACCACGCCGGAGATTATATTCGGGCAGATCCACCGTAAGAGCTACTACATCAAGGAGTTTAATGTCATTCATCGTTTACCCCCTCTCGGTTTCATAAGGGATAACAGGAGGTCAGCTTGGGTATATCTGTCTCATGTTCGATAATCCATCCGCTCCGAACCATAGCCTTTCTACTTCGCCATTCGAACATAAAATCAACGCAATAGCGTTGCCCATAACTATCTCGTCGCCGCAATTGAGCATCGTGCGTCTTGACTACCTGTAACAGCGCCTCGCGTAAATCTTCGGCATCATCATAAGTCATACCCAGCGCCGCCGCAAACATACGCGCTTTGTGCTTACCCTCACCGTGCGTCGGGTTGAGACAATAATCGCGCAACTTGCGTATATCCACAACGGCGTTTTCAGCGTTTGGGATGGTCATAATTTTTGCCGGTCGGCCTTTACATCCAGCAACACGTTTGCCGCCTCAAACGATTCGTAGGGCGACCAGATCGAATATGACTCAGGAAGCAGGACAAACACGTCCACCGACTCCCCGCACGAAAGTTGAGGGTCCGCCATCTCAATCTTTCCTCCCGGAAGGACAGTTGCTTTTAGGTGTAAAGCGGGTTGCATGTAGAGCCTCCTTGAAGAACGCGCTTCATGACCTGTCCGAAGTGTCTATGTACTGAATGCTCTATAATGATACATCAGTGGCGCTTATCTGTCAAGAAAGACCTACCCTGCCTTTACGCGCCATCACCTTCTGATTTCAAAAATGCCATCCCCGTCGCCTCGCCCTCCTCGATGGCGATCTCCATCGCCCGCCTAGCTTTCCAGTGTGCGGTGTATGATTGCTCAGTGAGAGAACAGGTTTCGGTTGGTCAGTAACGGGGAGCCTCCATCTTTAAGTATGCTGGCTTCTTCCCACCTTCGGAGAAGAAGAGTGCCCTATACTTATCCATCTGTTTGATCCGGTCTATAAGGGCGCGCTCCTGATCAGACGCGCTAACATTTCGGACAAGAGCCCTGGCATCCTGATCCGTCAGGCGCAGAACGAGATAGTTGGCAATAAGGGAAAATAACTTAACATCAAAATCCCTCGTCTGCTGAGAAGCCAAGACAAGACCGAGGCCATACTTCCTGCATTCTTGGGCCATGGTGGGGATCAGTTTCAATCGCGCAGCTCGATGCGCCTCATCGAAAACGATGAAGTGGCTGATGCTATTCTGTGGTTTACGATAAAACATCTCTTTGTAAAATCCATATAGCAGTAGGGAAGCAAAAGCGCGTTGTAGGTTTTCGTTCTGCGTTGAGTGGATACGAATGATAACCGGTTGGCTGCTTTCCCAAAGGCTGCCTCGATCCGTGCCTGTCTGGAAGAATCCATAGTCTTCTAATTCTTGAAGACGTGCCATCAGCGTCATTAGCCCTCGGTTCTTCGGCTGGTAGTCCAGGAGAACGTTAACATGGAAAAACTGGTGTAAAATCGGCATATTTGA
>CAYRZX010000309.1:0-5028 GCA_964428665.1 uncultured Gemmatimonas sp.
GGACTCAGGACTCAGGACTCAGGACTCAGGACTCAGGACTCAGGACTCAGGACTGTTCGAGGGTTGTCATCAGGTCGATCAGGCGCTCCAGGTCTTCATCGCCGTAGAAGGCGATTTCGACCTTCCCCTTCTTGCCCTTTCTGACGATCTTGACGGAGGTCCCCAGCGCCCGCTGAAGCCTCTCCTCCACGGATGTCGTGAGGGCGTCCCTGGAGGGCTTTGAGGGCTGCCTGGCGGGGGTCTGAGACTGAAAGGATCGGATCAATCCCTCCACCTTTCTGACCGTCAGGCTGTCTTTGAGGATGCGGGCGCAGAGCTTGAGCTGCGTCTCCTCGTCGTCAAACGCCAGGAGCGCCCGGGCGTGTCCCGTGGAGATGTCCCCCCGGGCGAGGTGGTCCTGGATCTCGGGGGGGAGCTTGAGCAGCCGGAGGGTGTTGGCCACCGTGGAGCGGTCCTTGCCGACCCGCCCGGCCACCTCCTCCTGGGTCAGGTGGCACTGGTCGGCCAGCATCCGGTAGGCCTTGGCCTCCTCGATGGGATTGAGGTCCTCCCGCTGGATGTTTTCGATCAGCGAGAGCTCCATCATCTCTTCGGGGGACGAGACCTCCATGACCACGGCGGGGATGGCCTCCATGCCCGCCTCGCGGGCCGCTCGCAGTCGCCGCTCCCCCGCGATCAGCTGATAGCCGCCGCCGAGCCTTCGAACGGTGATGGGCTGGATGATTCCCTTCTCCAGGATCGACTGCTTCAACTCCTCGATGTGGGCCGGGTCGAACTCGGTGCGGGGCTGGTAGGGGTTCGGGGCGATCTCCGAGATGCCGATGTGGGAGATGCGGAGTCCCTCGTCGTCCGCCGCCTCCGTAGACCCCTCCAATGCCTCCGGGATGAGGGCGCCGAGCCCTTTTCCCAGCACGTTGCGCTTACCCATGGGAGATGACCTCCCCTGCAAGGTTCATGTAATTTTGAGCGCCGGAAGACAGGATGTCGTAGAGGATGATCGGCTTTCCAAAGCTGGGGGCCTCGCCCAGTTTGACGTTGCGGGCGATGGCCGTGCGATAGACCTTGTCGCCGAAGTAGGATTTGGCCTCGTCGGCCACCTGGCGGGAGAGGTTGAGGCGGGCGTCGTACATCGTCAACAGGACGCCCTCGATCTGAAGTCTCGGGTTCAGGTGTTTCTGGACGAGGCGGATCGTGTTCAGGAGTTTTCCAAGGCCCTCAAGGGCATAGTATTCGCACTGAATGGGGATGAGGACCGAGTCCGCCGCCGTGAGGGTGTTGAGCGTCAGGAGACCTAGGGAGGGGGGACAGTCGACCAGGATGTATTCGTGCCCCTCCCGAACGGCGTTGAGGGCTGTCTGAAGCCGGCGCTCCCTGGAGATCATGCCCACCATCTCGATCTCCGCCCCGGTCAGCCGCACGTGGGATGGGGCCAGGGAGAGGAAGGGCACGTCGGTCTGGCGCAGGATGTCGCGGAAGGGGTAGTCCTGCACCAGCACCTCGTAAATGCAGGGATCGGCGTCGCTCAGGGTCACGCCGAGTCCGCTCGTGGCGTTCGCCTGAGGGTCGATGTCGATCAGCAGGGTCTGCTTTTCCGCGGCGGAGAGACAGGCGGCGAGGTTGACCGCCGTCGTCGTCTTTCCGACCCCGCCCTTCTGGTTGGCGACGGCGATGATCCTGGACATAGCCCGTGATGAGTGGTGAGTGGGAAACGGAAGACGGCAGACGTGGAAAATATAGGCGATACCGGCGCGAAAAGCAAGAAAGACAGTGAGACGTGAGACGTGAGACGTGAGACGTGAGACGAAAAGTCAAAAGAGGCTTTCACGTTTGACGTCTCACGTTTGACGTCTCACGTGTTGTCCACCCAGACCTGGGCGTGGCGAAGGTGGCGTCCGTTGAAGCGATCGTCTTCGAGGAAGAACCCCTCGACCTTCTCCCGGGCCTCCTGCTCCGAGAGGACCGGGTACCGCTCCCCCTTGCGGACCGCGCTCAAAAAGTTCCGGCGACGGCGCGCCCGCGAGGCCCACACTGCGTAGCTTCTGTCGTAGCGCATCCGGAAGTCGGGGAAGGCGAGGGCCAGCTCCGAGTCGAATATCCAGACATCCCCGCCGGGCGGGACCTCCTCCAGGAGGTCCCCCGTCTCGACGTCGACCCAGAGGCGGCTGCGGGCGCAGGCCAGGCGCTGACGGTGCTCCGCGAGCAGGGATAAGGCGTCCTTCACCCGGTAGTCCCCGCGGGGCTCGACGGCAGAAGCGAGGCCTTGCCCGTATCCGACCGGGGCCTGAATCCGGTCCGTGGCCGCGCCCATTTTATGGTAGAACGGGGCGAGGAAGGCGTCTCCGGCCCTGAGGGCTGCGAGCGTTAGGCGGAGTCGATCGAGTTCGTAGACGTCCTCGGGATACCGCTCCGGGGGCCGGCGGCGGGCCTTCGGGAGGATGAACCGGTCCCCCTCCAGGACCCACGCCTCCTGGCCGATCTCCCGAATGGCGCTCTGGAACCGCCGGGACAGGAGGCTCTTTCCGGCTGCGCTCAGCCCTCCAACGGCGATCAAGATCACACCCGCAGGCCGGTCTTTTCGCGTCATCCGCACGGCCTCGACGGCGTCGGAGACGGCCTGTTCCATCGTCCCTCTTTCAGGCGACATCGGGCGCGATGGGCTCATTGGCCGACGGAACGGGACGACTCCGGGCCACGCCCGTTCTGGGCGCGCTGCGGCCCTGAGAGAAGGCGGGCCGGCTGCGCCGGAGGAACTGCTGCACCTGCTCCAGGCTCTCCACGCCCCCACATCCTCCCACCGCGCGGCAGTTGACGGCCGCTGTCGCGGTCGCGAACCGGATCGCATCTTTGAGGTCCCATCCGTAGTAGAGGCCGCAGATGAACCCGGCCCGAAAGGCGTCGCCGGCGCCGGTGGCGTCCCGCACGGCCGTCTGAAACGCGGGCTCGGAGGCGGAGGTGCCGTCCTCGTGGAAGGTCCTGCACCCCTCCGCGCCCCGCGTGACGATCACCCCCCGCACCCCCTCCTTCAGCAGCCCGACGGCGACCTCTGCATCGTCCCCCAGCCGGTGTCTCCGGAGGAACCCCGCCGAGTTGATCACGAACGTGGAGCAGACGGCGAGGGGGTGATCCGGGGCGATCTCGACGGTCAGGATGGGGATGTTCATCTCCTTAGCTGCGCTGGCCGCCCGCGTCGCGTTTTCGCCCAGGAAGGGGTCGACCGTGAGCAGGGAGACGCCTTCGAGGTCCTTCGGCCTGATGGGGGCGCTGCGCATGTCCGGGAAGTGTCCCAGGATCGTGCGGGTCCCGTCCGAGACCGACAGGATCACCGTGTGGGGCGTCCGGACGCTGTAGTCGGCTGAGACACCGGAGCTGTCCAGGCCCGGAAAACGGCGCATCTCGCGCAGGAAGAAGTCCCCCCACCTGTCCTCGCCGATCGCGTTCCCCAGGAGGCGGGCGGGCAGCCCCAGCCGGCTGAGGGTCGCGGCGGTGTTGGTGGCCTCCCCGCCGATGTGTTCGGCCTCGGAGAGGATGCGACCGTGGCCGTCGGGGTCCGGATGGGCCGGGATGCGGAGGATCTGATCGACGCAGAGGACGCCGTAGCAGAGAATCTTGCCGGGAAGAAGGGGAAAGGTCATAGAAAAAGTGCTGAGTGCTGAGTGCTGAGTGCTGAGTGAAAAGCAGAGAACGGGTTGCCTTTGCTCAGGACTCAGGACTCAGTACTCGTTACTATCCTTTGGTGTGGATCGCGTCCGCCAGCTCCCGGATGAGAGAGGCGTTGCGCATCTGTTCGATGGCGTTGCCGATAACGACGAACGAGGCCCCGGCCCGGACCTTCTCCTCAGCGGCCTCCGGCGTCCGGATGCCCCCCCCCACGATCACGGGGAGGGTGATGTAGGACGACACGGCCCGGATCATCTCCTCCGGCACAGACATCGCCGCCCCGCTCCCGCCCTCCAGGTAGACGCAGTGCATGCCCAGGTATTGGGCGGCGAGGGCGTGGGCCATGGCGATGTCCGGCTTGTCGCGGGGGAGGGGTTTGGTGTTGCTGATGTACTCTGCGGAGGTGACCTTCCCCGATTCCACCAGGATGAGGCCGGTGGGGATCGGCTCCAGGCCGCAGGCCCTGAGGAGGGGGGCGGCCTTGACCTGCTGGCCGATCAGGAGCTCCGGGTTGCGCCCGCTGATCATGGAGAGGAAGAGGAGGGCATCGGCGTGGGGGGCCACCTGATTGATGTCGCCGGGGTGGATGATCACCGGGAGGTCGACGGCCCGTTTGATCTCCCGCACGGCCCCGTCGAAGTCAGACGACAGCAGCAGGCTGGTCCCGAACAGGAGGGCGTCCACGCCGTTGGCCGCGCACGCCTCGGCCCGGCGGATCAGGTCGGGCCGAGACAGCCGGTCCGGGTCCAGCAGGGCAAGATAGGCCGCCCCGCGCCGCTCCCGAACGGAGAGCAGATAGTCGAATGTCTTCCCCATGCGTCCCCGGACTTCAATGGACCTTCTGAATCGCGTCTCCCACGCCGATCTGGCCCGCCTCCACCACGCGGACGTAGATGCCCCGGAGTTTTCGGGGCCGGTAGTCCTTCAGGTTCACCAGCCGGAGCGCCTCCTCGCCGAACCTCCGGCTGAACTTCGGGCAGCCGGTGTGGGGAAGGGCGGTGACCTCCAGGAGGGCCTCGCCGATGCGCAATCGCGTTCCGGGGGGGAGGTTCGTCTCGCTCAGGTCGAGGCGGACGATCAGGTTGTCCCCGCTCAAGGGCACTCGATCCTGAGACCCTGCCACGGCCAGCGCGACGCCGGCGTTCATCAGGGTGATCTGGGCGTCCGGGTTGCGGTCCGGGTTGAGGGCCCACCGGTCGCCGTGCAGGCCCCAGTCGGGGCTGACCAGGGCGCGGTCGGGCGTGGCGCGGCCCTCCCCTGGCAGGCGGAGGACGATCGTGTCCACGGACCCGTTGTCCTGCGGGCCGGGGCCCAGGCGCTGGATCGCTTCCTCCAGCGCTTCAAAAGGTCGATGCGCGGGATCGCTCATGA
>CAYRZX010000309.1:5128-8382 GCA_964428665.1 uncultured Gemmatimonas sp.
GCGACCTCCTTCACGATGTCTCCGGCCCTGAGGCCCTTCCCCTGAATCAGGTCGTCCGTCACGACGGTCAGGAAGGTCGCCCGGTCGTCCAGCGCGGCCCCCAGGACACCCACACCGGAGCCGATCTTCTCCCGCAGGGCGTCGGCCATGCGCCGGAAGTCGTCCAGGTCCTTCGGGGAGACGCGGGCGGCCACCACCCGGAAGCCGTTCACGGTCTGCGCCTGCGACACCATGGACTCGATCTCCGACCCGGCGGTCTGCCTGCGCAGGGCTTCGACCTCCCGCTCCAGGTCCCGGTTGTGCAGGAGCAGGCGTTCGACAGAGGTCAGCAGCTCCGACGACGGGGGGACTTTGAGGAGCCGGCCCAGGTCGCTGAGCAGGGCCCGCTCTGACCGGGCCACCTGCTGGGCGACAGCGCCCGTGGCGGCCTCGGCCCGCCGCACCCCCGCCGCCACCCCCCCCTCGGACAGGAGGCGGAAGGTCCCGACCTGCCCGGTGGCGCTCAGGTGCGTCCCGCCGCAGAGCTCCAGGCTGCAGTCCCCGATCTTCACCACGCGGACGACGTCGCCGTACTTCTCCCCGAACAGGGCCATCGCCCCCAGGGCCCGCGCCTCGTCCAGGCCCATCAGGGCCGTGGAGACGGGCAAATCCTCCCGCACCCTCTCGTTGACGATCTCCTCGATCCTTTCGATCTGCTCCTGCTCGGATGCGGTGAAGTGCGTGAAGTCGAACCGGAGCCTGTCCGGGGCCACGAGGGACCCGGCCTGGTGGACGTGATCGCCCAGAACGCTTCTGAGGGCCGCGTGGAACAGGTGCGTGGCCGTGTGGTTGCGGGCCGTGGCGAGTCGGCGCTCGGCGTCGATCTGCGCTGTGACCCTGGCTGCGGGGACGGCCCTCAGGTCGCCGGCAATCAGCCGTCCCCGGTGGAGGATCGCGCCGTCCACTTTGATCGTGTCCTCGACGGCGATTTCGAAGTCCTTCCCCCGGATGCGGCCCGTGTCCCCCACCTGGCCGCCCGACTCCGCGTAGAAGGGGGTCACGTCCAGGGCGAGGTCCACGCGCCCCTCCTCGCCCGCGTTGCAGCGGACCACCGTGGCCTCGGCGACGGTCTCCTCGTAGCCCACGAACCGCGAGGAGTCCCCGGAGACAGGGTCCATCGATCCCCGGACCCCGCCGGTGAACAGGGCCTTTGTGGCCTCCCGCGAGCGGGTCCGCTGCCGCTCCATCTCCTGCTGGAACCCCTCCACGTCCACGGAGAGGCCCTTCTCCGAGGCCATCAGCTGCGTCAGGTCGAGGGGGAAGCCGTAGGTGTCGTAGAGCCGGAAGGCGTCGGGGCCGCTGATGTCCCCGGAGGCGCTGATCTTCTCGAACACGTCGATGCCCCGGTCGAGGGTCCTGCCGAAGCCCTCCTCCTCGGATCGGATGACGAGGGAGATGTGCTGGGCCTTTTCGACGAGTTCTGGGTAGGCATCTCCCATCTCCTCCACCAGCGTCGGGGTGAGTTTATGAATGAACGGCTCGTGCAGGCCGAGGGTCCGCCCGTAGCGCGCGGCCCGGCGCAGGACGCGGCGCAGGACGTAGCCCCGCCCCTCGTTGGAGGGGAGGACGCCGTCGGCGATGCCGAAGGCGAGCATCCGGATGTGGTCGGCGATCACCCGGATGGCGACGCCGTGCTCGTCGTCGTAGGGCCTCCGGGTGAGGTCGCAGACCGCTGAGAGGAGGGGGCGGAACACGTCCGTGTCGTAGTTGGAGCGGACGCCCTGGAGGATGCTGCACATCCTCTCGAACCCCAGGCCGGTGTCCACGTGCCTGGCCGGGAGCGTGGACAGGGCCCCGGTCTCGTCGCGGTTGTACTGAATGAAGACGAGGTTCCAGAACTCGGTGTAGTCCCTGTCCTCGCTGTTGACGCCCTCGGCGCGCTGCGATTCGGGGTGATCGCCCCGGTAGTAGTGGATCTCGGAGCAGGGGCCACAGGGGCCGGTCTCCCCCATCTCCCAGAAGTTCTCCTTCTCGAACCGGAGGACGCGGCCCTTGAGGAGGTCCGTCTCCTCGTACCAGAGCGTCTCCGCCTCGTCGTCGTCCGTGTAGACCGTGGCCCAGAGGCGCTCCTTCGGGAGCTTCCAGACCTCCGTGAGCAGCTCCCAGGCCCACCGGATGGCCTCCCGCTTGAAGTAGTCGCCGAAGGACCAGTTCCCCAGCATCTCGAACAGGGTCTGGTGGTTGGGGCTCTTGCCCACGTCCTCCAGGTCGTTGTGCTTACCGGAGACGCGGATGCACTTCTGCGTGTCCACGGCGCGGGTGTAGTCCCGCCGGCCCGTGCCCAGGAAGACGTCCTTGAACTGGTTCATGCCGGCGTTGGTGAACAGCAGCGTGGGGTCGTCGAGGGGGACCACCGGGGCGCTGCGCACCCGCCGGTGGCCGCGCTCTTCGAAGAAGCGGAGGAACTGTTCGCGAATCTCTTTGGAGGTCATGTTCAGGTAAGTTTGGGTTTGGTTTTTTCACCACCCCACCGTTCCGTCGGCCCATGCCGACGGGTCACTCTTTGGACGCCCAAAGAGTGACCAGAAAGGCGCTCCTCAAGCGCCGGAGGGGCTTGGGCGCGACGCAAGGGCATTGCTCCAGCAGACGGATCATCCAGAGGTTTCCACTGCCACCTAATGCTTCACCCGAACCCCGGTGCTCAGCCCTTCTGCGTCGCGCCGCTTGTTATTTTGACACTTCTCCCCCTCTCCCTGCCTGTCCTGAGCGAAGTCGAAGGATGGGGGAGGGGGATGGGGGGAGGGGTCCTCGATCTCCCGCCACAGGCGCAGGGCCGCGGCGCGGGAGGCGTCGGCGTCGAAGCCCCGGCGGCTGAGGAGGCCGTACATGCGGCCCAGGGCCTTTTCGCGGTCCAGGCCCCGGTAGCGGCCTGCCTTCGCCCGCAGGAGGGCGAGGGCCTCCTCCTCAGGGTCCCGGCCCGTTAGCATCTCGTCCAGGACCTCAGCGATGACGTTCGGGGCGACTCCCCGGTCGCTCAGCTCCCGCTCCAGGCCCTGCCGGCCGGTGGGCCGCGTGGCCTGCCTGCGCTCCACCCACCCGCGGGCGAAGGCGCGGTCATCCAGCAGGCCGAGGCGCTCCAGGGCCTCCACCGCGCCCTCAATGGCCTGTCTGGAGAAGCGCTTCCCCCGGAGGCGGCGGATGACCTCGCTCCGGCTCCGGGGCCGGGCCGTCAGCAGCCGGAAGGCGAGGTCCTTGGCCTTCTCCACGGACTCGTC
>CAYRZX010000310.1:0-3934 GCA_964428665.1 uncultured Gemmatimonas sp.
CGAAAATGGGCGGAGGACTGGGCCACATCCACGATGGACATGTCTTCGATGTAGGTGTTCATCACCTGGGACTTATGGGCCTCCAGACAGGCCATCTTCTTATGAAGGACGTCGGCGATGTTCACGTAGACGCTGGGATTAAAGTTTTGTGTGGAGAGACCCTCGTAATAGAGGACATTGCGGATGATCGATCGACTGGCCGGGATGACCGCCTGCGCCAGGGCCCTGTGGTCCTGGTGTGTGTCATCAGGGTATGGGACGAACCCAAAGGTGGGCTGCACCTGCCGGGCGATTCGTTCAATGGCCATGATCAGATCCCGATTACAGGTGAGCTGAGTATCCGGATAGCCTCCGAAGAAGACATCCTCAGCGCTGATGATTCGAGCGGACTCCAGTTGTTCGACTCTCCGGACCTCCGAATCGCCCTTACAGGCGCCGTCTGTTACGATGAGAAGATAGACGCGGTGGCCCTGCTGCTGATACTTGATCAGCGTCCCCCCGCATCCATACTCGATGTCGTCGGGATGCGCGCCGATGGCCAGGATGTTCATGACTCCCCCAGAAGATGGTCTCAAAAATCGAGGTGAACCGGTGAACCGGTGAACCGGTGAACCGGTGAAAACAACCTTCCCCGTTTCTCCGTTTCCCCCTTCCCCGTTTCATTTTTTATCTACTTCCCGGCCCCTTCTTATAACCTCCAGACTCTCCTCCCCGCAGTTGAACAGCAGGTCCACGACCGACATAAACGGCTCGAACGGCCCGAACCGCTGCGGGTAGGCCGGGTGCTCGAACGCCTGAAACTCCACCCGGATGCCCGCCGCCTCGAACTGCGACAGGTCCAGATAGTCCTGCCCGCCCGCGCCGGAGAGATAGGTGTCCGCCCCCACGCGCCGGCAGATGTCCACCAGCCTGCCCGTCGGGTCCTCCCCCAGCGCCCAGGCCGAGGCCAGCGGCATCTCCCTGCGGATGCCGAGCAGTTCGGCCAGCCCCCGCACCGCGTGCGCGTTCAGGTCGCACAGCCTCTCCCACGGGCGGCTGAGGAGATCGTCAAAAAACGGACGATACGACGTAAAATACGGCGCCCGGCCGTAGTTCGTCAGGAGCGCCTGGGCGTGCTGGTGTCGCCAGTTGACGCCCGCATGAATGGCGACCTGATCGATCCGCTCCGGGAAGTGAAAACGCACCGGCACCGTGAGCCACTGCCACCCGGCGGCGGACTTGATCCGGTTCCGGTTGATGAACTCGTTCTTCTTGTACTGCACATTGTCCAGCAGCACGAAGACATCGGCCCGGTCCATCTTGTCGAAGTAGCCGAGCCAGGGCAGGTACTGCGGCTGGTGAATGGCGACCGTCATGGCGTAAAAGAGCGCGCAGGCCTCTCCCTGTTCATCCTATCAACTCCTCATACAGCCGCTCCGTCTCCCGCACCGTGCGCTCGATCGAGAAGCGCGCGCGCGCCCGTTCCCGGCCCGCCCCCCCCATCCGGGCCCTCGCCTCCGCGTCGTCCATCAACCTCAGGATCGCCCCTGCCAGCGCCCCCGCGTCCCCCGGAGGCGTCAGCAGGCCCGTCTCCCCGTCCAGGACCACCTCCGGCACCCCCCCCACGCGCGACGCCACAGTCGCCAGCCCCATCGCCATCGCCTCCACCAGGGCCAGCCCCAGCCCTTCGTTCAGCGACGGGAGCGCGAACAGATCCGCCGCCCCCAGAGCCCTCGCCACGTCCTCCCGGTGCCCCGGCAGGCGGACGCGATCCGCCACACTGAGAGACCGGGCGCGGTCTTCTATGTCACGCCTCATCGGCCCGTCCCCGACGATCAGGACCGCCGCGTCCGGCCGCCGCCGCAGGACCTCCGGCAGGGCGTCGATCAGATGGACATGCCCCTTCACCGGGACGAGCCGCCCCACGCTCGCGACCAGAAAGGCGTCGGGGGCCACGCCCATCTCCCGCCGGGCCTCAGCGCGGTCCCCGCGACCACGCGCAAACGCATCCACGTCGATCCCGTTGAGAATGGCCGTGTGCTGCCCCGGCCACCCGATGCCCTCCGCCAGATACTGGGCGACCTCCCTCTGCGTCAGACTGACGATCCGATCCGTCAGCGGCGCGGCCAGCCCCTCCAGCCGCGCGAACAACCAGGTCGCCGCCGGGCCGAAATACCCCTCCAGCACGTTGCCGTGCGGCGTGTAGACCACGCCCCTCACCCCGCACAGCCGCGCGGCCAGGCGGCCCAGGAAGCCGGCCTTGGCCCGATGACAGTGGACCAGGTCGTAGCGGTCCTTTCCGATGATCCGCATCAACTGCCCGAGCGCCGCCACGTCCCGGACCGCATCCACCTCCCGCCGCAGGGACGGCACGCGGAAGACCGGCACCCCCGACGCAGCCACCTCCTCTGTCAGGTCCTGCGCCGGGTCGTCCGCCGGCCCCGTGGCCACGCAGACCTCGTAGCAGGACGGAGAGAGCCGCCGGATCACGTTCCACACGGCCAGCGGGGCCCCGCTCCGGTCCATGCCGGTGATGATGTGCAGGATGCGTATCTTGCGCAGACTTTACCTGTGCGTCACAAAGATCGGATTCGTGGCGATGCGGTTGGTCCGGTATTCCACCTCCAGCCGGTAGTAGGCCCGGTCGCCCGGCTTGAGCGACGCGTCTTCGAAGGCCCAGTCGATCTCCTTCCCGACGCGCCGGTCCTTGTGGACCTCGAACCCGTTTCGGATGACCCGGACCTCTGTGACATTCCCCCTCGCCGTGTCCGCGCAGACCGTCCGGAACCGGAGGCGGGGCGAGGCGCTCACCTCGACCTCCTCCCCCATCCCGGCGACCCCGTCGCCGGCCTCGACCGTGAACGACTCCAGGGCGATGTCCTGAACGCGCGGGCCGTGCACGGCGTAGGCCCGCCCCTTCCGGAGGGCCTCCAGCACAGAGGCTTTGGACACATCCTTGACAAACAGAAACGTGAGCGTGCTCGTGATCGGAAAGGACGGGTCCTTGAAGTCCACCTCCCCGATGCCCCAGGCCGGCCCCTCCCGGCGTCCTTCGAGGTACTCCACCAAGACCCGGTCCCACACGCCCCCGGGCGGGATGACGTGCCTCAGCCCCTCTGCGAACACCGCGATGCCCGTGTAGCGCCTTGCCCTCAGGAGGTCCTCGTGGTAGGGCAGGGTCCTCATCCGGATGCCCGTCAGGCTCTCCAGGACCGGGAAACCGGCAGAGACCTTCTCGTCCCGGTCCTGCTCCGGGTGCGCCCAGAAGGTGAGCGCCCCCTGCGCGTTCGCGTAGTCGATCAGGTCCTGAAAGGGACGAATACCCTGGTCACCGTGGTAGGGGTCATATCTGGGAAACCGGAAGGGCAGGTTCTGGGCCAGGAAGAGCCCTGCCACGCCGAAGCAGACCAGCCCGGGCGTGCGGAAGCGCCCGCCGCCCGCCCTGTAAAGACGATAGCCTAAAAAGGCGAGGGCCAGAGGCCAGAGGCTCAGGACCGAGGCGATGGGAGATCCGGGGAAGGTCCTGTGCCCCACCGACGGCAGGGCCTCGAACGCCTCCGGCCGCTCCAGGCCGATCACCAGGACGTGTTCGTTGCCCCGCCGCAGCGTCAGATCGCCCCCCCACGGGCTCCCCTCCCAGTAAAAAAACGGGATCGCCTCCACGCCGGGCAGGATCACCATCCCCGGGTAGCTCTCTCCGACCTCCGCCAGGCGGGAGAGGTAGGCGCGAGCGCCCAGCTTGAGGATCGACGGCCGCTCCAGCAGGTAGCCCCCCATCCGGCCCGTCAGGTAGGGCATCAGGGGCAGGCCGTAGTCGAACCGCATCGTGTCGTGATCCGTCACGATGGCCACGCGCACGCCTGCGGCGTGGGCGATCTCGATCAGCTCCTCCGGGGAGTAGACGCCCGTGCTGAAGGCCGTGTGCAGGTGGATCGCCGCCGGGACGCGCTGATAC
>CAYRZX010000310.1:4034-8366 GCA_964428665.1 uncultured Gemmatimonas sp.
ACCGGGAACCGCTTCCTCCTCTTGATCTCCCTCCGGTAGTCCCGGTAGCGGTCGTTGTTCCAGATCTCCCGGAAGCTCTGTTCGCGGATGTTGCCGGGGGAAAAGTTCATAGTGTGGTAAGGCCGCACCTGCCCGTCGGGGAACACCCAGGCCGCCATCCAGAGGCTCATGCACCGGTTCTTGTAGCTCTTCGACGTGAACTCGAACCCCGTGTAGTAGTCCCGCACCTCCTCCGGCACGAAGTTGGGGTAGACCGACACGGCCACCGGCGACCTCCGCCCCGCCACCTTCTCGACCTGTGCGATCAGGACCTCCGGGTCGATCCTGGGCAGGTGGTCCCACACAAACCCCTTCCAGTCCGGGGTGGACTGCCCGAACCGGGCCTGGAAGATGGCGTCGTGCTGATCGTACATCTCCTGATTGATGAACAGGAGGTGGTGGAAGTTGAGACCGTTGACCCCCATCTCCTCGGCCACGCTCACGATCCCGTCCAGGTCCCGATAGTTCTCCTCCGTGATCGTGCAGTTGACGTGGATGATCGGATGCCGCGCCCCCCGCCGGGCCTTGGCGTCGGCCACCGCCCGCACCCCGCGCAGGATGCTGGCGAACGTCCCCGCAGCGCCCCGCGTCCGGTCGTGGACCTCCTCCGGCCCGTCGATGGACAGGATGATCTCGTCCAGGCCCGCCTCCACGATGGCCCCGGCGTACACGTCCATCAGCGTCCCGTTCGTCACCATGTTGCAGCGCATCCTCCGGCGCTTGATGTGCGCCACGATGTCCGTCCACCCCTTGTAGAGCATCGGCTCCCCCCCGAACAGCGTGATGTTGGGCCGGAAGGAGGCCACGTCGTCGATGAAGGCGCAGATCTCCTCTTTGGACAGCCGCTGCCGCAGGACCTCGTCTTCGAACGCCTTGAACGCCCCGGCGTCCCCCCACTGGCCGCACATGTAGCACGTCAGGTTGCACTTGTAAGTCAGAAACAGCGAGATCGTCTCCGGCCAGGCGCTGCGCCCGTCGTAGAGGTGGTACGAAAGCGCAGACCGCAGGCGCTTGTGGAACGCCTGCCAGGCGTAGCCGGGGTCCGAAAGCGCCTTCTGCGCCATCTTGGCGATGTTCCTTCGGGCGATCATGGGAACCTCAAAGGCAGAATACAGAAGTCAGAATTCAGAATCCAGAATGAGAACCGGTTTTGCTTTTCTTCTGGATTCTGGATTCTGGATTCTTGTTTTTCACTCAGCACTCATTGCTCAGCACTTTTTTTATTGCCTCCGCCGCCTCTCTCAGCCGGTCCTCCCCGGCCAGCGGATGGGTCGGGAGGAGCAGGAGCCGGCGGGACATGGCCGTGGCCTTTGGAAAGGGATCGGGGTCCAGACCAGAGACCAGATCGCCGTAGAGCCGGTGAATCGGCTCCGGGTAGAGCGTCGTCGCCTCCACCCCGGCGCTCAGCGCGGCCCGATGCGCCGCGTCCCGCGTCTCCTGGTCGGGCAGGAGGACAGGAAACTGATTGAAAACCGCGTGTACCCGCGGGAGAAGGCGAGGCAGCGCGATCCCCTCCGTCTGAGCGAGCAGATCGTACAACAATATGCCGTTTTTATACCGTTGCGTCAAGAAGGTTTCGGCGCGGCGGAGCAGAGAGACCCCCAGCCGCGCCTGGAAATCGGTGTAGCGGAGCGCCTCGAAGTCCGCGTGCAGGGTCGTGTATTTGAAGCGGGCGATCGCCCCGTGGAGCAGCGTGTACCAGAACGGCCGCACCGCCAGCGCCAGCGCGAATGCCTTGCCCCGCAGCCGGACCTCCGCCAGGCGCGAGGGAGCGGGAAAAGCCCCCCACTCCTCCGTCACAGCCCGCTGGACCTCCTCCCGATCCGTCAGAATAACCCCTCCTGACACCGTCGAGAGGTTCTTCCCCCGGTTGAGGCTGATGAACCCCGCGTCCCCCCACGTGCCCGCCATCCGGCCGTCCATCCGGGACCCCATCGCGGAGGCCGCGTCCTCGACCAGAAAGGCCCCGTGTCTCCCGGCCATCCGCCCGGCCTTCGCCGCGTCGCACGGCAGCCCGAACATCGGGATCGCGAGCAGGGCCAGCGTCCGGGCCGTGAGACGGGCCTCGGCGTCCTCCAGGTCCGCGTTGAACGTCCCCAGGTCCACGTCGCACAGAACGGGCCTCAGCCCGGCCCGCCGGATCGGCAGGATCAGTGACGGGGCCGTGTAGGCCGGCAGCAGGACCTCGTCCCGGTCGGGCCGGAGCGCCCGCAGGGCCTTCAGGATCAGGTAGAGCGCCGCCGTGCCGGAGTTGACGAACCGGCACCAGGGCGAGCCGACCCATCGGCAGAACGCCTCCTCAAACTCCCTCTCCCCCCCCACGGGCAGACACGCGCGCAGCAGGTCGAGGAGAGAGACAGGAGTTCCGGTGGAAGGGATCAGAAGTCGCATGAAATTGGGAGTCAGAGGTCGAGGGTCAGGCCCTCACCCCGGCTCACTGCGTTCCACCCCGCCAGTCGCTCCCATGAGGTCGCGACCCGCGTCCCTACCCCTCTCCCATTTATGGGAGAGGGGAAGCCGAGCAAAGCGAGGCGGGGAGAGGGCCGTCTCACGTCTCACGTCTCACGTCTCACTGCTTCGATCACGTACGCCCACGCCATCCACCGGGGCCCAACCGGCTCCGCCCGCACGACCTCAAACCCGTTCGCCGCGCAGAGGCGGCGCATCCGCGCGAGGCTGTGCGTCCGCGTCGTGAAATCCGTTCTCAGGTTGTGAAGCGCATAGCGCGCCCGCAGGATGGGGTTCCATCCGTTGCGGATGTCGAAGATCAGCCGGCCGCCGGGCCTGCAGACCTCCATGAGCGCCCTGAGCAGCCCCTCCGAAAGGTCGTCCGACGGGAGGTTCACCAGCGTGTTGAGCAGCAGGACCTCGTCCGCCACGCCGGCCCGAAAAGGGGGACGAAAGGCATCCCCCCTCACCAGGCGCGCCCCCGACGCCCCGTTGTCCGCCAGCACCCCGCGCCCCTCCCGGAGCAGGGCGAGGTCTCCGTCCAGCCCCACGCGCCGGAGGGCCGTTCCGCCCCCCACCTCGGCGAACAGCAAGGCGTTGCCGCACCCCACGTCCAGGGCCGTCCCGGTCGCCCGCCGGAGCAGGGCCGCCGCCCGCGACCGGACCTCCGAGGTGATGCCCCCCAGAAAGGCCCCCCGCCGGGCCACGCGGGAGACGTTCAGGGCGTTCACGGCATCACGTGTAAAAAAGGAGTTGACATCTTCGTCTACACAGTTTATGTACCGCCAGGAACCAGCCTTCTTCCTCTCTTGTCGCTCATAAAAGGAGAAAAATCATGCCAAAAAAGTCCCCGAGTCCCCTCAACGTCGGCGTCATCGGCGTGGGCCTCCTTGGAGGCCGGCATGCCCGCTACGTCAGCCGTCACCCCGACGCCCGCCTCAGGGCCGTCGCCGACCCCCGCCCGCAGGCCGGCCGCGCCGTCGCCTCCGAGACCGGCGCGACCTGCTACGACGACTACCGGGCCATGCTCCGGAAGGAGGACCTCGACCTGGTCATCGTCGCCACCCCCGACCCCCTCCACCGCGACCCCGTCGTGGCCGCCGCGCGGGCCGGCGTCTCGAACATCCTCACTGAAAAGCCGATGGCCACGACCCTGACCGACGCCCGCCGCATGCGCGACGCCGTCGACAGGGCCGGGGCCGCCCTCTACATCCTCTTCCCCAACCGGTTCAGCCCCCTGGACCGCGCGGCCCGATACGCCATCCGCCACGGCCTGCTCGGCAGGCCCGCCTACGGCGACGTGCGCCTGGACGACAACATCAGCGTCCCGACCGCCATGTGGGGCGGCCGGAGCCGGGAGTGGGCCTCAGGCTCCTCCACCGCCCACTTCCTCCTCAGCCACGTGGTCGACCTCCTTCGCTGGTACTTCCACCCCGCCGACGTCGTCTCGGTCTGCGCCGCCTCCCAGCGCCGCGTCCTCCGCTACACCCCTGACCTCTACGACGCCCGCCTCTCCTTCGACACCGGCCTCCTGGTCCGGGTCAAGGCCGAGTGGATCAGGCGCATGGACGCCCTCGTCGAGTTCGACCTCAGCTTCTCCGGAGACCGAGGAGGGCTGGTCTACCGGAAGACCCCCGCGTTTCGCGCCCGGCAGGGCCTCCGCATCGACGTCGAAGGCGTCTCCCCCGCCGAACTCGAAAGGCACCAGAAGGCCCTCGCCCGCCAGGGCATCCGGGGCAGGGTCGTGACCGACCCTCAGGCCCGCAGCCCGCGCGTCCTCGAGTTCCTGGGCGAGGAGAACGCCGGCGAGGAGCCGGCCCTGGGCCACTACCTCTCCTGCATCCG
>CAYRZX010000311.1:0-8337 GCA_964428665.1 uncultured Gemmatimonas sp.
CGCGGGGCGAGCCGGGGCGGACCTCCATCCGCCAGCGGCCCATCAGCTCCGGGACTTCGTCGTAGTCCATCTTGTAGATCTGATATTTTCTCTCTCTGATGTACTGCGAGGGGCCGGCGTCGATGGGGTAGTTCACGCCGTCGGCGAGGAACTCCTTGCCCGGACCGCCCACTTTTTCGAGGAGGGCATCGCGCGGCAGGAGGGTCCGGGCGAAGATTCTGCCCCGGCCCTGGTCGGAGCGCCAGGTCTTTCCGTCCAGCGCGGGTTCGTTCGCGTGGTGCAGGAGCCAGGTCTTGGCGTAGTCGGCCTTCGTGGAGGTCACGCGGTCGAAGACGACGAAGTGGTCGGGTGGGATGAAGAGGAGCTGGCGGGCCATCAGGCTGCATTTTTCGTTGCTGTAGGTCGAGGTGGCGTCCCCGGCGACGTAGGTGAAGTGGGGGCCGGTCTCGAAGGCGAGGACCTGAGAGCCTTCGTGGCTGCTCTGGCCGCCGGCCTGGCCGAAGACCTCGCCGTTCCAGTAGCGGGAGGGGGGCTCACCGGGCATTTTGATAAGGACGCAGTTGTGGGCGACGGTCTGGGCGAAGTAGTTCTGGAGGTTGTCGGTGTTGCCCTGCCGGGTGCCGCTGTCCAGGGTTAGAAAGCCCTTCTTGTAAATGGTGAAGTGGGTCGCGTCGTAGTGGCGGTGCTGGCCGCCCAGGATGCCGCCGCACACGAACAGGGCGTAGGTGTCGTCGGGGCCGCTCCCGGAGCGCATGAAGACCTGGCCCATGTTCTCGAAGTGACGGGCAGGGGGGAGGACGCCGGGGTCCTGTGGGGGGGGCGCCTTCTCCAGGCCGGACAGGAGGAAGGGGTGGATGGGCCAGGCGTTCGGGCGAAAATCGCCGTCGATCTGGTCCCGGATGTGGTGCGCCAGGGCGGCCCACTCGGGATGGGTCTGGCCGTAGAGGCTCATGATGTGCGACGCGTGGGTGTAGAGCCAGTTCAGGGGGAGGGCGTTCGTGACGTGCGGGGTGTCGCCGTAGCCGAACTCCAGGCCGCCGGGGAGCCAGTTCCAGATGACGTAGTTGGTCATCGTGGCCGCGTGGGGCCATTTCGGGGCGATGTCCCGGCCGGTGGCGGATTGATAAGTGTAAAAGAAATTCCACTGGGTCGTGGGGTACTCGCCGAAGGAGTAGCCCAGGGTGGGGGAGGCCTCGCCGCCGTCGTCGCCGGAGGCCGCGGCGCGGTGGGTGAGGAGCCTGATATGGTCGTCGTAGCCCCGGCGGAGGAACCGCAGTGCCCGCTCGTCGTCGATGCCTTCGTTGTGGAAGGTCAGTCCGGCATACCAGGCGAGGCAGGGGTCGCCGTAGAGGCCGCTCCTGTAGTCCCCGTTGTTGCGGCGGACGATGTCCGGCTTGTCGAGGGCCTGCTCGACGTGACTGAGCAGGCGCAGGCCGATCTCCCGGCGCTCGTCGGGGGTGAAGTCGTCCCACAGCCAGTCGAGGGCGGCGAGGCTTCCGATGCGGCTCTGGGCGTACCAGTTCACGGACTGGCCCTGATCGAAGCAGGCGTGGTAGTACTCCGCGCTGGCGCGCAACTTCCCCTTGATGTCCGCGAGACGCCGGGGGTCGGGCGCCATCCGGTGGACAAAGGCCGAACAGAAGAGCTGCTGGCCCCAGTCGCGGATTTCGACGCTGGCGCCGGGCAGGGGGGCGGGGCGGTGGATGAGGGACCACTCCCGCTCGGGCGGAGGGCCGTCGGCGTAGGCTTGGACTTTTTCATAGTGGCTTCGGCAGACGGTCAGGGCGCGCTCCCTCACCGCAGGCCAGGTCCCGGCGTTGAAGAAGAGCCTGGGGTGATCGGGGCGGATGCGGGCGATCCAGGTCGTGTCGTTCAAGGTGTCCTCCCTCCTTGAGGTCGGGCAAAAGGTCGGTGACCAAAAGGAAAATACGCAAACGGTCTGCGCCGGTCAACATGAAAGACGCAGGTCCATTCAGTTTTCCACCCTGATGTCATTCTGAGCGACCGAAGGGAGCGAAGAATCTCGCCTTGAGCGGAAAGAGACCCTTCGCTGCGCTCAGGGTGACCCCCGAAAAGGGAGAACTGAATGACCCTGATGAAAGACGTTTCAGGGGTTGACAATGGGGGGCGGGATGACTATCTTAGCGGCGTTGCAGGTAGGGCGGTTTTTTGGGAGTGCGCAAGCCATGCTTGCGCCTTTGTTGCTGGAAGCCGTGCTTCCGGCAAGGGGGTTGCCATGATGAACCCTGTCGTCCTAGACCTCTCCCCCGGCCCCTCTCCTGAAGGAGAGGGGAGACCCCTCCCCCATCCCCTCCCCCGAGGGGAGAGGGGAGAAGACATGCCTGTTCCCCCTTCCCCTGCGGGGAAGGGGGTTAGGGGGTTGGGTCTCTTTGCAATTTGTATTCTTCAATTTTCAATTTGCAATTCCCCCGCCTTTGCCGTCCGCCCTTATACGCCCGTCCACCCTGACCCCGTTCTGGAGCCCTGGCGCTGGCGGGCTTTCCCGGAGCTGAACGGCCTGGGCCTGCGCTGCATGGCCGAAGCCAAAGACAAGGCCATGTGGTTCGGGGTGGACGACGGCGCGCGTCGCTACGACGGTGTGAAGTGGTCGGCCTACACGGAGAAGGACGGGCTGTACGGCGCACCGGTAAACGTCCTGTGCGCGACGCGGGATGGGAGCGTTTACGCGGGTACCCCAATGGGCATCAGCCAGTTCAGGGAGGGGAAGTGGACCCGCGTCTTTCCGCCGGAGGGGGACCCTTCGACAAGCTCAGGGCAAGCTCTGCCCTGGTCTGTCTTTGATCTGATGGAAGCGCGGGACGGGAGCCTGTGGGCAGGAACCATGTGGGGCGCGCTGCGGATCGGACAGGGAGATACGACGCTGTTCACGACAAAGGACATGGGGAATGCCCTGCGAGTCCTTGCGCCTGATGTGCGACTCTCCATCGTGCCGGACGCGGCGGTCCCTGCACGTCCCTATGGGGAAGGGATCGGAGTGGCTATAGTGCCGGTAGGAGCTGGAGAAAAGGTTCCGAAATATATCTATGCGCTGGCGCCGGGGGGGTCGGGAGAGGCGGCGGGCCTGAAGGTGGGAGACCGCATCGTTGCTCTGAATGGTCAGCCTGTGACCGGGGCTGTGGCCGGGGCGCTGGACGGACCTGCTGCAACTACCATGAGCCTGACTGTTCAGCGGCAGAGGGATTCGGAGCCGTTCGAGGTAACGCTCATTTGTGAGCAGGTGGGAGAGTCCTACCGTAACTTCAATGTTTTCGATGTCTGCGAGGGTTGGGATGGGGCGATATGGTTCGGACTGTACCAAGGTGAGATCATCCGCTGTGACCTTCGGGCCCCTCTGGCTGACGAAGATGCCTGGAGCATTTTCACGGAGGCCGACGGTCTTGAGGTGGGACTTCGGCCACGCATTGCCCAGACTCGAGATGGAAGCGTCTGGACGATATCCGAAACCATCACCTCCGGAATCAACCGGTTCGACGGGAAACGCTGGACCAGCATCCCTCGTCGCTATATAGACACT
This sequence comes from uncultured Gemmatimonas sp., assembly GCA_964428665.1. Taxonomy (GTDB): domain Bacteria; phylum Latescibacterota; class UBA2968; order SICM01; family SICM01; genus SICM01. Next base: position 3,536 of record CAYRZX010000311.1, read on the forward strand.
TCAATCCTCGAGACCCAGGATGGTGCTCTATGGATTGGTAGAGAACCTGTACCCGTTGTGCTGAGAGATACAACGTGGACGGCATATGGTGGACTTTTTCAACGGATTCCATGGCACCGTCCTCGGCTCCTGGAGGCATCGGATGGCGCGGTCTGGATTGCGGGACTCGGCCAGGAGGCTGCGCGCCTGGACTATCGGACATCCCATTGGACAACCTATGAGGGACTGACCTTTCAGTGTGGCACTCCTGACGGAGCGCAGTGGTTCATCTCAAATGATGACGGCGTTGTGTCCTACGATGGCAGGACGTGGACCCGCCACGGCACGGAAGACGGTCTGATGGCGGCTCCATACCGGCTCATCAGCACGCGGCAAGGGGTGCTCTGGGCTGCCGGTTCTCACCACTTCAACGCGGCGACCGCTCGCTTTGATGGCAAGAGATGGCACTTGCAGACACACCCCCGTCTCTCGTGGGGCGTCGAGCCGGGTGTGGTCTACGAGGCGGCGGACGGCAGCCTCTGGTTCGGCGCAGGACAGGACACGGATAAATTCCGCGAGCGAGGATATCTGGGCGGGGTTCTCAGGTACAATGAACGCGGATGGACGCATCATACCCCTCCCGACGTCGCGTGGTACGCCTATGGGATTGGCCAGTCCGCCGATGGCGCCATCTGGCTGGGAGGAGGCGACCTGCGTCGTTTTGACGGAGAAAAGTGGACCGTCGCCACGGAGCCTGAGGAGCTGGCGGCTTCGTGGACCCACGTCCTCTACACGGCTCCGGACGGTGATCTGTGGGTCGGGAGCCGGGCCTACGGCGTATTCCGGTATGACGGGAGGAACTGGACCCGCTACGACGTGCGGGATGGGCTTGCAAGCAACAGCGTCACCCGACTCGGCGGGATTCTCCAGACAAAGGACTCCAGCATCTGGGTGGCAACAGAGGGAGGCGTCAGTCGGTTCAAGGCATCCCCCGCAAGAGGAGGAAGGACCTGGACTTCTCATACCCTCCCCGCTATGAGCGATGCAGTTGCAATTCTTCTCCAGCAATCACGGGACGGCGCTGTCTGGAACAGTGCCACATCGCGATGGTGGCTCCGCGACAAGCCAGGTGCTTCCCGGCCAAGAGGTTTCCCTCCCTTGCGTGCTGTTCGCTACGAGCCGGATACGCTTCCACCGGAAACCCGGCTGAATGTCTCCCTGGACAGAGTCTCCCAGCCTGGCAACACTGTTTTGTCGTGGGTCGGTGTGGATCCATGGTTTTCCGCTGCTGATGCGGAGGTCCAGTACTCCCACCGTCTCGACGGCGGAGAATGGTCGCCGTTTTCGAAGGACACGCACAAGACCTTCTTCGAGCTCCCAAGCGGCAGGCATACCTTCGAAGTCAAGGCCCGCGACCGTGATTTCAACGAGGACCCGACGTCCGCCGCGGTGACGTTCACAGTGGTACCGCCGGTCTGGCAGGAGCCCTGGTTCATCGGCCTGGTCCTCGCGTTTGTGGGGATCACCGGCTTCCAGGCGTCCCGCATCGTGATCCGGGACCGGAAGCTCAGGGAGGCCAACGCGGCGCTCTCCTCGGCGAACAAGGGACTGTTCGGGCTCAACCGGGAGCTCCAGCAGAAGACCGAAGACCTCGAAAAGGCCAACGCGCAGGTCCAGGAGGGGACGGAGCGGAAGTCGCGGTTTCTGGCCAGCATGTCCCACGAGTTGCGCACGCCGATGAACGCCATCATCGGGTTCACCCGGCTGGTCCTGCGCCGGGAGGGGGACCGGCTCTCCGAGCGCCAGAGGGAGAACCTGGTGAAGGTCCAGCAGGCTTCAGACCACCTGTTGAGCCTGATCAACGACATATTGGACCTGTCGAAGGTCGAGGCGGGCCGGGTGGAGGTCAAGCCCGCGCCGTTCGATGTGAAGGGGCTGATCGCCTCCTGCTGCTCCACCGTCAACCCGCTGGTCAGGCCGGGCGTGGCGCTCAACTACGAGGTCACCGACGGCGTCGGAGAGGCCCACACGGACGAGGCCCGGCTGCGACAGATCGTGATCAACCTCCTGAGCAATGCGCTCAAGTTTACGGAAAGTGGGGAAGTCAAGGTGCGAGTGGCGCGACCGCCGACCGCCGACCGCCGACCGCCGCCTTCGATATCCGGTCCGCCGTCGTCCGTCGTCGGTCGTCCGTCAGAGGATGGTTTCCTGGAGATCGCCGTGTCCGACACAGGGGTCGGTATACCTGCCGATTCTCTGGGGCTGATCTTCGAGGAGTTCCGTCAGGTGGCGGGGGCTCATCAGACCCAGAAGGGCACGGGGCTGGGGCTGGCGATCACGAAGAAGCTGACGGAGCTGCTGGGAGGGACGATCTGCGTGGCGAGCGAGGTGGGGAAGGGGAGCACGTTCACAGTCAGGGTTCCGCTGGTGTACAAAGAGAGGCAAGGCGGATGAGATCGGGCGCGGGGATTCATCCCCGCGCAAGGGGTGAGGGGAAGGGGTTTGTGCTGTTGTAGCGTGGCGATTCATCGCCGCGTAAAGGGTCTTTCGCGGGAGGTAATCTCAATGGATGTATACAGCAGTCTCGGCATCCGGCCGCTGATCAACGCGGTGGGCACGGTGACGCGGCTGGGCGGGTCGCTGATGCCGCCGGAGGTGCTGCGGGCGATGGCGGCGGCCTCGGAGCAGTACGTGGACCTCAACGAGCTGCACGTCGCGGCCGGGAGGCGGATCGCGGAGCTGCTGGGCGTGGAGGCGGCCTATGTGTCGTCCGGCGCCGCCGGGGGGCTGGCCGTGGCCGCGGCGGCCTGCATCGCGGGGAGCGACCCGGAGAAGATCCGAAGGCTGCCGGAGGGGGACGGGCTCAGGACGGAGTTCGTGATCCAGCGGTCGCACCGCACGGGGTGGGAGCAGGCCCTGCGGGTGGGGGGGGCGCGGATGGTGGAGGTGGCGCCCACGGCGGGGGCGCTGCGGGGGGGGATCGGCCCCAGGACTGCGGCGGTGATGTTCTTCATGGCCTACTCGAAGGTTGACTCCGTGCCGCTGCTGGAGGCGGTCCAGATCGCGCACGAGGGGGGCGTGCGGATCGTGGTGGACGCGGCGGCGGAGCTCCCGCCCATGTCCAACCTGACGGCCTTTCTAAAGGCGGGGGCGGACCTGGTCATCTTCAGCGGCGGAAAGGGCCTGCGGGGGCCGCAGGCGAGCGGCCTGGTGCTGGGCAGGCGGGACCTGATCGAGGCGTGCCGGCTGAACGGGAACCCGAACAGCGGGATCGGGAGGCCGATGAAGGTGGGGAAGGAGGAGATCGCCGGGGTCGTGGCGGCGGTGGAGCGGTTCGTGAGGCTGGACCACGACGCCGAGCGCCGGCGCTGGGAGGCGCAGGTGGACCACCTCGTGGAGGTCGTGTACGGGCTGCCGGGCGTGCGCGCGGAGCGCGTCCTGGACCGGACCGGGCAGATCCCGGTGGCCCGCGTCGCCTCGGACCGGATGGAGCCCAGGGCCATCGCCGAGCAGCTCCGGGAGGGGGAGCCCCGTATCGAGGTGAGCGCCTCGCCGGACGGGGTGACGGTGAACCCCCATATGCTGCGGGAGGGGGATGAGAAGGTGATCGCGAGGCGGTTGAGGGAAATCCTGAAATAAAAGTGCTGAGTGCTGAGTGCTGAGTGCCAGAAGAAAGTGCTGAGTGCTGAGTGCTGAGTGCTGAGTAAAAGCAAAGAACAGAGATTTTGCCTTTACTCAGGACTCGGAACTCAGGACTCAGGACTATTTTTTAACCGGAGGGCTTGCCGTGAAACTGCTGGACCAAATCCCCTGGAACGACGTGAACCCGGACAACCTGAACTTCTACAAGGCCATCGGCGTGGAGTGCCTGCTGGTCCACGTCCCGGCGGAGATGGCCGACGGGAGGGACCCCACGGACGACTTCAGGCGGCTGAAGCGGTTCGTGGAGGAACATGGGCTGGAGCTGGCCGTGCTCCATTCGCACAGCGTCCCCCGCGACAAGATCATCCACGGGCTGCCGGGGCGGGACGAGCAGATCGAGGGGTGGCGCCGGGTGCTGAGGGCCATCGGCAGGGCAGGGGTGCCGGCCACGGCCACGACGTTCTACGCGATCAGTCACTTCCGCTCGCCCTCGACGGTGGGCCGGGGCGGGGCCCGGTTCAGCACGTTCGACTATGAGGCGTTCAAGAAGAATGCGCCTCACCACCCGGACAAGGCCATCAGCGCGGAGCGGCTGTGGGAGAATCTGGAGTACTTTCTGAAGCGGGTGGCGCCGGTGGCGGAGGAGGCGGGGGTGCGGATCGCGCTGCACCCGGACGACCCGCCGGTCCCGGACCCGCTGGGGGGCGCGGCGCGCATCATGGTGAGCCTGGCGAACTTCGAGCGGGCGTTCGGCCTGGCCCCCAGCCGGGCCAACGGCATGCTGTTCTGCCAGGGGTGCGTGGCGGAGATGGGGGAGGATGTGGTGAAGGCGATCCAGAGGATCGGGGGGCAGGACAAGATCGTGTTCGTGCACTTCCGGAACATCCGGGGGACGCCTTACAATTTTCAGGAGGTGTTCATCGACGAGGGGGACATGGACATGCTGCGGGCCATGCAGGCCTACAGGGAGGTGGGCTACGACGGCCCGATCATGATGGACCACACCCCCGGCATCCCGAACGACCCGCAGGCCAGGGCCGGGCACGCCTTTGCCAATGGCTACATCAAGGCGCTGATTCAGGCGGTGTACAGGTAAGACCACAAGACCACAAGACCACAAGACCACAAGGCTTTTGCATTGGTCCTGTGGTCCTGTGGTCCTGTGGTCCTGTTGATCCCCC
>CAYRZX010000312.1:0-8282 GCA_964428665.1 uncultured Gemmatimonas sp.
CTAAGCGTCTCATCCGGTCTCGTCATAGTGTTGGGCAGCCCGAACCCGATCCCGGCCACCCGGACAACCGCCCCCACGACCAGGATCGCGACCAGGGCATATACGTGCCACCTGCTCTCTTGCCTCACGCCTCTTGCCTTACGCCTCTTGCCTCACGCCTCACGCCTCATATCAGCGCCTCTTCCCCGGTGTCCCCCGTGCGGATGCGGACCGCCTGCTCCACGGGGAGCACGAAGATCTTGCCGTCCCCGATCTGGCCCGTCTTGGCCGCGCCCATGACCGCCTCGATGACCTGCTCCAGGTCCTCCTCCCGCACCACCACCTCCAGCTTGATCTTGGGCATGAAATCGACCTTGTATTCGGCCCCCCGGTAGATCTCGGTGTGCCCCCGCTGCCGGCCGAAACCCCGCACCTCGGTCACGGACATGCCGACGATGTGGACGGCGGTCAGGGCGGCCTTGACGTCGTCTAACTTTGAGGGCCGGATAAAAGCCTCGACCTTCTTCATGAGAGAACTCCTCCGCGATAGGTTCTGACCTCCTCACAGCGCGACCTCTGTGCCGACCCCCTCCTCCTTCGCCCGGCGGTAGACGTGCAGGCCGACGGCCACGTCTTCGACGGCCAGGCCCTGCGACTCGAACAGCGTGATCTCCGAGTCGTCCCGGCGCCCCGGCGACCGCCCGGCCACGACCTCGCCCAGCTCGCGGACCGCCTCCCACGAGAGGGCCCCGCGCTGGATGGGGCCGAACAGGTCCCCGCACTCCGCCTTCGCCTGCTCCCGGTCGTCCACGGCGATCAGCCCGCTCCGCCGCACCGTCTCGTCGTCGATCTCCCGCCTCAGAAGGCTGTTGGACCCGGCGGCGTTGACGTGCGTCCCCGCCTTCAACTGTCCCCCGTCAAACACCGGTTCACGGGACGAGGTGATCGTCACGAGCACGTCCGCCTCCCGCGCCACCTCCTCCGGCCCCTCCGCCGGATGGACCGGAAGGCCGCCCAGCCTGCGGGTCATCTCCTCGCAGAAGGCGCGCCGCCGCTCCGCGCGTCTGCCGAAGACCATCACGCGCTCGATGGGCCGGACCGCGCAGACGGCCTCCACCTGCGCCACGGCCTGAAACCCCGTCCCGATCACGCCCAGCGCCCTCGCGTCCCGCCGGGCCATGTGCCTCGTGGCCACGCCCGACGCGGCGCCGGTCCGGATCTGGCCAAGATGGCTCGCCTGGATCATCGCCAGCAACTCCCCCGACTCGCAGTCATACAGGTAAAAATGGAACTGCGCCCGGCCCCGCGCCGTCGTGTAGGCCTTGTAGCCGAGGGCCTTCAGAGAGGGGATGGCCCCACCCATGCTGTGCAGCGTGGCCCCCTCCGTGCGCACGCGCGTGCGGGGGTTGTTGACCGCCCTCCCCTCGCCGTGCAGCCGGAACGCCTCCTCCACGCAGGCCAGCGCGTCGGCCATCGGCAGCAGGCGCAGGACCTCCTCTTCGCGAATGAACAGGGGCATGCCGCCGTTCGCCTTCCTTTAAAAAGGTTAAACCCCTTGATTTCCAAGTATGATAAGAAAGGCGCCCGGATATGTCAACAAGATTATGGGAGACAGGACGAGGGCTTCAGGGGCGGGCCATAAAACGATTGACAGCAGGGAGGAAGGGAGTTATCATGGAGGCGTTCTACATTCTACATTCTACATTCTGCATTCTACATTCTGCGTTTTTCTTCAGGAGGCGCTGCCATGGATCGCGTCAACATCTGTCTCGTCGGCACCGGCTGGACGGCCTCGAACCACTTCGCGGGCTACTCGGCCATCCCCGAAAAGGCCCGCGTCGCCGCCGCCGTCGCCCACTCCGACGCCTCGGCGGCTAAGGCGTCCGAGGTCTGGAAGGTCAAAAAGGTCTACCGCGCGTTCGAGGACGCCCTGAAGGACGGCGAAATCCAGGCCTTCGACATCTGCACTCCCCACTACCACCACGCGGAGATGGTGACCGCCGCCCTCCAGTCGGGCCGGCACGTCCTGGTCGAGACCCCGGCGTGCACCTCCCACGAGGAGTGCCGCGCCCTCCGCGTCGCCCTGTTCGAGCATCCCGGCCTCAAGGCCGCCACGGGGCATATCTGCCGGTCCTGGCCGACCTACGCCCGCGCCAGACAGATCGTCGAGTCCGGCGCCGTGGGAGAAATCTTCTACCTCTCCTCCGAATACGCCCACAAACCCGACCCCGACGAATACCCGAGCCGCAGGACGTGGGGCCGGAGCCCCCGCGCCAGCGTCGGCCTGGGCATCTCCTACCACTCCCTGGACCTCCTCCGCTGGATGGCCGGGGACGTGGAGGAGGTCTCCGGGGAGTTCACGGACCGCGCCCGCATCGCCGTCCTCCGCTTCCGGGGGGGCGCCCTGGGCCACGTCTTTCAGAGCGGGTCCGTGGTCCAGCCCTACAGCCTCCCGCTCCGCGTCTGCGGGGCAACGGGGACCATCGACTGCTTCTGGGAGGAGCAGACCCTCAAGGGCCGGCTGCACACCTCGTCGGACTGGAACCCGGAGGCCCTGCCGGTCACCCCCCTGCACGGCCGCGGTTCGCCGGAGTGGGTCTACGAGATGACGGACTTTGTGGAGAGCATCCTGAAGGACGGGCAGCCCGTCTGTCCCCTCCTCGAAGGTGTCCAGACCGTCGAGACCTGCCTGGCCATCGAGGAGGCCATGCGCCTCGGCGTCAGGGTCCGGGTGCGGCGCGGGTAAACGGCAAACGGGACCACAAGACCACAGACCACAGACCACATGACTTAACGCTTTTGTGGTCTGTGGTCCCGTGGTCTGTGGTCTTTCACCTCTGCCGTCTGCCGTCTCCCGTCTGCCGTCTCCCGTTTCACCGCTTCTCCCTCAACCTCTTCTCCAGGCGCTCCCGGATCTCCCGGCTATCCCGCTCAATGCGGGCGCGGGCGTTCGGGAGGTGGGTGTAGTGCCGGCCGTCGGGCCGGTCCTCGTAGAGCCCCCGGCGCTCCGCCTCCAGCATCCAGGCCCGCAGCGTGGCCTTCACGTCCACCCCCATCTTCTCCCACACCTTCGGCGCCGGGGCCTCTCCCCGGTAGACCCTGAACAGGTCACGAACGCCCCGGACAAGGGTCTCGTCGTCCAGGTCGGCCAGGTTCTGGTTGGCGACGATGTTCATTTGAATCTTCTCATAATCCTATCTGCGTCGCGATCCCCTGCATGGCCTCGATCACGAAGGCGACGTGCGCCTCCAGGTCCACCCCCAGGTCCGCCGCCCCCTCCACGATGTCCTCCCGGTTGACCGACCGGGCGAACCCCTTGCTCTTCATCTTCTTCAGCACCGAAGCCGCCTGAAGGCCCTCCAGCCGCCGCGACGGCTGGACGAGCGCCGTGGCCGTGATCATCCCCGCGAGTTCGTCCACCGCGAACAGCGCCTTTTCCATCGGGCTCTCCCGGGGCACGTGGAGGTACTTCGCGTGCGACTGAATGGCGCGGATGATCTCCTCCGGGCACCCCTTCGTTCGCAGGATCTCCGACCCCTTGAGCGGATGGTCGGGCGGGGTGGGCCATCGCTCGTAATCGAAGTCGTGCAACAGCCCCGTCAGCCCCCACGTCTCCTCATCTCCGCCCAGCCGCCGGGCGTAGGCCCGCATCCCCGCCTCCACGGAGAGGGCGTGTCTGATCAGCCCCTCCCCCTTCGTGTACTCATTCAACAACGCCCAGGCTTGGTCACGGGTCATAGTTCCTCCCAAAGAAAAGTCCTGAGTCCTGAGTTCCGAGTCCTGAGTCAAAAAACAGTCCTGAGTCCTGAGTCCTGAGTTGAGAGGCTTTTGAATTTCCTCAGCACTCAGCACTCAGCACTTTCTTCTGGCACTCAGCACTCAGCACTGCTTTACCCAAAATGTCCATTCCCCCCGATCCTCCTCCTCACCTCGCGGATGCCGGGGAGAGAGCGCTCCAGGACGTTCGCGACGCGCTCGAGGCGGGCGTTGACCGAGCGCATCTCCAGGACCGCCTGTTTGTCCTCAGGCCTCATGCCAAGCTGCGTGGCCACCAGGAAAGACAGGGCGTCCGGAGTCACGCGCCGGATGGCCTCGACAGACGGCCATCCGGCGGTCAGGCGCAGCGCCTCGCCGTAGAACCGCGACACCCTCTCGAAGACCTCCGGGTCGGCCTCCGCGTCCTCGTCCTCGAACGCCTCGGCGACCGCCGAAAGACAGGGCTTGGTGTCGGGGGGGAGGGACGGATCGCCGAAGCTCTCGATGACCCGAAAGCGCCTCGTGCCCCTCGTCAGGATGTTCATCCGCCCGTCGGGAAACCGCTCGATCACCTCGGTCACCCTGGCCGCGCAGCCGACCTCCGCGAACTGCTCGTCCGTCCCATAGACGACCCCGAACTCCGACTCCTCCTCGAGGCACTCGTTGATCATCAGCTTGTAGCGCTCCTCGAAGATGTGGAGCGGCAGCGTCATCCCCGGAAACAGAACGACGTTCAGCGGGAAAAGGGGTATCTCAAGCGATGCATTCACTTTTCATTCTTTCTCTGCGTTCTCTGCGTTCTCCACCACCCCGGACGATTCACAGGATCGTCTCCCGTCCCTGGTAAATGCTTTACTCCCTGATAACCAGATCCCCGAACCGGGCGGGATTTTCAGGGGCCCCGTAGGTGATCGACCAGGAGATCCTGGACGGCGGAAACACGTCCACCCACGACAGGTTGAACCCGACGGCGCGCGTCTGGCCCGGCGCGTCGAGGTCGAGGCCCTTGAGCGGAATGGCGCACTCCGCGACCCAGACCTTCCCGGACCGTCCCACCGACGCCTCCCACGCGGCGTCCCACGCGGCGTGGCCGTTTCTCGCCTCGAGCTGCGCCCCTGACGCGCTCACCACAAACGTCCGCCGCCCCTTCCTGTCCCCTGCGGGATCGAACGATATCTCCAGGCGGTCCTCCCCCCAGATGGCCGGGTCGTCCCGGCCCAAAGGCCGCTTCACAGGCTCCTCCGCCCTCGAAACCGGCCTGGACCAGAGCACATAGATCGCCCTGTCGTCGCACATCAACCGGCCCGTGAAGGCGGCGCCGCTCGGCGTCCCGTCGTAATCTGATCCCAGCCCCTCCAGCGATGCGGCCCCATCCCACTCGCCCGGCGAAAGGACCCCGTCGATCCGGGGCGGAGAGGAGGTCCATCGCGCGGCGATCCGCTTCCGGTCGAGGTACGGGGCCCCCAGCCGGTCCAGGGCCAGAAAACAGCGCCGTCTCAGGTCCCCGTAGGGGGCCTTCGTATAGACCTCCTCCAGGTCAGGCAGGGCGCGCCGGTCTCCGACGGCCCCGATCAGGTCCGCCATCTTCGCGTTCCCGGACCGCAGGGCCTGCAACAGGGTGGCGACCACGCCGTAGCGGCGCCCTCCCAGCCGGACCAGTTTCTCCGAGGCGGCGTCGGACACGCCCGCGTCAGGATCGTCCATCATCTCGATGAGCCTGCCGATCACGTTCGGGTCGTCGGACCGGTCGTCCACCGCCTCGGTCAGGAAGAGGCGCACGGCCGGGTCCCGGTCGGACAAAAAAGACAGCAGGCTCCCCGCCGGGATCGGGGCGCGGGACTGGAAGATCATCCGGGCCGCATAGCTGCGCACCGCCGCGTCCCTGTCCAGCAGAAGACCCAGCAGAACCTCGGAAAGCCCCTCCCCCCCGCGCGCCACGCAGGCGTACGCAGCGCCGAGACGCACGGCCGGGTCCCGGTCGTCTAAGAGATCCTCCAGAACGTCGTCAGACACCAGCTCCGCCCGATTGCGCAGGGCGTGGGCCACAAACGCCCTCGTCCGGGCCTCTCTCAACAGCGTGGCCAGGACCACCCTCCGGGAGCCCTGCGCAAGCGCCGCCGCGGCCTCCAGGGCCCCCTCCACGGCCGGATAGAGGGCCTCCGGCGCAGGCCCCCCGGAGACCGGATTCCCCTCCGAAACGCCCTCCGTCTCCTCCCGGCCCGTCAGAAAGACCGGATTTCCCACGGCGCGATAGCCGCCTGCCTGGCTCTCCACGACGGGCCTGATATAGGCGTAGCCCTCATCCCCGATGGGAAGGCGCAGCCGCTCCTCCACCATCGTCGAGCCGGGGGCCGCCTCCCAGACCACGGCGCCGTCGCAGACCAGGGCGATGCGGCTGATCGGATGGCGCGCCGAAGCAAACAGACGGACATTCACATAGCCTTCGACCGGGACCGAGGCCCCCATCCCCCCCCCATTCACGCGCATGTCCATCCGGATGCCGTCCCGCTCGGACACGTAGACCCCGCCGCGCCTGAGCCCCTCGATGATCTCGCCCGGCCCGCTCCCCCTGGCCCACACGTAGGTCTTTGAGCCCTTCCCCAGCGGGTGCGCCTCGTTGGTCCCCACCACAAAGATGCGCCGTCCCCCCTTGAGCAGACGGTCCCACGCCCCCCCGACCTCGCAGTCTGCGCCCCAGCGCACCCCCCTCAGCCCGATGAAGGCCGTGCCCCCCCGCCATCGACTGCACAACTCCCCCAGCCGCCCCTCCGCCTGCGAGAAGACGAAGACGCCCTGGTGGGCGTCGGCCCAATCTATGGCCGATTGAAGGCTGTCCGCCGGAACGGGCGATCGAGGGTCCACGCCAAAGGCGACCCCTTCGCCCCAGGCCCCCTTTCCCGCCTCTCCTCCGAGGCCGAGGACCGGGGTGATCCGTCGGTCCTCTGTTTCATAGAACCTCTCGACCTCGGGGAGCCCCTTGAAGGCCCCGGCCTGGATCGGATAGAAGACGACGAGCCAGTCCAGTCCCCCCTCAATCCCCTCCTGAATGCGCTCTGAAAGGGTGGGGCCGTCGGCGCGCATCGCCCGGACGCAGGCGTCCCCGGAGTACCATCCCCACTCCGCGCAGGCGCGATCAAAAGGCAGGGACAGGGTAAACAGAAGGGCGGCAACGATCAGGTGGCACGACGGAGCACGCATTGGAATCATAGTGGACTCGTGACCCGTGACCCGCGACCTATTCAACAAACAGGCGGCCCAGGATGCTCCTGAACCGCCTGCCACGATGAGAGTGTCTGAAAAAATGAACCGCGTCTGTCTTTTAGAACAGCCCCTGGATATCCGCCGAGAAGTACTGCTTCGGGCCGAACGTCTGAGCCAGATCGGTCGGCCAGGCCAGGTCGTATCGGAACAGGAAGATACCCACGTTCACCCGCACCCCCAGGCCATACCCGGCGGCAAATCCCCCCCGCTTTCTGGGGTTGAACCCGTTGAGGATGATCCCCCCGTCGCGGGCGTCCCACGGGTCGAAATTCGCCCGGTCAAACGCCCCCCCGATGTCCAGAAACAGCGACCCCTCCACGTTCTGGAACAAAAACGGCAGAGGCCAGCCCAGAGCCAGCTCCCGGATGATGGGGAACCGGAACTCCGCGTTGCCCAACAGATACGTGTCCCCGGCCTGCTCGAACAGGTCCAGACCCCGCAAGGGCCAGACGAACTTGGAGAAGAACACCTCGTCGGAGTTGAGGTCATTCAGCCGGCTGTTGGTGGCGAAGCGCGGGTTGATCTCGTTGTTGACCCCGCCCAAAAAGAAGACCTGCTTGTTCCGGCCGTAGCTGGCCCCGCCCGCCAGGCGCAGCGCGAAGGTATAGTCCTTCAGCACGCGGAAGTAGTGCCGCGTGTCCAGCTCCACCGTGCTGAACTGCAGCCCATACCAGCTGCGCTCTAGCGACAGCCTGGACCTCCGCCCGTCGATGGGACCGAAGAACCCCCCCAGCGTGTTGTCGTTGACCAGCGCCAGGGAGGTCGTGTAGGCCCGCCTCGTCGGAAGGGACTGCCCTGACAGCCCCCGCGTCGTGCCCGCGAAGAACCCGCCCCGGATGAACGGGCTCCGATATTGATTGCTGATGATCTCCCGGCTGATGTTGAGCAGACTGACGCCCAGTTCAAAGCGGGAGAACTTGTTGAAGGGTCGCTCCAGCTGCAGGTTCAGGCCATACAGCCGGTCTGCGGCCAGCTGGCTGTTGGTCAGAAAGAAATACCTCGTGTGATACAGCATCCCCGCGTAGTGCGTCCGCCGTCGCAGGTAGGCGTACTGCGCGAAGAAATCGCTGTCCTTCAGCGAAAAGTTGAGACCCGTCGCAATGGTGGCGTGGTGGTTGCCCAGGATATCGCTGATGGAGAGTTGCGCCAGGCCGCTGACGCCGTAGAAGGTGTCGAACCCCGCGTTGGCCGCGAACAGCTCAGGCTTGAACTTGAGCTTGTACTTGTGGACCTCGAACTCCTTCTCCGGCAGACCCACCTTGCTGATGTCCTGAGGAACTTCCGGC
>CAYRZX010000313.1:0-1791 GCA_964428665.1 uncultured Gemmatimonas sp.
TCAGGCCTTTCGACGCCGGTTGAGCGGGTCTGCCCGGCGGGGCGCTCGACCTCTCTGTCGAATGACGCCGCCCTCTCAGGGACCGGGCCCTGCGTTTCGAGAGGGGCTTTCGTGGCCGGAGGTCGGTCGTCCGTTCTGACATCGGAGGGCCTGACGGCGCTTCCCGACGGACTTCCCACCGACTTTCCGTCCGTCCTCATGTCAGAGGGCCTGACCATCCCCATTTCAGGAGGATTGACCGACACTGCGGTGGCCTGGCCCGCCTCCCGGCCGTGACCCTCCTGTGAGCGATCCCCGATCGCCCCTACGGCCGGGGTTTTCCGGGCCGTCACCGGCGCGTTCGCCGGCCGATTGTCGGACGGTCTCTCCGCCTTTCCGTCAGGTGTCTCCTGAGCCGGGGCTGGGGTTCTGATCCCTTCCTCCGGGCGGTCACGGATTGCCTCTACAACCGCCTCGGGCGATCTGGTTCTGACCCCTTCCTCCGGGCGGTCACCGGTCACCTCTGCCACCGCCGCCCTGATGGCCGCCGGTTCGGCGGGTCGAGCCGCTTCGGCAGGGTCCGCTTCGGGCGCTCCCTCTTTCTTAGGAGCGGGCGCGAAGGCGGGCCGCTCCGGGGTGGGCGCAGGGGGGGAGGGGAGGGGGGTGCGCGTCTCGGGTCTTTGTACTCCGGCCATCTCCGGGGGGGTATCGTCCGTGCGTTCTCCGGAGGGCGGAGGGGGCTGCATGAGAAGGGACAGGGGCGTATTCTGCGAAATATCCCCCGCGGGCGTCCCGACGGAGAGTGCCTCTGCTTTTGTCCCCTTTCGTTGAGGGGGGTCTGGGGCCGGGGGCGTTTCAAAAGACCCGTTCGAGGATTTCCCGCTGGTCGTCAGGCCGGGCCGGGCCGCCTCCTGGGCGTCCATGACGAGTACCCGACCGGGGAGTTTTTCCGAAAGGTCCTCCGGCCCATCTCCTGCGGGTCTCCTGGCGTTTGAGGCGGGGCTGCGAATGTCTCCCCCGGCGTCTCCCGCCCTTCCGGGCCGGCTCGCCTCGGGGCCGACGATTCCCGCCTCCCTCTCCGGCAGTGGGTCGGTTATCCGATGCGGCAGGGCACGGGCCGGGGGGAGAGGGCCCTCTGACAGGGCATCCGGCGGTCCCGTCTCTGCGGCCTGCGCCTCCACCTCGTTCGGGCGCTCGGCGGTCTCCGTCTGGACCGCGCGTCTCTGCGCAGGGGCCTCGACCCGGGAGAGGACGAAGGAGGGCGCGACGAAAGAGGACTCCGTGGCGGGCTCGTTCTCCTCTTCTTCGAACACCGGCGTCGTCCGGGGTGTCTCCGACGCGAACGACGCCCCGGAACCCCCGTCGCCGGACAGGTCCGCCTCCCTGTCGCGCACGCCTTCCTTTTCGGGTCCTGCATCAGAACCGGAGGGGGAGAGGAGGACAGCGAGGGGTTCTGAGAGGTATCTCATATCCTGCGCATCGGACGGTGTCGGGCGCCCCTTTTGCGCCGGGACCGCGCCTGATGCGGGCGGTCGCCCCTGCGCCGGATCGTCCCCCCAGGCCGTCAGGTCATCGTCCGCCGGCCCCTCCGGGGGGGCGAGGGGATGGAGGGAGAGTTCCAGAAGGCCGCTCGAGGGCAGGTCTCTCAGGCCCGATTCAAGAGAGAGATCGCCCTGGAAGTCGCTCTGACCGGCAGCGGCCGTGTTCTCCTGCGCTTCGGGAGGCGTGGATGTCCCTGAGACCGCGACGGGCGGGTACTCCACTCTGTCCTGCGCCGTCAGAAGAAACGTCTCGAAGGCGACACCCGGAGGC
>CAYRZX010000313.1:1891-8257 GCA_964428665.1 uncultured Gemmatimonas sp.
GGGGCGGCGGCCGAGGCCCCGGGCGCCGGGGCGGTCTCTGCGCCCGATGTCTTCCCGGCCAGCCTTTCGGTGATCTGGACCTTCCGGGCCTCGTCCGTCATGGCGCTGAGGATCTTGGCCTGTTGTCGAAGCTTGAGCTTTGGCAGGATCTCCAGGACGAGGTCGATGTCCATCTGGTCCATGATTGTGGCGGCATCCGCCGGCTTCATGGTATCGTAGAGCTTGACAAGCAGGGCGAGCTGATCTGCCCGGAGCTTGGCCTTCTGCTGCTGGGCCTGCGCCTGCTGCGGGAGAAGGGCCTGGACCTCCTGCTCGATCTGGGTCTTCTGCTGAATGAGTTTCGAGGTGTCCGCCTTCATCTCCTCCAGCACGGTCGCCAATTCCTGCCGCTGGAGCTGGAGCTGCGCCAGGGCGTCCTGCATCGACTCCACCGCGTCCGGCGCGACCAGGGAGGAGTCTGAGGCCGCCTCTCCGTGAATGAAGAGGTTCTTGGCCTCGTTCAGGTTTTTCACCGTGCCGGTGACAAACAGCATGACCAGCCCGATGGCTGCGAAGGAGAGCGTCATGCCGATGATGAGGAGGAGAAAGAGGAGGACTTTCATAGCGTGCTCTGAAAGAACTGGTCAGTGGGTGGCGGGTGGCGATTGCTTCGGCCTTCCGGCGATCTCGTCCATCCGGGCCTGCTCCTGGCGGGCCTCCTCGTAGCGGTGCGCGGCCTGATCCCGCGCCTTGAGGTTTTCGAGCATCTTCCGCTCCTGGGCCGCCTGCAACAGGACCTGCCGCCGGGTCTCCACCTCCTGCTGCGTCCTGGCCACCTGCGTCCGCTGCCGCTGGATGTCCTCGGTCACCTTCTGGAGGTAGAGGTGCGACAGGGCGATCTCCGCGGCGTTCAGGCGGCCGGCCGTGGTCTGTTCCACGATCTGGCGCTGGCAGGTGTCCCGCAGGCTGTGGAGGCCGGCCAGGGCGGTCTCCTGGTCCTGGAGCGTGCGGTGCGCCTCTGCGAGGCGCTCTCGCTTCAGGTCTTCTTCGCGTCTTTTGACGTCCTCGACGGCCTGAAACCGGAACTTAAATTTTTTCACGGTTTACTCCAGGAGCCGCATCATCATCTCGCGGGTGCCCTGAAAGTCCGCGCGTTCGTGAATCCCCTGTCTGAGGAAGGCGTTGATCCGGTCGATCCGGTCGATGGCGAAGTCGATCCGGGGGTTGTTCCCCCGGCGGTAGGCCCCGATGTTGATCAGGTCCTGGGCCTCCCGGTAGGTGGCCAGGACGTCCCGGATCTGGTTGGAGGCGGCCGTGTGCTCCTCGTCGACCACGTCGACCATGACGCGGCTCACGCTCTCCAGGACGTCCACGGCCGGGTAGTGGCCCTGCGAGGCCAGGCGGCGGGACAGGACGACGTGCCCGTCCAGGATGGACCGGGTCGTGTCGGACACCGGCTCGTTGGTGTCGTCCCCCTCCACCAGGACGGTGTAGAGGCCCGTGATGCTCCCCCGCTCGGCCATCCCGGCCCGCTCCAGCAGCCGGGGCAGGAACGCGAACACGGACGGGGTGTAGCCCCGCGTCGTGGGCGGCTCTCCGATGGCCAGACCCACCTCCCGCTGCGCCATGGCCACGCGGGTGACGGAGTCCATCATCAGCATCACGTTCGCCCCTCCATCGCGGAAGTGTTCGGCAATGGCCGTGGCGACGAGCGCCCCCTTGATGCGCACCAGGGCCGGCTGGTCCGAGGTGACGACGACGACGACGGATCGGCGGAGGCCCTCCTCGCCCAGGTCGCGCTCCAGGAAGTCCCGGACCTCGCGGCCGCGCTCGCCGATCAGGGCGATGACGTTGATGTCGGCCTCGGAGTTGCGGGCGATCATGCCCATCAGCACGCTCTTGCCGACCCCGCTGCCCGCGAAGATGCCCACCCGCTGCCCCCGGCCGCAGGTGACCAGGGCGTCGATGGACCGGATGCCCGTGCCGAGGGGCTCCCGGATGCGCTGGCGGCGCAGGGGATCGGGCGGCAGGCCGTTGACCGGGCGCTTCTCCTTCGACCAGAGCGGCCCCCCGTCGTCGATGGGCCGGCCCAGGCCGTTGAGCACCCTCCCCAGGAGTTCCTCCCCCACCCGCACGGAGAAGGGCTCGTTGCCGGGCGCCACGGTGCTCCCCGGCCCCACCCCGTCCACGGGCCCCAGGGGCATCAGCAGCACCTTGTTGTCCCGGAATCCGACCACCTCGGCGTCCACGCCGGCAGCGGACCCGTTGCTGCGGATCTCACACAGTTCGCCCACGGAGACGGGCGGGCCGTTGGACTCGATGACCAGGCCGACCATCTGGTTGACCTTGCCGCGCAGACGGATGGCGTCGGCTGTGCGGGTGGTCTCTTGAAGGGCTTCGTAATTCATCTCTTATTTCAACCTGTCCTCCCAGGCGTCCGAAGCTCTTCGATCAGGGCCGAGTGGAGCATGGCGAGGCGCTCCTCGATGCGCGCGTCCACGTCCCCCGCGTCGGTCTCCAGGACGCATCCCCCCCGCGAGAGGGCGGGGTCCGCCTCGATGGTCAGGGCCCCCATCCCCTCCACCGCCTCTATCCAGTCTTTTCGGTGCTCCCGGACCGAATCGAGGTCCTTGGGGTTCACCTTGAGGGTCACGCGGGTCCGGTCCCTGAGATAGCCGAGGCAGTCCGACACGGCCAGGAGGACGGGCTCCCGTCGCATCTCGGCGCACGCCCCCACGATTCTCCTGGCCACGGCCACGGCCAGGTCGACGAGGGCGGCCTCGTTCTCCTGCACCAGGGCCCTCTGTTTTTCCAGGAAGGCGTCCACGGCCTCCGCGAACTTGTCGATGGCCTCCTTGCTCTCGGCGCGACCGGCCTTGAGGCCCTGCGCCCGCCCGTCCTCAAACCCGGCGCGGTAGGCCGCCTCCCGCTCCGTCTGGTAGCGCTCTTCGAACGTCCTGATTCGCTCCTGGACCAGGGCGTCGATCTCCACGGCGGTCAGGCGCGGCTCCGGCTCTGGCTCCGGCTCGGTCTTGACGGGTTCGGCAGTCTGGGCCTCCTCGACGGGCGTCCCTTCCTGCGGCTCCCCGGCGTCTTCGGGCCGGGACTCCACAGGGAGGACAAAGGTCCGGTCGGAGACCTTCGGGGTGCGAATGATACGAGAGGTGATGGACATGATTAAAGTTCTGAGTTCTGAGTTCTGAGTTCTGAGTCATAGGCTCTGGCTTTGGACTCAGGACTCAGGACTCAGGACTGTTGTTATGTCCTCTGTTTCTGCGCCTCCTCGAGGAGCATGGTCCGGATGAGCCGGGCCGCGTCCTCCGGGCGTTCGGAGATCATCTGCGCAATGCGGCCCAGGGTGATCTCGTGGGGGGTCTCGGGCATGACCTCCGCCGCCGCCGTCTCGGCCACGCCCTCCACTGCCGCCGCGGCGATCTCCTCCTCCCGCGCCACGCCGCGGCCGATGGCCCCGATGATGGCCCGCAGGACGAGCAGCGCGATGATGATGGCCACGCCCTTGGCGACGTTCAGGACGATGTCCGTGATCAACTGGCTGCGCTCGGCGGCCTTCTGCGCATCCTCCTCCCGCGCGCGCGCCGTGCGGTCAAACGCCAGCTCCCGGATCTCGAACTGGTCCGCGCTCGCGTTGTAGCCGACGGCGGCCGTGATCGCCGCCCGGATGTCGTTGATCTCCGCCTGCTGACGCGGCGCAGGGAGGCTGGTCTGCGGGTCGATGGGCCTGTCCAGGGTCACGGAGACGGACCGGCGCTTGATCACGCCGGGGGCGCTCACGACCCTTGAAATCGTCTTGTTGATCTCATAGTTGGAGACGGTCCGCTCTTTCGTGCCCGCCTCGGCGGAGGACTCCTCGTTCCGCTCCTCGCTCCGGAGGACGGTGGCGTTCGGGTCATAGGTCTCCATGGTCTGTTCGGCCTGGTTGAAGTCCAGGTCGACCGAGACCTTCACGGAGAAGTTGTCGGGCCTGCCGGTGATCTTCTCCAGGACGGACGCGGCCTTCTTCTCCAGGTAAGACTCGACGTTCCGCTGCAGGTCCATCTGCTTGGAGGCCTGGCGGGCGAGGGGGTCGGCCTCCTCCGTCAGGAGCCGGCCCGTGTTGTCCACGATGGTGACGTTGTTCTCCTGGAGGCCGGGCACGGCGCGGGCCACGAGGAGGGCCACGCCCTGGACCTGGTTCTGCTCCGGCCTGAAACCGCGCCTGACCGGGAGCATGATGGAGGCCGTGACGGGCTTCTCCTGCTCCGTGAACAGGCTGGGCTCCGGGATGCTCAACTGGACGCGGGGCGTGCCCTGGATCCACTGGATCTTGCTGAGCGTCTTGGCGATCTCGTCCTGCATCGCCCTCTGGTTGTTGACCTTCTGGAGGAACTCGGTCATGCCCAGCTTGGCCTCGTCGAAGAGCTTGTAGCCGATCAGCCCGCTCTGGGGGAGGCCTTCGGCGGCGAGGGCCACGCGCAGGTCGTCCACGCGCCTCTCGGAGGCCATGACGATGGCGCCCCCGCCGAGGATCTGATACGGCTCGTTCATCTGCCGGAGGCGCATGACCACCTGCCCGGCCTCGGCGGGCTCCAGGTCGGTGTAGAGGGGCGCATAAACGACCTTCTCCTCTCCCCGGAAGGAGAAGAAGAGGATGAGGAGGAGAAATACCCCGGCCCCGGCCGCCGCCGCGATCTTCTGGGTGCGCCCCAGGCCGTTCCAGAAGGCCATCAACTTGTCGATGTAGACGCGCAGATTTTCCATGTGGGATTGGCGTTGTCGTGGGGCGCCATCTCGGCGCCCTGGTTAGGCAGGGGCGGGTTAAAACCTGCCCCTGCGGGTTAGACCTGCAGTCGCATGATTTCCTGAAACGCCTCGGTCACCCGGTTGCGCACCTGCAGCAGCAGGTCCAGCGCCATGCCGGCCTCGGCCACGGCCACCGTGACCTGGTGGACGTCGGCGATCTCCCCGGCTGCCAGGGCGTCGACGGCGCGACCTCCCCGGATCTGGAGGTGGTTGACGTCGCCGATGAAATCCTTGACCAGGTCTTCGAACCCCGGGGCCCCTCCCGCGGGCTGCGCTGGCTGCGCCTCGGAGGGGGGGACCGTCAGGGTGCGGGGCGCAACGCCCTTCTCCTCAAAGAGCCTGGACGCCTGGAACTCCGGCGACGCGACGGATGTGGTGACGGAGGTGATGGGCATAAAAGCTGGATCAAAAGTCCTTTCGAGCCGCTTTGGCCTGATCCGGGTCCAGGCGATCCAGGGCGGCCTTCACCCGGAGGACCTCCGGGATGTAGCGCCGGGTCTCCGACGGGAGGGATCGCCGCTCCACGGCCCCAGGGCCGGCGTTGTATCCCCAGAGGGCCAGCTCGACGTTGTGAAACTGGTCCAGGAGCGTTCGCAGGTAGCGGGCGCCGCCCCGGATGTTCTGCGCCGGGTCAAAGACATTCCGCACGCCGAGCTGGTCTGCCGTGTCGGGCATGAGCTGCATCAGGCCCCGCGCCCCTTTCGGGGAGACGGCCCTCGGGTCGCCCCCCGACTCCACGTAAATGATCGCGCGGGTCAGGTTCGGGTCGATCCCGAAACCCCTGCTGTGTTGAACGATGTGGGGGTCAAAGAGGGTGATGCGGCTCAGGGTCTCCGGGTCGATCTGAGGGGCCGGCGCCGGCCTCTTGCTTTCGGGAAGGGGTGGAAGGCGCGAAGGCGGGGGCGCCGGAAGCGGGTGCGTCTGAGGGAGATAGAACGCCCGGAAGAGGCTGTTGGTCAGAAGGGAGGCCGCGATGCGGGAGTCGTAGCTCCGCCGGACAACGTCCTCCCACCCTCCGACGCTGCGCTCTGCGATGCGGTGGCGCGCCTGCCGGGGCCGGTCCCGTTCCTGCGCCTGCATAGCTTCAGAGACAGTTGCAAATAAGATAAATAAAAGGGGGAGAAGGGTCAACGATTTCTTCGGACAAGACATGAGGGTCTCCGCCTGTTCAACCTTTCAGGTCCAGCCGGAGGCCAGGGATGGACCCCGGCATCGGACGGCCTGCGTGGGTGTAGACCTGGCCGACCTTCGCGTCCGCCACCACCCTGCCTAACGCTCCCGTGAGCCACCCCGCCAAACGCTCCTGGCCGTCGCGTTCCACCGCCCTACCCAACCTGTCGCTCCCGTTGAGGTCGCGACCCCAGCCCTGCGGGAAGAGGGCGGCGATGAACCGGGACTCCTCCGGCGTGAGCACGCCCTGAATGGCGCCGCCCTCCTCTATCCGATGGCCGGGGAGGGGCCTGGCCACCGGGGCGCTCCCGCGGGCTGTCGTCACGTCCAGGACAGCGCCGGTCTGGTTCAGAGGCCGGTCGATCTTCCGTGTGTAAGCGTTGATTTGAGCGGGGTTGACTCTCATGACGATACCTC
>CAYRZX010000314.1:0-8193 GCA_964428665.1 uncultured Gemmatimonas sp.
TGAGTGCTGAGTGCTGAGTGCCAGAAGAAAGTGCTGAGTGCTGAGTGCTGAGTGCCAGAAGAAAGTGCTGAGTGCTGAGTGCTGAGTGCTGAGGAAATTCAAAAGCCTCTCAACTCAGGACTCAGGACTCAGGACTGTTTTTTGACTCAGGACTCGGAACTCAGGACTCAGGACTTGTCGAGGGTCTCCCGGACGAGAAAGACGAGGGTGAGGACGGCCAGGAGGCCGACGCCCGACATGGCGAACGCCGCCGTGCGCAGGCCGAGCAGGTCGGCCAGGCGGCCCACGGCGAGCGGGCCTCCGGCGCTGCCCGCGTCTCCGACGAGCCGCCAGAGCCCCAGGAACTCGCCCATGGACTCCTTCGGGGCCAGGTCCGCGCCCAGGGTCATCATGGTGCCGGAGCCGATGCCGTTGCCCAGGCCGAGGACGGTGGTGGCCAGGAGCAGGCCGGAGAAGGTGCTGGAGAGGGGGATGAGGGCCATGCCGAGGGCCTGGATCAAAAAGGAGGGGACGGAGGCGTACTTCCTGCCGAAGCGGTCCATGATCACCCCGGCGGGGTAGAACATGGACATGTCGATGGCCGAGGAGATGCTGAGGACCCAGCCCAGAGACCGGACGTCCAGGCCGACCACGTCGGCCCCGTAGACCGGGATGACGATGTGCCGGGAGGCCCGGATCATCTGGGCGAAGACCTGCGCGGAGCCGGCGGCGGCCAGCTCCCGATAGTGCCCCCTGAGGACGCGGAGGAGGTGGCCCGGCTCGCCTGCTCGACGGGCCGAGGGGGGGTCGGTCTCCCTGAGGAAGAGGGCGGCGACGAGGGTGGCCACGGCCGCCAGGGCGGCGAACAGGAGGAAGGGGGCCCGGAGGCCAAGGGATGCGCCGAGCGTCCCGCCGACGGCCGGGCCGATGAATGTGCCGAGCCTGCCGATGCCCCCGAAGATGGAGATGACCCGGCCCCGCTCGCGCACCAGGGTCACGTCGGCGATGTAGGCGTGGCGGGAGATGCCCCACAGGGCGTCGCCCACGCCGGCCAGGAGGCGGTAGGCGACCAGTTCCGGGAGGCTGCGCGCCCAGGTCATGGCCAGGGCAGACAGGGCCACGCAGCCCACGCCGAGGAGCATGGCCGGTTTTCTGCCGATCCGCCGGAGGAGGAGGCCGGCCGGGACGTCGCTGATCAGGGTGCCGAGGCCCTCGGCGGCCAGGACCAGGCCCACCAGGCTGTAGGAGACCCCGAAGGATTTGGCATAGAGGGGCAGGACGGGCAGGAGCAGGCCGTTGCAGAAGGAGACGATCAGGGTGGGGAGGTAGACGGACAGGAGCAGGGGGGAGAGCCGGCGCGCCAACGCATCACCTCCCGTCTCTCTGCCAGACCACGGCCTCTTCACCTTCTATGCTGAGTCGCGTCTTCAGGGGTCTGGACAACTCCTCGATGGTGCGGACCACACCCTGTCCCTCCGAGCCTTTCGGCGAGACGAGCTGAGGCCGGCCCTTTTCATCCCTCCAGACGGGGGCCAGGGAGACCTTCGTCAGACGCCTCTCCCGCACCGCGGCGTGGACGAGGAGCCCGTCCCGCCGTCCCCCCATCCGCTCCCACCCGAAGATGAAGTTCCCCAGGCTGTAGAAGATGGCCCGCCCGCTGTAGACCTCGACGCCCTGCGGCACGTGGGGGTGGTGGCCGATGACCAGGTCCGCGCCGGCGTCGATGGCCGCGTGACCGACGGCCACCTGATAGGCGGCCAGGTCCTGGTTGCCGGAGACGCCCCAGTGGCAGGAGACGGTCAGGATGTCCACGCGCCCCCGGAGGGCCTTAATGTCCTCCTGCATGGCCT
Organism: uncultured Gemmatimonas sp.; assembly: GCA_964428665.1. GTDB lineage: Bacteria > Latescibacterota > UBA2968 > SICM01 > SICM01 > SICM01. The sequence goes on from CAYRZX010000314.1 coordinate 1,830, forward strand.
TTAGCTCGGCCTCGTCAGGCCAGGAGAGGGTGATGGCGGGCGCTCCGGGCATCTCCGGGATGCGGGGATGGGGGCGGTAGGCCGTGTGTCCTTTGATCGTGGCCACGCCCGGCTGCCCCGGCCCGGCGACGTGGCCGATGGGCCAGAAGACAGAGGTGTAAGAGAGGAACCCGAAGCGGGTCCCCTTTCGCTCCAGGACCGCCGGACACCGGGCCGCCTCCCGGTCCGCCCCGGCCCCGGCGTGGAGGATGCCGAGCCGGTCCAGGTGGCCGAGGGACTCCAGGATGGCCTCCGCGCCGTAGTGGACGTTGTTCGCGCAGCCCACGGCGTCGAACCCCGCGACGGAGAGGGCCTGGACGGTCGAGCGATCCTGATGGAACCAGCCGGGCTTGTAGGGGATCTCCACGGCGGGGTCGCCGAAGCACCCCTCGCAGTTCCCGAACCGGAGGTCGGCCCCGTCGAAGGCCTCCTGCACGAGCGCAAACGGGGCGCGGGGGTCCTTCGCGTTTCTCAGATTGACGTCGCCGACCAGGATGACGGAGAGGGCGTCCCCCTCCAGGCCGAGCCAGCGTGGCATGGGGGCCTCCTACAGGGAGAGAATGGGGTTGGTGTGGTCCACGAGCCGCTCGTGGCGGTTGTCGATGATGTCGTGCGTGGGCATCAGGAGGCTCCGTGGGCTATCTCCGGCGGCAACTTGCTCAGGACGAACTCGCTGACGGACAAAGCTGATGAACGCGCCGCCTGTGCCACTTCCACGTTTGGCCAGAACTCCTCATCGTACCTCAGTTCGACAGCATAGGGCGTCAGGGGCGCAACCAGAGGGATCAGAGAGCGGAACGATGGGTCTGTAGCGGCGCAGAGTTCGACCAGCTTTGTCAGGTTGTGCGTAAAAGGGAACTTTACGTCAGCGTAGATCAGAAATGCTTTTAAATATTTCTCACCTGTTTGTTGGGCGTGGAAACAGGCGGCATCCAGAGCGCCAGCGTTCAGCGAAGCATCCATGGCCACGCTGTCGCTCCGTGCCTTTCGCAGCCAACCCCGTACCGAGTCAGTCTTTTCTTTCATAAAGTACCTGCCCCTCTCGCATTGCGGTGGTGACAAACGCTTGCGGAACGGCGCTCCATTCCCACACCTCTCGAGGGGTATAAACCAGCACGTCCACCTCTACCGGCAGATCCGCCAATGCTGGGTAGAGAGGGATTGAGCGCTGGTATCGGGGTTCGTCCGATTCCTTTATCACCAGCAGGTCAAAGTCACTATCCGGCCGTGCCTCACCCCGCGCCTGACTGCCGAATAGGATAATTTTTTGGGGATGGACCGTCTCCACAATCCGATGGACGATCGCCTCCATCAGTCCGGTATCGATTTGAACCATGATCAGTTCCTCGTCTATTTGGCAATTATCTCCACGATGATGTCGTGCGGGTGGTGTCCCTGTAACGGAGAAAGCGGCATAGTAAGCCCCGAAAAAGCCTATTTTTCAGGCGTTTTCAAGAGCCAAAATCTTGTTTTCCTCGATAGAGGGACACTACCCAACTCGGAGAGGATGTCGCGAATTTTAGAGTTCATGATTCGCCCTCCATTTCCACCGCTTCACTCCGCTTAACACTTTTCTCATGTTACGACAACTTGCAGCGCAAGTCAACGGAAAAGAGGGCGAAGGGTCGCAGGAACGCACGTCCTGATGGGGCGTGGCGGCCTGACGGGAGAGGGGCGGGCGCAAAGGCAAATTTCCGCTTGACAAATCCGGCAGGGGCGCTATCATGGGGCGAAAAAATCCGGGGACAATGTTCACCTCAGCAGGAGGGTTCCCATATGTCCGAACAGACCTTTCGCGTGGCGCCGCCGGGGTTCACGCCAGAGCAGTGGGAGACGTTCATGGAGGAGGGGTTCCTGGTCATCGAGGACGCGCTGTCTCAGGACGAGGTCGACTATTACCTGGAGGTCATCGACCGGTTCTGCGCCGCGGACCCGAAGTTCCGGCCCGACAAATTCTACGGCCCAGGCAACGTCGTGGAGCGGGACCCGGCCTTCGCGGCGCTGATCGACCACCCGAGGCACGTGGGGTACGCTTACGATATCTACGGTGAGCTGCTGAAGCTGCACATCTCGCAGTTCTTCGTCCGGCCGCGCGACAGCTCCCACAACGCCTGGCACCCGGACGGGGCGCGGGCCGTGCCCTACGGGGTCTTCTGCCCGGAGCTGCCGGTCCAGGTCAAGATCGGCTATTGGCTGACGGACCTGCCGCGCCCCCGGATGGGCAACTTCGTGTGCATGCCGGGGAGCCACCGGTCCCAGCACTTCGAGCGCTACGACACGCACGACAGCGTGCCGGGGGAGAGGGTCCTCTGCTGCCGCCGAGGGACGATGACGCTGATGCACTGCGGCACGTGGCACCGGGTGGAGCCCAACGAGAGCGACGTGGTGCGGAAGAACATCTTCCTGGCCTACTGCCCCTCCTGGGTCTGCGAGGCGGACCGGCACCGGTCCTCGCCGGAGTGGCTCCAGACGCTGAACCGGGAGCAGCGGATCATCATGCGGAGCTACGCCGGTGGCTACGACCGAACGAAGCCGCCTGCGGAGGACTTCCCGCTGTTCCTGGACCGCGAGACGGAGAGCGACTGCGACCCCGACGGGGACCCGCGCATTGCGATCCAGAGACGGAAGCGGCGGACGACGGTCGAGAAGCTCAGGCTGGCTGTGCACGCTTAAAGGGTTGAACAAGGAGGAAATCGTGTCTGAGAACGTGACCCATACGGCGGCGCTGGACGACTGCTTCCGGCTGATGCTAACGTCGGACGAGGTCTGCGAGGCCTTTAAGGAGGTGGGGCGGACGCAGAGGGCGTTCGCCCGGCTGGGGGGCGTGACGCGGTCGGGGGACCGGTTCACGGTGCAGTTGCTGACTGACTTCCGGGTGCGGTGGAAGGGGCGGAGGCCGGAGGACCGGCTGGAGCCGAAGCTGGGGTTCGTGCTGGGCTGGCTGTGCCACCGGGCCGCGGACCGGCAGATGAAGCCGGTGTTCCGGGAGGCGGAGCCGGGCCACTCCGAATCGCCGTCGGAGTGCAGCGTGTACCACGACGCCTTCCTGTTCCGGGAGGTCTACGCCGGGGGGAAGGAGGGGCCGTACCGGCCGGGGATGTTCGAGGAGGGGCCGGCGGGTGCGGAGGACCTCTTCAGGACGCTCTTGCAGCGGGCGCTGGTGGGGCTGCACACGTTCATCCCGGACCGGGAGGATGTGGAGGGGTGGCTGGGCCGGCTGTTCGCGCTCCAGCAGGGCTTTGAGGTGGACCTGAAACGCTACGCGGCAGCGATCTCCCGGCCCGACCCGGAGAAGGTGCGGCGGTTCATCACGGCGGTGAATTTCTACGACGCAGGGGAGCCGATCATCGCGGCGGCGCGGGGGATTCAGCGGGGCGAGCCGGTGACGGCGGGGCAGGTGCGGGAGGTCACGCGTATCGAGGCCCGGAGCCACTACGCGCAGGCGCTGAGGACAGGCTACGGCTACCTGCGCGCGGCCAGCGATTTCTTTGCAGGCGACATGTCGCCGGAGGCGCTGCGGGAGCGGCTGGATGTGGGGAGGCCGGGGCGGGATGGGAAGGGCGTGTAGGGAAATGAAAAATTAGGAGACGTACCATGAAAATCCTGCTGAACCTGGAGCTGGAGGACCGGCACGTGGCGCAGATCCGGGCGGTGTCGGACCGGGTGGAGGCGATCCGGGCCGGGTCGAAAGAGGAGGTCCTGAAGCTCATGCCGGAGGTGGAGGCGGTGTTCGGGGGGCTGAGCCGGGACATGTTCCGGCGGGCGGAGCGGCTGCGCTGGGTGCAGACGTGGGGGGCCGGGGTGGACGGGATGCTCACCCCGGAGTTCGTGGAGAGCGGGGTGATCCTGACGAGCGGCAAGGGGACGGTGGGGGTGCACCTGGCCGAGCACGCGATGGCGCTGCTGCTGGGGCTGACGCGGGGCATCGCGCACGCGGTGCGAAGGCCCGCCTGGGCGTCGCACCAGCCCATCCGGGACGCGGCGTGGGAGCTGATCGACCGGACGATGGGGATCGTGGGGCTGGGGGGCACGGGGCGGGACCTGGCGGTCCGGGCGCACGCCTTCGGGATGCGGGTCATCGCCGTGGACCCGGAGCCGGTGGAGAGGCCCGAATACGTGGAGGCGTGCTGGAGGATGGACCGGTTCCACGACCTGCTGGGCGAGTCGGACGTGGTGGCGGTCTGCGCGCCGCTGACGCCGGCCACGCAGGGGATGTTCAACCGGGAGGCGTTCCGGAGGATGCGCCGGCACGCGCTACTGATCAACGTGACGCGGGGGAAGATCGTGGACGAGGCCGCGCTGATGGAGGCCCTGGAGCAGGGGCTGATCGGCGGGGCCGGGCTGGACGTGCTGCCGCAGGAGCCGCTGCCGGAGGACCACCCGCTCTGGCGGATGGAGAACGCCCTGGTCACGCCGCACGTGGCCGGGGGGTCGCCGAACCGGCAGGACCGGATCGTGGGGCTGTTCTGCGAGAACCTGCGGAGGCTGCTGGCCGGGGAGCCGCTGCTGAGCGTGATTGATAAGCGGAAAGGATACTAAAGCTGAACGCTGAACGCTGAACGCTGAACGCTGAACGATGAACGATGAACGAAAAGCGGAGACAGGACGACATGGACATTGAGGCGCTGCGCGCGGGCATCCCGGCGCTGAGGGAGACGGTCTTTTTCAACACGGCGGGGGTCGCGCCGATGCCGTCGGTCGTGGCCGACGAGGTGGTGGGGCTGATCCGGTGGGAGGAGATGCAGGGGCGCTACCGCCCGGACGTGATGGAGGTGATGGGCGGGCGGTCGGAGGAGGCGCGCCGGACGGTCGCCCGGTTCTTCGGGGTGACGCCGGAGGAGGTCACGTTCACGCACAGCATCTCGGAGGGGCTGAACCTTATCTCGGAGGGGCTGGACTGGAGGGCCGGGGACGAGGTGATCATCACGGACCAGGAGCACACGTCGGGCTACATGCCCTGGGCCCTGCGGGCCGAGCAGCAGGGCGCGGTCGTGAAACGGCTGCGGCTGATGCCGGAGCCGGAGGGGGTCGTGGACCGGCTGCGGGGCCTGCTGACGGGCCGGACGCGCGTGGTGGCCCTGAGCCACGTGACGAGCAGCCTGGGCATCCGCCTTCCGGCGGCGGAGATTGCGCGGGTCGGGCGGGAGGCCGGGGCGCTGGTGGGGTTCGACGGGGCGCAGGCCGCAGGGCAGTTCCCGATCGACCTGCGGGAGATGGGGTGCGATTTCTACGCGGCGACCAGCTACAAGTGGTGCCTGGGACCTTATGGGGTGGGCGCGCTCTACGTGCGGCAGGGGGCCCTCCACCGGGTCGCGGTGCGAAGGTCGGGGTCCCACGCGCCGACGAAGGTGAATATGGAGGCGGGGACGTTCGCGTTCCCGGACGCGGCCCGGAAGTTCGAGTTCGGGGCGCGGAACCTGCCGTTGCGGATCGGCTACGGGAGGACGCTGCGGTATCTGGAGCAGATCGGGCTGAGGGAGGTCGAGGCGCGGGTCCAGGACACGGTGCGGTATTTCCGGGAGCGGGTCGCGGAGATACCGGGCGCTCGGGCCCAGACGCCGGAGGGGTTTGCAGCGGGGGCGCTGAACGTGGCGTTTGAGGGCGCGGACCCGAGGGCCTTGCAGAAGACGCTGTGGGAGCAACACAGGATCGTGGCGGTGAGTCCGGCAGGGGGGCTGCGGTTCTCGGTGGCGTTCTTCACGACGCGGGAGGAGGTGGACCGGGTCGTGGAAGCGCTCAAGCAGGCGATCCGGTAGTTCGCGGCGCGGGTTCATCCCGAAGGAGTTAACCATGTCCGAGAAGATCAGGATCACCCGCATCGAGACGGCATCGGTCTCGATCCCCTACAAGTTCCCCTGGCGGAACCGGCACACGGAGGAGCGGGGGTCCCCGATAACGCACTTAGAGACGACGGTGCTGAAGGTGCGCACGGACGCCGGGATCGTGGGGTTGGGGGAGGCGCGCGGGAAGGAGGCGCGCAAGGTGGTGGCCGAGCGGTTCGAGCCGTTCCTGAAGGGGAGGGACGCGCTCCAGATCGAGCGGGTGTTGACGGACCTGGAGGAGGCGTTCGGGCGGTCCGGCATCTTCGGGGGGATCGACTTCGCGCTGCACGACATCGCCGGAAAGGCATTGGGCGTGCCGGTCTACCAGCTCTTAGGGGGGAAGGTCCGGGACCGGGTTCCGCTGGTCTGGACGCTGTCCTACCGGTCCGCCGAGGAGCAGGTGGCGGAGACGCGACAGCGGGTGGCGGAGGGGTTCACGCACGCGGTCAAGATGAAGGTGGGGGTGAAGGGGGACCTGGAGCACGTGCTGGCCGTGGCCGAGG
>CAYRZX010000315.1:0-8143 GCA_964428665.1 uncultured Gemmatimonas sp.
GATTTTACGGTGTTATACGCCCGATCCTTCCGTGAGTTTCCGTGTGATTCCGTGGTTATCATTCAAGCAATCCCTGTGCCACCGCCTGACTATGACCACGATGACACCTTCGTCGCTGGCTAATGGCTGATTCTAAAACAAGTTGGATCGGCGACAACAACCCGACAGGGCACATGATGGCGCATCCCGTCGCACTCCTGATGTCTCATAGCGCGACGGACATGTCTCAATCAGTGGGTGTGCCCCTCTTCCTTGTGGCCGCCTTCTCCGTGCTGTCCCTCCTTATGAGCCTTTTCCTTCGCCCCCTTCTGGTAGGAGAAGCGCCCGACCCGGCTCTTCCCCTCGATCTTGAGGCTGACCACCGCGACAAATCGCTCTACCTCCTTCAGGTCCATCGCGGCGCTGAAATGGTCCCCGGATGGAGATAGCGTCACGGTCTTGTTCCCCTTCTTCGGGATCTGAAAGACGGCGCTGCCGGTTATCCCTGAGATCGGCAGGGTGTTCTCCTTCTCGTCCAGCAGATAGACCTGAGCGGCCTTCTCCTCCACCACCATCTCATAGTGATACTTTTCGACCGTGATGACCATGCCCCCGTGTGGGGCCTTGTGGCTGTGCTCCTTCTGAGAGGCTTTTTTTTGGCCCTGTTCCTTCTTGGACGCCTCGTGACTCTCCCCCTCGTGGGAGATGGCCGGCGGCGCTGTCCAGAGCAGCGCGAGCGCGGCGCACAGGGTCAGACCGATTCTTCGGATCATGGTTTTTACCTCCTGCTGAAAAGGGTTTCGCCATCACACCGCGTGCTGGCGTCTGCCCGGTATGCGCTTTAGTCTCCTGCCTTGACCTCTACGACCTCCAGGGATTTGCCATCAACTGGACGCTCTTCCTGCGCCCTCAGATACTTCTCCACCGCCGGCCTGCCGAACCTGTAGAACACCGCCGGGGTGACGACCATGTCGAGCAGCGTCGAACTGGTCAGTCCCCCGAAGATGACGAAGGCCAGGGGATACAGAATCTCCTTTCCCGGCTCCCCCTTCGCCAGCATCAGGGGCACAAGACCGAGCGCCGCCGTGGCCGCGGTCATCAGGACCGGGACCAGGCGTTCGAGGGAGCCCCGGATGACCATCTCCTTCGTGAACCGCTCCCCCTCCTCCCGCACCAGGTGGATGTAGTGCGAGATCATCATGATCGTGTTGCGCGAGGCGATGCCGCACAGGGTGATGAAGCCCACCAGCGTGGCCACGGACAGGACGCCGCCGGACAGGAAGATGGCCGCCACGCTCCCGATCAGGGCCAGGGGGATGTTGAGCATGACCTGGAGGACGATGCGGGACGATTTGAAGTGGGTGTTTTTTTTTAATGATACGGCGACCACCGAGAAGAGGCTCAGGATGGAGATGAGCCGGCTGGCCTCCCGCTCGCTCTCGAACTGCCCCCCGTAGGTCACGAAGTAGCCCTCCGGGAGCCTGACCTGCGCCGCGATCCGCTTCTGGATGTCTGTCACCACGCTGTTGAGGTCCCGCCCGGCGGCGTTGCACTGGATGACGATCCTCCGCTGGACGTTCTCGTGGGCGATGACGTTCGGGCCGACCTCGTCGGTCACGTCGGCCACCAGCCCCAGGGGGATCTTCGCCCCGGCGGGCGTGTCGATCAAGGCATTGCGGAGGGAGGCGAGGTCGTTGCGGGAGCGGTCGTCGAACCGGACGACGAGGTCGAACGTCCGCTGCCCGTCCAGGATCTCGGACACGACCCGGCCGTTGAAGGCCGTCTCCAGGGCCTCGGCGACCTTTTCGACCTGGAGGCCGTAGCGCATGATCTCATCCCGGCGGATGCCGATGCGGACCTGCGGGACGAGGACCTGCTTCTCCACGGAGAGGTCCACCACGCCCGGCACGGAGGCCATCGCGTCCCGGATCTCCCCGGCTTTGGCCCGGAGGACCTCCAGGTCCTGCCCGAACAGCTTGACGGCGATCTGCGCCCGGATGCCGGACAGGAGGTGGTCGATCCGGTGGGAGATGGGCTGGCCGATGTTGAGCACGACGCCCGGGATTTGCGACAGCCGCGCCCGGATGTCCGCCAGCACCTCCTCTCTGCTCCGCTGAACGTTTGAACGTTTGAACGTTTGAACGTTTGAACGTTTTTCGCCTTCCATGTCCAGGTCCACCTCGATCTCCGTGTAGTGGACGCCCTCCGCGTGGTCGTCGAGTTCGGCGCGGCCTGTGCGCCGGCCTGTGGACACGACCTCCGGGATACCGAGTAGGAGCCGCTCGGCGAGCGTCCCGACCCGGTTGGACTCCTCCAGGGACGTGCCGGGCACGGCCAGGATGTTCACGGTGACGGTCCCCTCGTTGAAGGGGGGGAGGAATTCCCGTCCCATAAAGGGGATGAGGGCCACGGCCATTAGGACGAGCGCCCCTGCGCCCAGCATGACCTTGTAGGGGTGTTCGAGGGTGACTTCGAGCTGTTGGCGGTCGATCCTCTTGAGGCGCCGGACCAGCCAGCTATCTTCCCGGTGCTCCATGATTTTCGCCCTCGGGAGCAGATAGGCGCAGAGCGCCGGGGTCACGGTCAGGGAGACGACCAGGGAGGCCAGGATGGAGACGATGTAGGCGATGCCGAGCGGCGCGAACATCCGGCCCTCCACGCCGCTGAGGGCGAACAGGGGGAGGAAGACCAGGATCACGATCACCGTCGCGTAGACGATGGAGCTCCGGACCTCGCTGGACGCCCTGTAGATGACCGTCAGGACCGGCGCCGGGTCGGGGCTGTGCCGGTTCTCCCGGAGCCGCCGGAAGACGTTCTCCACGTCCACGATGGCGTCGTCCACCAGCTCCCCGATGGCCACGGCCAGGCCGCCCAGGGTCATGGTGTTCACGGAGATGTCCGCGACCTTGAAGACGATGCCCGTGACCATGAAGGACAGGGGGATGGCCGTCAGCGTGATGGCGCTGGTGCGAAAATTCATCAGGAAGAGAAAGAGGACGATCAGCACCAGGATGCCCCCGTCCCGCAGGGCCTCCTCCACGTTCCGGATGGAGGTCTGGATGAAGTTCGCCTGCCGGAAGACGCGGGCGTCCACCTGGACATCAGGTGGCAGGGAAGACCTGATCTCCGCCAGCGCCCTGTCGATCTGTGCGGTCAGCTTCACCGTGTCCGCGCCGGGCTGCTTCTGCACGCTCAGGATGACCGCCCTGCGGGCGTTGACGCTGGCGTCCCCCCGCTTGAAGGCCGGGCCGCCGATGCGCACGTCCGCCACGTGCCGGACGAGCACGGGCGCGCCGTTCCGGTGGGCCACCACCGCGTCTGCGATGTCCTCCGGCGAGGTCGTCCGGCCCACGTTGCGGATGAGCACCTCCTGCCCGCCCCGGAAGAGGAACCCCCCGGTCGTGTTGACGTTGGCCCGGCCCACCGCCTCGGCCACCTCGTCCAGAGACACGTTGAAGTCCTTCAGCCGGTCCGGGGAGATGAGGACCTGAATCTGCTTGGCCTCCCCGCCTATGACCGTCACCTGCGCGATGCCGGGGATCGTCAGGAGCCGCCTGCGCACGGTCCAGTCCGCCAGGGTCCGCAGGTCCATCGGGGAGGTCTCCGTCCCGGTCATCCCGATCAGCATGATCTCCCCCATGATCGAGGAGATCGGCCCCATGACCGGCGTCACCCCCTGAGGCAGTGTCCCGGCGGCCGTCTGAAGCTTCTCCGACACGAGCTGCCGGTCCCTGTAGATGTCCGTCCCCCAGTCGAACTCCACAAACGTCAGGGAAAGTCCGATGGTGGAGAAGGAGCGCACCCGGTTGACGCCCGGCGCGCCGTTCATGACCGTCTCGATGGGGAGGGTGACCAGGGCCTCCACCTCCTCCGGGGCCAGGCCCTCGGCCTCGGTGAAGATCGTCACGGTGGGGCGGTTGAGGTCCGGGAACACGTCTATGGGCAGGGCCAGGATGACCATCGTCCCGTAGACCAGCAGCAGCGCGGCCGCGGCCACCACGAAGACCCGGTTTCGGAGCGAGAAGGCGATGAGTCGGTTGAGCATAGGCGCATATCTCCCGCAGTCTTACTGCCTGAGACTCTGAGACCAGAGCTGGTATCCGCCCGTGACGACGACTCGCTCTCCTTCAGCCACCCCGCTTTTGATCGCCACGTCCTCCCCGTCCGTCTGCGCGACGGAGACCTCGCGGGCCACGAACGTCTCCGGCTGCGTGTGGACGTAGACGAGACGCCTGCCGCCTGCCTCCACCACGGCCACCTTCGGGACCGTCAGGGCCTCTTCAGGTGTGCCGACGTCGATGGACACCTCGGCGAACATCCCGGCCTTGAGCCGGCCGTCAGGGTTGGACACAGTGAAGATGACCTTGGTCGTCCGGGTCGTCTCATCCACGATCCCCCCCACGTTGACCAGGTCTCCTGAGAACGTCTCGCCCGGATAGGCTTTGGTTGCGATGACCGCCCGGCCCGCGTGGGTCAATGCGGGCAGGTCGGTCTCATACACGTCGGCCTCCACATAGAGGGGATCGAGATCGACGATCCTGAACAGCCTGTCATTTGTCTCCACCTGCTCCCCGACGGAGACGTGCGTCTCGGCGACGACGCCGGAGAGGGGGGCGCGCACGTAGAGCCGGTGGACGGTCCGACCATTTTCGGAGGCTTTATGGTAGAGACCCATCTGGTTGGACAGGCGGTCAAATTCCGCCTGGGCGACCTTCAGGTCCACGGCTGCGTGTTGCAGGTCCTTCTGCGAGACGATCTTGTCAAGACTCGCGAGCCGGTCGGAGTCCTGCCGGGCGTGCTCCAGGGCCTTCTGCGCCTGGTTGAACGCTGACTCCAGGGCCGCCTGGTCCGTGGGGAGCTGCTCCAGGACGGCCAGGACCTGTCCGGCGGAGACCCGGTCCCCGACCCCGGCGATGGGGTGTCCGGGGTCGAGCGCGACCCGGCCGGGTTGCACCGGGGAGACGTCCGCCTGGCCCCCCGGCCTGGGCACGAACCTGCCGAGGGCCCTGACCCTCCGGGAGAGCATCTTCTTTTGAACGAAGTCCGTGCGGATGCCGAGCAGGAACTGCGCCTCTTTGGGCACGGTGAGGGCCTGCCCTGCGACGACCGACGTCGCCACTGTGAGCGTCTCCTCCCCGTGCGATTCCCCCTCGTGCGCCCCGGACAGCGCAGGCCATAATAGGGCGCAGGCGATGGCTGCTCCCACGAGGGTATTGGACATCGTTTTAGCGCGCATACGACTTCCTCCTGTTATAGACGAGCCGGACCGTGTAACCAGCCACCAGAAGTAAGATCAGGATGCCCACCCACAAGTCCGGGAGGAGTCCCGAACGGCCTGAATGTGTCTCTGCCTCTGGTCGCCCTATCGTCAGTCCGTTGACCGGGATCAGGTCCGAGAGGTCCCCGGACGTGACGGTCACAACAAGGGTGTAGGTCCCCTGCTTCGGGGCCTTGAAGGCCACCCTGTAGACGCCGGGGCTGTCCGTTCGTTCCGCCCGGAGGCCCGAGATCCCGGCGTCTGAAACGTCGATCTGCACCTGGGCGTCGGACACCGGGGCGTTGGTGCGATAGTCGGACAGGAAAAGGGTCAGCGTCCCCTCCCGGTCGGGGTCGAGGGGAGGGTGTTTGATCACGACCTCAAAATTTTCTGTCGCCGCGCTGATGGCCCGGAGTCCTGCGCCGGGAAGGGGGGGCGGGGCCTTCGCCGCAGGCTCCTCGTGGACCTCCCCTTCGTGGGCCAGGGCGGATAAGGGCAAAATCAGGAGGGCCGCTACGGTCCATATCCAGAGTCTCATAGAAATTGAATCTCCTTTACGGTTTCGAGATCGGCTCGCCTACGGCCCGTTCCAGGGCAGTCAGGGCGCTCTCGTGCTCCAGCAGGGCGTCCAGATAGGCGAGTTTGGCCCTGAAGATGCGGTCCTGCTCCACCAGCAGCGTCGCCAGGTCGGTCTCTCCCGCCCGGTAGGCCCGGACGACCAGGGCGGCGTTCTCGTCCAGCTTCGGCGCGACCTCCTCAAACAGCCTGCGCGCCTGCCGGGCGCTCTCAAAACGCCGGTGGGCCGCCGTGACCTCGATGGCCACCGCCCGCTGAAGGCTCTCCAGTTCCGTCTCGGCCGCGCGCTGCGCCGCGCGGGCGGCGTAGGTCTGTCCCTGATTCCGGTTGAACAGGGGAAAGGGGACCGAGACCCTGACCGTCAGGAGACGGTCCCGGTCGCGGATGCCCGCGATGCCTCCCGTGACCGCCGGATTGCCGAGGATGTCTTCGCCCGCGAAAATGGACCTCTCCACGCGGTAGGTCAGCGAAAAGGCCGGATTGGGGGCCAGGCCGGCCCGGGCCACGGAGACCGCGCCCCGGGCAGCCCGGACGCCGGCCTCCAAAGCCCTGATGTCTGGCCTGGCCCGGAGGGCAGTGGCCTTCAACGTCTCCAGGTCAGGGACCTTCACAGGTTCGCCCGCCGTCTCCGCGCGAGGGACTGCCGGGTCCTTCGAGACGACCTCCGCCGTTGTCCAGAAGGGGGCTTCTGCGGCGACCGTGACCGCGTCCGGGGGGCGGCCCAGGAGCCGGTTCATCTCCCCCATCGCTCCGTGTAACCGGGCCCCTGAGAGGGCGAGATCGGCCCCGGAGCGGCTCCGCTCGATCAGGACGAGATTGTAGTCCAGCTCCGGGATGTCGCCGGCCTTGAAGCGCCTCTGGGCGGCGTCGGCCAACTGTTCGTTCAGGCCCGCGATGGCCTTCATCGTCTCCGCCCGGCGCTGGCTGAACAGGAGCCGGTAGAACGCCTCCCGGACGTCGGCGGTCAACCGCCGCTCGAAGTCCTGGGCCTCCGCCTGCGCCCGCTCCACCTCCGCCCGCGCGACGCGCCGGCGTCTCCACCGCTGTCCGGCGATCTCGACCTCCTGGGAGATGGAAAGGTCGTAGCCTCCTTCCCCCTGTTTCGCGTAATATCGGTCGGAGGTCCTCTCAAACTCGACCTGCGGGTTGAACGGAAACAGGAGAGAGGCCGTCTTCAATTCTCCCACGGCCACACCTGTCTTCTGTCGAACAGCCTTCAGGTCAGGATTATTGGTCCGGGCCTCCTGAACGGCCGTTTCCAACGTCAAAATTTGCTGGGCCTGAATGCCCCACGGCTGGGACATGAAACTCAAAACCGTGAGACAACCGATCCGACACGTGGAATGAAATCTAGACATGAGGGGAGTCCTTGTCGTGGTTTATCAAAACCGCATTTCGGAAAACGCCTGCCGGGGGTCATCGCGTGATCATCCAGGCCCCGATCCCCCGGAGGGGAAGGAGGCCAGAAGCGAAGACGGTAGCGCAGACTGCCGGACTACCTGAGGAGGGCAGACTGCTGCCTGGCTATCGTAGGAGGAGTTGTAGGGCGCGATCGGTGATCGCGCCGTGAGGAAGAATCAGATGCGGTAGGTGTCGAGGAGGTCGTACAGAGGCACAGATAGGGAGGGACCCCTGCATAGACTCTTGCAAAGGGTGATGTTCCCGTGGGGTGGCGCGCCGTCCATCACCGCCGGGCACGAGAAATCGAGGTGGATCGAAGCGAGGTGGAACGAGGCGAGGCGAGACAGGACCCGGGCGGATCCTTCATGGGCGCGTGTATACGTCTGAAAGTAAAAAGCCGGGAGTAATTTGGAGCAACAGGTGTCCTCTGGCTGCTGGCCGTGGGAATGTCCGCCCTCAGGCTCTGCCTCATCGTGAGGATGGACGCCCTCTGCCTCATCGTGATGGTGGGCATCCCCGTGTGTTTCGACACGAACGACCTCGTCTTGTCCATGACGATGAAACAGGGTATCACACAGGGCAGGGGCCGCTGTCGTGGTCAGGACCAGCAGGGCGGACGTGAGCAGCCTTGAAAGGTAAAGCGCCATTCCTTCGAGAGCCCCTCTTTCGGCGGGTCTACATCTCCATCATATCAAATATAATTTTCTTGCCAAATATAACTTCCCGCCCTGAGGAAGTCAAGAAGAATAACTCCTGACCCCGTCGGCAGGTTCCCCTTTTCTTTTTTTCATCCCCCCGTCTTCCCGCCCACCTTCTTCTCCCCTCCGTCTTTGTGGGGGGCCGCCTCCGCCGCGTGATGCGGCAGGAACTCGGTCTTTCCGGCGTGGCAGGTGGCGCAGGTCAACTCTCCGCCGTCCTTCAGTTTGTACT
>CAYRZX010000316.1:0-8140 GCA_964428665.1 uncultured Gemmatimonas sp.
CGATCAGTTTTTCGAGCGGCAGGTGGATTTCCACTTCTCTGTTGCTGTGTGCCATTGTCATAACTCCTGTCCAAAGTCATACCTGTTTGATGTCTGGCCTGACGCTCTAAAAATACCAAATAGATACCGGTATATCAAGCATGAATAACCGGAAGAACAATGGAAGGCGGACGGCAAGAAGGGCATCGGGCTGATCGCGGAGGAGGTGGGCGAGGTCATCCCGGAGGTGGTCGCATACGAGGAGAACGGGAAGGACGCCAGGTCGGTGGACTACGCCCGGCTGGTGGCCGTGTTGATCGAGGCGGTCCAGGCGCAGCAGAAGGAGATCGAAGGACAGCAGGCGGCGATCAAGGCGTTGATGGCGAGGATCGAGGCGCTGGAGCGGGGGACGCAAAGGGCGGGGGCGATGAACACCAGCGCGCAGAGGTAGCGTTTTGGAGTGCGCAAGCCGTGCTTGCGCCTTCGCTGCCAGAAGCCATGCTTCTAGGGCAGGGAACGCGACCTCATGGGAGCGTTAGGAGGGGTGGGGTGTCCGGCGAAGCATGGCTTCGCCGGGAGAAGGCGGGAGCATGGCTCCCAGGGTTGGGAACGCGACCTCATGGGAGCGTTAGGAGGGGTGGCTCCAAGGTTGGTGGTGGTGCTGATCGAGGCGGTCAAGGAGCAGCAGAAGGAGATCGAGGCGCTGAAGGCGCGGTCAGCGGTCGGCGTCCGCCTGAAAACCGATGCGACGGCGCTTGGTTTCCGGTGGCTTCATGAGTTGGCGAATCGCATCGAACACGATCTTGAACTGGACGTCGTATTTTTTCTCCAGTTCGGCCAGCTTTCGCGCCAACTCAGCGTGCGACAGGAGCATTTGTCGAAGCCTGACAAAGGCCCGCATAATCTCGATATTCGCCTGAATCGCCCTTGGGCTGTTCAGAACGCTCGATAACATGGCGATGCCCTGTTCTGTAAACGCATAGGGGGGATAACGACGGCCACCCCACTGACTTGAGGTCACAGATTGTGATCTCAAGTTTGCAAACTCTTCGCGACTGAGCCGAAACATAAAGTCGTCCGGGAACCGCCCCATGTTGCGCTTAACGGCCTGGACAAGGACCCTGGTCGGAACCCCATAAAGGGTTGCCAGGTCCGCATCCAGGATCACTTTTTCGCCCCGGATCAGCAGGATCATATTTTCAATTCTTTCGACAGGGACGATGGATTGTTGATCCTCCATAGCCCTTTCTCCGTCGCAAGAGGTGCGCCTGTATCATTTATCCGGTCCCAAAGATATCCATTTTGGTCTCTGGTGTCAACCGTCATCCAGCCTATTGCCAACGCGCCGGACAAGGTCCGGCGGATGCGGGGGTTCGTATCCGTGGAAGGCGGACGGCAAGAAGGACATCGGGCTGATCGTCGAGGAGGTGGGGGAGGTCATTCCCGAGGTGGTCGCATACGAGGAGAACGGGAGGGACGCGAAATCGGTGGACTACGCGCGGCTGGTGGCCGTGCTGATCGAGGCGGTCAAGGAGCAGCAGAAGGAGATTGAGGGGCAGCAGGCGGCGATCCAGGCGTTGATGGGGAGGATCGAGACGATGGAGGGGAAGGCGCAGGGGGCGGATGTGGTGGCAAAATGACCTGATCCCTATGCGTTATCCCACTGTTCATCCGAAATGCCGGCCTGTCGCAGGATGCGCACGATGAGACTGACGTCGACGGTTCCCCTCTGGTGCGGGTTCGGGATTCGGATTTTAAGGGCGTCCTTTTTCATAAACGGATGGCGTTTGCCGGAATGCGGGCCGGAGAACCCCAGCGCCCGGAACTTGCGGATCAACTCGCGCCGGGAGAGGCTTCGGGGCATGTCCTCAAGCCCTCTGGAGGTTGAGGTCCACCCCGTTGATCACAGGAATCGTATCGCCGTCGCGCAGCTTGAGCAAGAGCCAGTCCTCCAGGACCTCCCGGAGTTCCTGCTGGCACTTTTTCACGGTCTTTCCGGTCGCCCACACGCCGGGACACGGAGGGATTTCGCCGTAATACTCGCCGGTATCGAGTTTGTCATAAGATGCATGGGCCATGGCGGCCTCAATGAACTCAACGAACATGGCGACCTCGATTTCGGATTTCCCGAGGGAGCATGGCTCCCAGCAGGGTGGAACGCGACCCAGGGGAGCGTTAGGTGGGGCGGCTCCAAGTCACATTGTCACCATCAATCTGGTCGATGGTGGCGGCTTGCATCTGTCTTCTCCTTTCAGCGGTTATGGTTCTGTGAAACTAAGACAAGATTCAGACCGTGTCAAGGTCAAATGTTTCAGGGGGCGTTATGAAACCCTCGCGGGTCGCCTTTCCTACAGCCCTCCTCGCGGCGCTGCTACTCGCCTGTCCATACGCTGAGGCGCAGCAGGCCATCTCCGGCAGCGCCTTCGGGAGCGGGGGCGTCCTCACCGGCGGGGGCCTCCGGTTGATCGGCAGCGCGGGGCAGGCGGCCACAGGCATCGCCAGCGGCGCGGCCAACATCCACAGGGCCGGCCTCTATTTCCAGGTCACGGCCCAGGCGCCGGCCCTCTCCGCCTCGACGACCTCCCTCAACTTTGGGGACGTACAGGTGGGGCAGAACAGGGCTCTGACCTTCACGGCCTCCAACACGGGCACGGCGGCGCTGACGGTGTCGGGGATCACGGTATCGGGGACGGATGCGGCGCAGTTCACGGTCAGCCCGGCGAGCTTTACGGTCAACGCGAGGGCGGCGGCGCAGGCGGTGACGGTGACGTTTGCGCCGACCTCGGCGGGCACGAAGTCCGCCTCCTTATCCCTCGCCCACAACGCGGCGGGAAGCCCGTCCTCCGTCGCCCTGACGGGGAGCGGGACGGCGCAGCCGCCTCCGCCCGCGCCGGTGATCAGCCTGTCCGTGACCTCTCTGACGATGGACAACACGGGCGTCGGTTCCACGTCGCAGAAGACGTTCACGATCAGCAACACGGGCAATGCCAGCCTCTCCATCACCGGCGTCACGGTCTCCGGGACGGATGCGTCCCAATTTACCGTCAGCCCGACGAGCTTCACGGTCAACGCCGGGGCCTCGCAGACCGTGACCGTCACGTTTGCGCCTTTATCCGCCGGAGCTAAATCTGCCGCTTTATCCGTTGCCCACAACGCGCCGGGGAGTCCCTCCACGCTTGCGCTGAGTGGCACAGGGTCGTCGGTGGACTTCAGCGTCACGAACGCGGCGGGTCGGGGACAACTGGAGGTCCGGTTCACGCTGGTGACACAGAATGTGTTGATTCGCTCTGTCCGGTGGACCTTCGGGGACGGGGAGACCAGCGCGGAGGTCCACCCGGAGCACCTCTATCGCGCGCCGGGGGTCTACACCGTGCGGGTGGACGTGACCACGGAGGGGGGACAGGTCCTGACCAGAACAAAGGAGGGGATCATCACCGTGAGCGCCCTGGCGCAGGCGGCTTCGCCTCCCGGCCCGACCGCTTCGACTTTGGAAATGTCTCGGTGGGCGCAGTCGTTCCGCTTCCGTTGATACTCTACAACCAAGGCAGCGATGCGCTCAGGATCGACTCCCTCAGGGTCACGCCCCCCTCCAGCGCCTTCACAGTGACCGCGCCTGCCCCGAACCTCACCATCGCCCCGGGTGATAGTCAGGTCGTATCCGTCTCCTTCAGGCCCTCCGCCTCCGGCGACGTCGCGGCCAGCCTCACGGCCTCCACGAGCGACCCGGACCACAGAACCTTCTCCATCCCCCTCAGAGGGACCGGCGTCCCCCTGACCCTGTCGGTGGACCTCAACCCGGCGGAAGGGGACCAGAGACAGACCAGGATGGGCGGCGTCAGGCCGGGCGCGCAGATCCCCGTGCAGGTCTTCGCCGAGGACGCGCCTCCGATCAAAGGCTTCTCCCTCCAGATCGCCTTCGATCCCCGCCTGCTCGCCTTCGTCCCCGGCAGTTTCGTCCCGGGGCCGCTGGTGCCGGGATTCGCCGTCGGCTTTGCGAATGTTCAGAAGGATTACGTAGAGGTAGTGGGTGGGCCAACCAGCGAAGGCGGGATAGGGGAGGGAAACGGTCTGCTGGGGACGCTGACCTTCAGCGTACTTCAGGAACCTGACCGGGAGACGAAGCTGAACATTCCGCTCGTGGTCTGGACTCGCATCACAGGGTGGCTCTGGTATCACCAGACCGTCCAGACCGACGTCCGGGCCACCCTCATCAGCT
This sequence comes from uncultured Gemmatimonas sp., assembly GCA_964428665.1. Classification (GTDB taxonomy): domain Bacteria; phylum Latescibacterota; class UBA2968; order SICM01; family SICM01; genus SICM01. The sequence continues at coordinate 4,196 of CAYRZX010000316.1, forward strand.
CCACCGGCTCAGGAATCCCCCTCGCCGGAAGCACAACAGGATCGCCTGCGCCGGACTTCAACAGGGACGGAAAGGTCGACTTCGACGACTTCTTCCTGTTCGCGTCTGCCTTCGGGTCGAGCAACGCGCAATTTGACCTGGACGGGGATGGGGACGTGGGATTCACCGACTTCTTCGCCTTCGCGGAGGCGTTCGGAAAGCCTGCGCCATAAATGATCAGGGGCTTGTGTCCTATACACAAGCCCCTTCTTCTGCCCTTCTCTGCGTCCTCTTCGCGTCCTTCGCGTTCACGTCTTCCGCTTCTGCTTCTTCGCCGCCGGGAACAGGACGTTGTTCAGGATCAGCCGGTAGCCCGGCGAGTTCTTGTGCAGGCCCAGGTCCGTGGGCGGGTCCCCCACCAGGTGCTGGTAGTCCTCCGGGTCGTGCCCCCCGTAGAACGTGAACGTCCCCTTCCCCACGTTGCCGTGGATGTACTTGACCTCCTCCGTCCCCTCCACCTCGCCCAGGACCGTCACCGCCGGCTTGAGCGTCCTCCGGGTGAACGCCGTCGTCTGCCCCAGAAACCCCTTGACCACCGCCGTGTGGTCCTGCGTCAGCATCGTCGGCACGGGGTCGTACTTCGCGGAGAACTCGAACAGCGTGAAGAAGTCCGTCTCCGGCGTCCGGACCTGCGTCGCAGACCTCGGCGACACATCGATGTCCGAGTACTCGTACTCCAGCGGGTCCATCACCAGCTTGAAACCCTCGAACGCCACGCAGCGCGAGAAGTCCAGCCGCTCCTGGCAGCGGGGGTCCGGCGGGTCCCCGTCGTAGATCGCGTCCGCGATGTCCGTCCCCTCCGAGGCCAGCGCCAGATCAAATGTGTCCGTGGCCGAGCACATCGCGAACATGAACCCCCCGTTCAGCATGTAGTCCCTGATCGCCTGCGCCACCGCCCGCTTCTCCTCCGACACCTTCTGGAACCCCAGCTTGCGGGCGGTCGCCTCATACTGCGCCTGCTGCTGCCGGTACCAGAGCTGCTGCCCGTAGCTCGCGTAGAACTTGCCGTACTGCCCGGTGAAGTCCTCGTGGTGGAGATGGATCCAGTCGTAGTTCGACAGCCTCCCCGCCAGAACCTCCTCGTCCCACACCGTGTCGTACTGGATCTCCGCGTAGGCCATCGCCAGCGTCACCGCGTCGTCCCAGGGCCGCTTGTCCGGCGGCGTGTAGACCGCGATCTTCGGGGCCTTCTCCAGCCGGACCGCGTCCATGTTCCTGTCCACCATCTCCGCCAGAATCTGCGCCGCCTCCGACTCCCGGATGCGAACCCCCGCCACCCCGCGCAGCCGCGCCTCCTGCGCGATCTCCTCGGCGTAATCCATCATGAACGACCCGCCCCGGTAGTTCAGCAGCCAGTCCACGTCCACGCCCTTCGTCAGCGCGAAGAAGGCGATCCCGTAGGCCTTGAGGTGGTCCGTCTGGTCCTGATCCATATAAATGAGCAGCTTATCCGCGAACGCAGAACTCGCCGCGCATAACACCAGCATCACGACAACGTTCAGCCGGCTGAACCAGCGATGAAGCATAAAAACTTCTCCACACACTTATCCCCTGATCCTCTCCTGCAACCTCCTCAACCTCTGCCGCGCCTCCTCCACCAGGGGGCTGTCCGGATACTCCGTCATGAGCGCCTCGTACTCCCGCACCGCCTCCTGAAACCGGCCCAGGCGCTCCTCGTAGAGCGCGGCGGCCTGCATCCGGGCCTCCGGGGCCAGGGGGCTCGTCTGATACTCCTGAGCCACCCTCCTGCAGACCTCCGCGGCCTCCGCAAAGCGCCCCAGCCCCGTGTCCAGCCGGGCCACGGCCATCAGCGCCCGGGCCGCCAGCGGCCCCCGCGGCGACCCCGCCACAAACCCCTCGAACGCCCTGACCGCCTCCTCATCCCTCCCCCGGCGCGCCAGAAGGTCCGCCTCCGCATACCCCTTCAGATAGAACGCCGAGACCCCCAGCCCTCTGGCGATCAGGTCCGACAGGTCCAGGGCGTCGTTGACCGCGTCGCGGGCCGTCGGCCCGCCCAGCAGCGCCTCCAGCCCCCTCTGCGCCTCCTCAAACCGGCCCGACAGGTAATCCACCTCCGCCACGCGCAGGGCCGCCTCCGCCCCCTCCTCGGACCCCGGCCCCATCCGCGCGACCAGCTCGTAGCTCCGCCGCGCCCCCTCGGCATCCCCCAGACTCAGCAGACAGGCCCCGATCCCCATCATCCCCTGCCGCTGATAGGGGCCGCCCAGCTGAATCGCCATCAGACCCCGGTAGGCCGCCAGCGCCCCCTCCGGGTCCCGCTTGACCCGCCGCCGGACCTCGCCGACCCTGAAGCACGCCGCCTGCGCCTCCGGGCCTCCTGGAAAGCGCCCCCGGACCTCCTCGTAGAGCGCCAGGGCCGGGTCGATCCGCCCCAGCCCCTCCTCGGCGACCGCTGCGCCCAGATGCGCCTGCGGGAGGAACGGGGAGGACGGAAACCGCTCGATCAGCATCCGGTAGGCCGCCAGCGCCGTGGCGTGCGCCCCGCCCCGGCTGCACCGCTCGGCGATCTGGAGGAGCATCGCCTCCGCCGCCCCGTCCCGCCGGCCCAGCGCGGCGAAGACGGCCAGCGCGGCGTCGGCCTTTCCGGCGGCCAGGCTGTAAGCCGTCAGCAACTGCATCCGCAGGCCGTCTTCGGGCGCCGCCCGCACCCCCTCCGTCAGCGCGGCCAGGACGGCCCCCCCCGCCCCCTCATCCCGCGCGAACTCCGCGACCCGCGCCTCCACCGTCGCATAGTTGCGGGGAGGATTCTCTTGAGGGTCTGCCCTCAGCGCCAGCAGATACTCCCGCACGGCCTCCGGGTAGTTCCGCTGCTCTTCATAAAGCCCTGCCAGCTCCAGCGCGAACGCGGTCGTGTCCCCGACGGCCCGCCTCCCCCGCACGTAGACGTCCACCGCCCGCTCCGGCCTGCCCCGCGCCCGGTATCGGGACGCCACCAGCAGGTAGTTGCCCGCCGGCCGCTCCCCCTCGATCAGCCGCTCCCACGCCCGCGCCGCCTCCTCGGCCCGGCCCATGGCGTAGTAGACGTCCCCCAGCGCCAGCTGCGCCCGGCTGTCCGACGGAAACCTGTTCAGCCGCTGCTGGAGCAGGGGCACGGCCTCCTCGGCCCGGCCCGCCCTGACCAGCGCCCCCTGCAGGCGGTAGAGCAGGTCCGACCGCTCCCCCCCCTTTGCGTACTGAAGATACAGGGACCGGTAGACCTCCACCGCCTGCTCCACCTTCCCGGAGTCCTCCAGCGCCGCCCCGCGCCTCAACCCCTCCTCCACCCCCGGCTGCGCCACTGCCGCCCCTCCGCCCCAAAGGCATTCACCACAGAGCACACAGAGAACGCAGAGAAAGATCGAACGCAAAACGCACGAAGAGGGACGCGCCGCCCTGGCTTTCAGACCCCTCCCCCCAATCCCACCACCCCTCCTGTCGCTCCCATGAGGTCGCGACCCCTGCCCTCCCGCAGGGAGAGGGGGAGCAGACCCTCTCCCCCCGGCCCCCCCTCCCAACAGGAGAGGGGGAGAAAAGAGAAGTTGAAACAGAGCAAGCAAAACGTACAGACTATAACAAGGCGCGCCGTCCCGACTTTCAAGCAGAGAGTTCGTCCAGGCACGATGGGGTACGAGCGCACCGAAGGTGCGCGGGGGAATGGTGGAAGGGGTTCGTCTTGCCACAGAATCCAGATTACACCACGGAACAGAGTACGGCGCGCCAAGCCCCTCGCGGCGTCTGAGCGAGCGTGCTTCTTTTGTCCAACTTTTCTTGCACGAGCAAGAAAAGTTGGAAAACCGTTTAGAAAGGCCCTGTGAGATAGAAACCCTCCGACGCGAGCTGCTCACTTCCCTTCCTCCTTCTCTCCTCTCTCCTTCACCAGCGCCTCAAAGTACCCCCGGATGAGCG
>CAYRZX010000317.1:0-4901 GCA_964428665.1 uncultured Gemmatimonas sp.
GGCCGAGGAGGAGACGGCCCTCAGGGAGAAGGAGCTGGAGGAGGCCCAGGCGGAGTTGCAAATGGTTCTGGCCGATGACCTGGCCGAGGCCCGAAAGGCGGTGGCAATCGCTCAGAAGGAGGTGGAAGGGGCGGAGGGGAGGCTCAGGGTCCTGTTGATGGGGAACCGGTCGGAAGCGGTCGAGGCCGCCGGGGTGGAGATCTCCCCCATAGAGACCCCGCGACGCTATCTGGCGGAACACCATCCCCTTGTGAAGGTCGTGAGCCCCATCTCAGGCGTGGTGACGACTCCCAAGCTGAAAGAAAAAACCGGCCAGTATGTGAGGAAGGGGGATCTCATCGCTCAGGTCTATGACCTGAAGACCGTCAGGGCGGAGATCCCCGTTTCGGAGAGCGAGATTGCCGATGTGGAGGTGGGACAGGGGATCGTCCTCAAGGCCAGGGCTTACCCTCAGAAAAGCTTTTATGGGAAGGTAACCTCGATTGCCCCTGTCGCTACCCACGACGAAAGGCGAGGAGAGAAGACGATCCTGGTCACCACCCAGGTCGACAACCCCTCCCTCCTTCTCAAGCCCGAGATGACAGGGAACGCCAAGGTCTTCTGCGGCAAGCGGCGGATCGTCGATCTGGTCACGCGGAGGCTTGTCCGCTTTATCAGGGTCGAGTTCTGGTCCTGGTGGTAACAGACAGAGGTGGCCTATAGGGCCACCCTGAGAACCATCGAAGGGCCGGCCGAGAGGCTGGCCCTTTTGTTTCGGCGCGAAAGAAAAACAGTTGCCCATCGTCCGGATATTTTTTATACTGTGAATCCGCTTGATGTGTCGTTGAGAAACCCGAACGCGAAACCCGGTGATTTCATGGATCTGATCCCGTTTTTTGACGCGAACTGTATGATCGGCCGGCGCGTCGCGCCGAGGCCGGAGACGAACCTGACGACCGAGCAGATGGTCGAGGAGATGGCCCGGCTGGGCATCGGCCGGGCGCTGGCTGTGCACGCCTACGCGAAGGAGTACGATCCCAGGACGGGCAATGAGCGGGCGACGGAGGCGTGCCTGAAGCTCTCGACGTTGATCCCCTGCTACGTGCTGCTGCCGGAGCAGACGGGCGAGATGCCGGGCGGAGATGCCTTGATTCGATACCTGGCCGACGGAGGCGCACGGGCGGCCCGGCTCTACCCGAAGGAGCACTCCTACGGGTTAGGCGAGACGTGGTGCGGGGGGCTGTTCGGGACGCTGGAGGAGGCGGGGGCGCCGGTGTTGATCGACTTCGACCAGGCGTCGTGGCTGGAGTTAGACGGGGCGCTGACGGCGCACCCGGACCTCAACCTGATCGTCGTGCGGACGGGCTACCGGGTCGACCGGTGGGTCTACCCGATGCTCAGGCGGCATCGCGGGCTGCGCCTGGAGACGGAGAACTACGTGCCCCACGGGGCGCTGGAGGCCGTCACGGAGCGGTTCGGGGCGGAGCGGCTGGTGTTCGGGAGCGGGATGCCGGTCTGGGATGCCGGGGGGGCGATGTCCCACGTGCTCTACGCAGATGTTGACGAGGGGGCTAAACGCAAGATCGCGGGGGGGAACCTGGAGGGGCTGTTGTGGAAACCACAGGGGGATCGCCATGTCTGAATTCTGGTCTAATGCCCGCGCGGGCAACCCCCTGCGGGGCGAGGTGGTGATCGACTGCCACACCCACATGGGGCCGTGGTTCAACTTCTCCATCCCGAAGGACCCCTGGGCTGAAGGGATGATCGCCGCGATGGATGCCTGCGGCATCCAGAAGGTGGTCTGCGCCCCGCACGTGGCCATCGGCCCGGACGCGCCCTGGGGGAACGACCTGATCGCGGAGGCGGTCCGGCGCTTCCCGGACCGGTTCGCGGGCTACTGCACGGTCAACCCGAACTACCCGGAGCGGGAGACGCTGGACGAACTGGAGCGTCACATCACGCGCGGGACGCTCCGGGGGGTCAAGATCCACCCGACGGTCCACCTCTACCCGGCAGACGGGTTGAACTACCGGGCGATGTGGGCTTTTGCGAATGAACACGGGCTGCCGGTGCTGGTCCACACGTGGGAGAGCGACAGGCTCTGCGGGCCGCTGATGTTCTCCGGGATCGGCAAGGAACATCCGAAGGCGCAGATCCTGCTGGGCCACTCCGGGGCGAGCGCGGTGGGGATGGACCAGTCCATCCAGGCGGCGCGGGAGGCGGAGAACGTCCATCTGGACCTGACGGCCTCCTACATGCCCTGCGGCATGCTGGAGGTGATCGTGGCCTCCGTGGGGGCAGACCGGGTGCTGTTCGGGACGGATGTCCCGTTTCTGGACGGGAGGCCGAAGGTGGGGCAGATCGCCTCGGCGCGCATTTCGGACGAGGACAAGCGGAAGATCTTTGGGCTGAACGCGAAGAGGTTATTCAGGCTATGACCCTATCCGACGTCCAGGCCGCCTTTGAGGAGCGGGGCATCCGCAAGGTCAAGGTGGGCGCGTTCGACATCGACGGCGTGCTGCGGGGGAAGTACATCTCGCCGGAGAAGTTCCTCTCCGCCGCGCAGGAGGGGTTCGGGTTCTGCGACGTGATCTTCGGGTGGGACTCGTCTGACACCCTCTACGACGACCGGTCGGCGTTCACGGGCTGGCACACGGGCTATCCGGACGCGCTGGCGCGGATCGACCTGGGGACCTTCCGGGTGGTGCCGTGGGAGCCCGACACGGCGTTTTTTATCGCCGACCTCCACCACGCCGACGGGGCGCCCCTCCTGCTGTCCCCCCGCCAGCTCCTGCAGAAGGTGATCGGCAGGGCGGAGGGCCTCGGCTTCCGGCCCCTCGTCGCGGTGGAGTACGAGTATTTCCTGTTTCAGGAGACGGCGCACTCGGTCCGCGAGAAGGGCTACCGGGGGATGAGGCCGCTGTCGCCGGGGATGTTCGGCTACAGCGTGCTGCGGGCCTCGACGCACGCGGAGGTGGTGCACCGGATCGTGGACGAGATGCGGGCCTACGGCGTGGAGATCGAGGGGATTCACACGGAGACGGGGCCGGGGGTCTACGAGACGGCCCTCCGCTACGACAGCGCCCTGCGGGCCGCGGACAAGGCCGCGCTGTTCAAGACGGGGGTCAAGGAGATCGCCGCCCGCTCGGGCCTGATCGCCACGTTCATGGCCAAGTGGAGCGCAGACCTGCCGGGGTGCAGCGGGCACGTCCACCAGAGCCTGTGGGACCGGGAGGGGGTTCAAAACGTGTTCCACGATGAGACGGGGGATCGCGGGCTCTCGGACGTGGCGCGGCACTACATCGGGGGACAGGTGGCGCTGATGCCGGATGTGATGGCCCTGGTCTGCCCGACGGTCAACTCCTACAAGCGCACGGTGCCGGGCACCTGGGCCCCGACGGGGGTCGCGTGGGGGGTCGAGAACCGGACGACGGCGCTGCGGGCGATCCCGGGCGTGTCCGGAAAATCGACTCGCGTGGAGTACCGCCTGGCCGGGGCGGACGCCAACCCCTACCTGGCGGTCGCGGCGGGCCTGGCGTCCGGGCTCTACGGGGTGGAACGGCGCATCGAACCGCCTCCCCCGTTCTCCGGCGACGCCTACGCCGCCCCTGAGGGGGCCGTCCGGCCATTGCCCCGCTCCCTGGAGGAGGCGACGGAGGCGCTTCGGTCGAGCCGGGCCGCGCGAGACCTGTTCGGGGATGCGTTCGTGGATCACTTCGCGATGACGCGGGCGTGGGAGGCGAGGCAGTTCCGCAAGGCGGTGACGGACTGGGAGCTGCAGAGGTACTTTGAGATCATATGATTTCTCGATTCTCCATCCCGACGCAGGTCCTTTTGGGGCCGGGGGCGGTCCGGGAGATTCCTGCCCTCGTGCGGGGGATGGGGCGGCAAAGGCCGCTGATCGTGACGGACGCGGGGGTCGTGCGGGCGGGGCTGGTGGAGCGGGCCACCGGGCCGCTGCGGGAGGCGGGGCTGTCCTGGGCGGTCTTCGACGGGACCCATCCCAACCCGGTCGAGGAGGATGTGGCCGCAGGGGTGACGGCCTACCGGGAGGGGGGGTGCGACCTGGTCCTGGCCATAGGCGGCGGAAGCCCGCTCGACGCGGGCAAGGGCATCCGGCTGAGGGTCACGCACCCGCTTCCGCTCGAAGACTACGAGGCGGGCCGGGGGGGGAGCGACCGGATCGGGCCGGACATGCCGCCCATGATCGCGGTCCCGACCACGGCCGGGACCGGGAGCGAGGTGGGGCGGAGCGCGGTGTTCACGTTCAGGGGCCTGGGAAGGAAATCGCTGATCTTCAGCCCGCACCTGATGCCGTCCTTTGCGGTGGCCGACCCGGAGTTGACCGTCGGGTTGCCGCCGCACCTCACGGCGGCGACGGGGATGGATGCCCTGACGCACAACGTCGAGGCCTATCTCTCCACCTGCTACCATCCGATGTGCGATGCGATTGCGCGGGGGGGGGTTCGGCTCGTGGCGCAGCATCTCCGGCGGGCCGTCCACGACGGGGCCGATCTGGCGGCCCGGCAGGGGATGTTGATGGCGGCGATGATGGGGGCCACGGCCTTCCAGAAGGACTTAGGCGCCGCTCACTCCCTGGCCCACCCGCTCTCCACGGTGGCGAACGTCCACCACGGTCTGGCGAATGCCGTGGTCCTGCCGCACGTCCTGGCGTTCAACGCGGAGGCGGCGGCGGAGAGGCTGAGGGATGTGGCGGAGGACCTCGGCGTGGAGACTGGGGGGCTGTCGGATGCGGAGGCTGCGCAGAAGGCCGTGGAGGCCGTGCGGGCCCTGAGCCGGGAGGTCGGCATCCCGGAGCGGCTGTCGCAGGTGGGCGTGACGGCGGAGATGATCCCGGAGCTGTCCCAAAAGGCGATGGAGGACGGATGCCACAGGACCAATCCGAGGCCGTGCACGGCAGG
>CAYRZX010000317.1:5001-8085 GCA_964428665.1 uncultured Gemmatimonas sp.
AAAAGGCGATGGAGGACGGATGCCACAGGACCAATCCGAGGCCGTGCACGGCAGGAGATATGGCGGAGCTGTACAGGAGGGCGTTGTAAGCAAACGAATGGACCACAAGACTACGGACCACAAGACCACAAGACTCTGGGACAGTGGTCCTGTGGTCCTGTGGTCCTGTGGTCCGCGGGGCTGGGTGAGGGCCTCACGATTTTTTCTGTTTCTTGAACCTCCACTCCGCCTCCGCCGGGTCGGCGTTCCCCTCGGCGGGTTTGATGATCAGTTTTAAAAAGGAGGTCTCCGGCGTCACGACGGGGGCCCCGCGCAGGTTGCGGACCGGGAAGAAGACCTTCACCTGCGCCTCGTTTCCGACATAGGTGATGTTCTGAGTCTCCTCGGTGAGGTAGGTCTTCTCGCCGGGGATGTAGGGATAGTAGGTCCCGAACACATCCGTCACCTCGTAGGTGGCGCCGGGGACCTCCAGTTTGATCGCCTCGATGGGTCGGACGGCCTCCTCCCGCACCTCGATGGGCTCATACCCTGTCCCGTCGTTATCTTCGAAGTAGATGATCCAGTTCTTCTTAGACAGGAAGGGGGCGGCATTGGGGGTGCTCATCTTGAGGCGGACCAGGATGGCATCTCCTACCCGGTTCTGGGTGAGGTAAGCCGCCCTTATGGCGTCCAGACTCTGGCTCTCCGGGTTGTAATACTTGTGGATGTGCTGGACTTCGGCCTCGACGAGGTCGGGGGACATCAGGGTGGCGGCCACGACGAGCGGGGATTGGACGAGCTTGCCCTTCACCGGTCCGGGAATGGTCCGGACGTTGACGTGGGGGACCTCCGCGATGCCGGGCATCTGGTCCTCGAAGTTCAGGACGTTGCTCAGGTAGGTCCTGGCGGTCCAGGTCCTCAGGATGTCGGCGTAGTTCCAGTCGGGGTCGAGGGAGGAGGGATCGGTAAAGGTTGTGTAGGAGACTTCCCGGTCGTTCTCCAGTCTGTTGAAGATGGGCCGCGTATCCACGTAGTAGAAGGGGAGTTTTTCGTGGAGAGGGAGGTCCAGCAGCCGGTCCCACCCCTTCATCATTCTATCCAGGCGGGTCTGCCGACCCTTGTCGAGGCCTTCCCGGAAGGCCCGGAGCAGGCTTTCGACCTCCGTATATGCCTTTTTCTTGCGCTCCTTCAGCACGTCGAGCGGCGTGCGCTCCCCTTTCCAGATGAACGCCTCACAGGTCATCCTGGCGTAGTCCCACTCGCACGCCTCCAGGACTTCCCTGATCTGCTCCACCTTTTGTTTTGCTGAATCTTGTTGCGCCGGAGCGAGTTTCAACTCCTTCGTCAACTTCTGGAGGTCCAGCAGGTCCCTGGGTTCGGCCCCGTATGCGACGCAGCAGGGGAGAACGGCGCAGAGAAGAGCGCCGCAGGCCCATCGACAGACATCCTTTACTCCCCACATGGCTGACCTCCTTCCCCCAAATGACGGAATTTAACTCAATTGAATTGCTTACCCCTTGTACGCCCGAACCTTGAAAGGGTTTCACTCCTTGCCATCCTCCATCTCTTCCTCTGCTGAATGGGAGGCCGCCCTTTTCTCCAATATAATAGTCTCTATGCGCGAAGTCAAAACAGAACTGAGGAGGTGTCTTTGAGATGACAGAGGGGGATCAGGAGATCCTCGTAAAAATAGACGCCTGTCTCGACCGGTGGAAGAGACTGGGGGCCGCTCCCCTTTTTATCGGCATTGGCGGGGGGAGCGCCTCAGGAAAGACAACGCTGGCGCTGCAGATGGCAGACCTGTTGGCGCCCCTCCGGGTGACGGTGATCAACCAGGATCGGTTCTTCAAGCCCAATGAGGAGAAGCCCAGGTATTTCTCGAAGATATACCGCGCGGAGCGCCCGGATTACAACCGCCCGGACTCTTTCCGGGTCGAGGAGATGATCGCCTTTTGCCGGGGGGCGAAGGACGCGGAGGTGGTCATCCTGGAAGGTATTCTGACCCTTCATTTCGCCGAGTTGCGAGACCTCATGGACCTGAAGGTGTTCGTCCACGCCGACGCCGACGAGCGGATCGTCCGCCGGATCAGACGGAACCTGTCGAAATCCTCTTTTGACGACATCGCCCATTACTACCTTGAATCGGTGCGGTATCGACACCGGGAGTTTTGTGAGCCGACGCGTTTTTTTTGCGATGTGGTGATCGACGGAGGGATGGCATCGGATGAGGAGCGGATTCGGGTGGTCGAAGAGATCTGTCGGCGCATCCAGGCGTTGTTCAAGACCAACGGATGAGGCAGCCAGGACCTGAAGGGAGGTCTTCATATGTATTTGATTATCAAAGTCTTATTTTTTTCTTGACTTTGATCATGTTTTATCCTATTCTTTATTTTTACCTTTATATCGTCGTGGGGAGGTTCCTGAGCGGTCAAAAGGGGCAGACTGTAAATCTGTTGGCTTAGGCCTTCGTAGGTTCGAATCCTGCCCTCCCCACCATTTATTTTTTACCCAAAACGCTCTGGCGGGCGTTTTTTTGTTGCTCGAGGGCTGAGGATCGGGAGGGTCTCCCGCCACAGTTGTTGATCTATATAATAATACTTGACTTTTCTAAATCATGTTTGTAAATTTCCAAGTCTCTGAATGTCTGTTTCGTGGGTTTTTGACCCACCACCCCGGACGATTCACAGGATCGTCTCCCCACCCTGCTCTCTTCGATCGTGCCAGGCTATGATATAGCGTGGGCGGGAATAGCTCAGTTGGTAGAGCGTCAGCCTTCCAAGCTGAGGGTCGCGGGTTCGAATCCCGTTTCCCGCTCCAGATCTCGGCTTGCATTTGAAACGACGGAGAGAGACAAAGAGGCAGCCTTGGGGTTAGAGACGCCCATGTAGCTCAGGAGGTAGAGCACCTCCTTGGTAAGGAGGAGGTCACCGGTTCGAGTCCGGTCGTGGGCTCCATTTTAAGGGACAAAAGGTAAACAGGGATATACAGGATGAGCAGGATAAAAAATCCTGTATATCCTGTTCATCCCTGTTAACATATTATCTTAGCGATTCGGACAGACTATGCCACGCGATTTCGTCACCCTGGCCTGCGGCACGTGCAACC
>CAYRZX010000318.1:0-7935 GCA_964428665.1 uncultured Gemmatimonas sp.
CAGGAGGGATATTACCTCTATCACCCGGACAAGAAGCGGGAGTGGAGCAAGCTCCTGGCCTCCCGCCACGAGGACACCCTCCAGCGCGACTATCCGCCGGAGGTGACCGCCTCCATCCTGTCGGGACAGGCCGGCACGGCCTTCAGCAGCGAGTCGGTGATCGCCCACGCCCCCCTCCTGAACCACGGCCCCTCCATCTACACCGTCTTCGAGAGCGTCCCCATGTCGGCCATCTTCGCCCCGGTGGCCTCCTTCAAACGGTTCTTCTTCATCTTCTTCATCCTGTTCGTGGGGGCGTCGGCGGTGCTGGCCTATTTTGCGACCGTGCAGTTCACGCGGCCCATCCGGGGGCTTCAGGAGGGGGCGGAGGTCATCGCCGCGGGGGACTTCGGGCACCGGCTGCGCACGGGGACCTACGACGAGATCGAGCGTCTGGCCGAGGCGTTCAACCGGATGGCCGAGTCTCTGCAGGACCGGGAGGCGCAAATCAGGAGGCACGAGTCCGAGCTGGAGGCCCTGGTGGCCGAGCGCACGCGGGAGCTGTCCGAGGAGAAGGGGCGGCTGCAGGCCGTCCTGGACAACGTACCCAGCGCCTTCGTCATGCTGGACCCCGACCTGACTATCCGGTCGGCCAGCGCCGCGTTCGAGCGGATCACCGGCCACGCCCTGGATCGGGTGAGAGGGATGAAGTGCTACGACCTCCTCTGGGACGAGAGGGCGTGTTCCAACTGCTCGGCGAGGAGGGCCTTGCAGTCCGGTCAGATCGTCGCGGATGTGAGCCAGGTGGCCGGGCAGGAGGGGGACGCCCGCTACATCGAGCGCGTGGCCATTCCGATCCGCGCCAACGGCAGGGCCGAGCGCGTCCTGGAGGTGATCACGGATGTCACCGAGCGGAAGCGGATCGAGGCCCAGATGATCCGGTCGGAGAAGCTGGCGATCGTGGGGGAGATGGCCTCCGTCATCGCCCACGAGGTGAGAAACTCCCTGACCTCGGTGAAGATGATCCTCCAGCTGGAGATGGAGCGCCAGGACCTGAACGAGACGGACCGGGAGGCGCTGGAGGTGGCGGTCAGCTCCGTGCGCCGGATGGAGTCGATGGTGTCGGACCTGCTCAGGTTCGCCCGTCCGACCCCTCCTGTCTTTGCGCCCCACGACGTCAACCGGATCGTGGAGGAGGCCATTGCCCTGGCGCAGTACCAGCTCAATCGAAAGGGCGTTCGGACCGCCGGCCGGTTGACTCCGGGCCTGCCGGCCGTGACGGCCGACGAGAGCCATCTGAAGGAGGCGTTCGTCAACCTGATCCTGAACGCCTCGGCGGCGGTCCTGGAGGGAGGGAATGTGGCCGTCGAGACCCGACGAACGGATGCCACGGTGGAGGTGACGGTGAGCGACGACGGGTGCGGCATCCCCGAGGCGCACCTTGGCCGCATCTTCGATCCCTTCTTCACCACCCGGCCTGACGGGACCGGGCTGGGGCTGTCGATTGTGCGGCGGGCGGTAGAACAGCACGGCGGGACCATCTCCGTGGAGAGCCGGGAGAGACAGGGGACCCGTTTCACCGTCCGACTGCCGGTATCTAAACCTTTGAGCGTTGAGGAGGGCCTGAAGGCGTCGTGAACGGCGAGAAGATCTTGATTGTGGACGACGACGCGGCCATTGTGTTCGCGCTGAGGCGGACCTTCGAGAAGGAGGGCTACGCGGTCGTCTCCGCGAAGGACGGGGTGTCCGGCCTGGAGGCGGTCCGGTCCGGGGCGCCGGACCTGGCCTTCCTCGACATCACGATGCCGGGGCTGGACGGGCTCTCCGTCCTGGCCAGGGTCCGGGAGGAGCAGATCGACGTGCCGGTGGTCATCGTGACGGGTTTCGGCACCATGCAGACGGCCATCCGGGCGGTGCAGCTCGGGGCCTACGACTACATCACGAAGCCCCTCGACGTGGATCAGGTCCGGTCCGTGGCCCGGCGAGCGCTGGAGCTCCGGTGTCTCCGGGAGGAGGTCCGGGGGCTCCGGGCGCGCCTTCAGGAGCGACCCTCCGAGGACATCGTAGGGGATGACTCCAAGATGCAGGAGGTCTACAAGGCTATCGGGGCAGTGACGACAACGCCCAACGAGACCACGGTGCTGATCACCGGCGAGAGCGGGACGGGGAAGGAGCTGGTCGCGCGGGCGATCCACGCCCACGGCCCCGCCGCTCGCGAGCCGTTCGTGGGCATCAACTGCGCGGCCTTGCCGGGAGACCTCCTGGAGAGCGAACTGTTTGGACACGAGAAGGGGGCGTTCACCGGCGCGACCGACCGCAAGCCGGGCAGGTTCGAGGTGGCCGGAGGGGGGACGATCTTTCTGGACGAGATCGGGGGCCTCTCCTCGGACCTCCAGCAAAAATTGTTGCGCGTACTCCAGGAGCGGGAGTTCGTGCGGGTGGGAGGGAACGCGCCCATCCCGGTCCGGGCGCGGTTCATCACGGCGACCAACAGGGACCTGGAGGGGGAGGTCCAGCGGGGGGCCTTCCGGGAGGACCTCTACTTCCGCCTCAACGTGATGAGGATACACCTCCCGCCCCTGCGGGAGCGGCGGGGGGACATCCCTTCCCTGGTGAACCACTTCCTGTCCAGATACAGCCGAATCCTCAACAAGCGAATGTCGGGCATCGTCCCGGAGGTCCTGGACATGCTGGGGCGCTACGGCTGGCCCGGCAACGTGCGGGAGCTGGAGAACGTGATCGAACGGTGCGTCATCCTGGCCCGGGGGGAGGTGGTTCTGCCAAACACCCTGCCGGACCAGGTCCGAGGGGACAGAGGGGCGCAGACGATCGACGTGCCGATCATAAGCCCCCGGCTGGAGGAGGCGCGGCGGGCGGTGGTGGAGGCGTTCGAGCGAAAGTTTGTCGCGGAGACCCTGAAGGCCACGCAGGGGAATGTCACCGAGGCGGCCCGGCGGGCCGGGATCGAGCGGCAGAGCTTCCAGAGGCTCATGGGAAAATACGGAATCGCATCCGAGGCGTTTCGGGGAGATGCCGGGCGAGGGTAGGGGGCGAGGGTCGCCACGCGGTCGGTGGCATCCATGCCACGTTCTAAGTAGCAGGTCTAACGTCCTGAGAAGCGTTGTTTTTCTTGTCTTGCTGATGGCTGACGGCTGACGGCTGAACGCTTACCTCTTGATTATCAGGCCACTTGCTCTCGGAGCGGGTGGCCTTTCCGCTTTCCCCTTTAGCCTGTCTGCCCGTCGGCGGACAGGCGGCACGGCCCTTGCTCACCTGCACAGAGGAGAGCGGAGGGCTGCCTTGTCCAGGCGGGGCAACAGACTGACTGAAGGGAGACGGTCGTGGGGAATCGCAAGACCATTCTGGTTGTCGATGACGACCCGCTCATCCTGGACGCCTTTCGGAGTTTCCTGACGCAGGAGGGGCACCGGATGATCGGCGTCCGGGGTGTCTCGGAGGCAGTCGAACGGCTTTTCACGGAGCGAGTGGACCTGGTCATCACGGAGGTCGATCTGATGGGGCTGTCGGCCACGGGCCTCCCCGGCCTGATCAAACAGATCGACCGTGACCTTCCGGTGATCGTGATGAGCGATCGCGCGGAGGTGATGGGCAGCATGTCGGCTGTCAAAAGACAGGCCGACCTCCTCCTCAACAAGCCGCTGGACCTGGGCGAGATCCGGGCGGCGATCACCAGACTCCTGACAGCCGGGACGGATGCATAGACAGAACGGCATCCATAAGGAGCAGGCGAGACGTTCATAACAACACCCAAATGTTGTCGAGACAGGAGAACATGCTATGGCCATTCCAAATCTCAAACCGCTTGTTCTGTCTCCCATGGGCGCGACTTTACTGGTCGTACTGATCGGGTTCGCCCTGCCCGCGTCGGCCTCCGGGTCTGTGGGCGACCCGCAGGCAGCGGAGCGGGGCAGACAGGGCTTTGAAAAATACGGCTGCTTCGTCTGTCACGGCAACGAGGGGGCAGGTGGGGTGAGAAACAGGCATTCGGCGACGGGTGTCGTTCCCGCGCTTACCTTCACCTCTCGCGCCTTCAACGATGTCGCTTTGAAAGCGAGAATCATTCAAGGTCCGATCCCTGTGAAGAAAGCGGACCCCAAAGGTCCGACCCCACCCCTTTCCATGCCTCACTTCCGGGGCCTGATCACGGATGAAGAACTGACCGACCTGGTGGCCTACCTGCGAAGTCTCACGCCTCCGGAGGGTGAAGGGCCGAAGCCCGTGAGCAAGGAACGACCGCCGACGCCGGACTTCATGCTGGGAAACGACAACTGTCAGGTTTGCCACAGCCTCGTCACAGAAAACTTTAAAACCAACCTGCATTACGGCGCGCATGCGACGCGAAACGGCTCTTCGGAAGGGATCGTATGCGCCACCTGTCACGGTGACGGGAGAAATCATGCGGCCAGATATGGGAGTCCCGAAGCCATTGTGCGCTTCAGCAGGGAGTCGTCCGCATCGATGAAGGAGAAAAACGACGCGTGTCTCAAATGCCACGAGAGAGGCATTCGCCTCTACTGGAAGGGGAGCGCGCACGAGTCAAAAGGCCTCGTCTGCGTGGACTGTCACAAGATCATGGAGCCGGCATCTCCGCAGAGGCTCTTTGCTAAAGTCAATGAGCTGGAGACCTGTTTCCAGTGTCATCAGCAGCGAAGGGCGCAGATGCAGCGATCCTCTCACATGCCCTTTCGGGAGGGGAAAATAAAGTGCAGCGACTGCCACAACCCCCACGGCACGGCGAATGAAAAGCTCCTGACGGAGGCGATCGTCAACGAGAATTGCTACAAGTGCCACGCCGACAAGCGCGGGCCATTCCTCTGGGAACATCCGCCCGTAGCGGAAAACTGTCTGAACTGTCACGACCCGCACGGCTCCAATCACGACAAGCTGCTGACGATGGACCGACCCAGGCTCTGTCAGCGCTGCCATATCGAGTCGCGACATCCGACCACGCCGCAGGCGGCGGCCACCCGGTTTGTGTTCAACCGCTCTTGCCAGAACTGTCACTCCCAGATCCACGGTTCAAACAGTCCATCCGGGGTGAGGTTCCATAGATAACCAAAAGACTCCACCACGCTTCTTCCACATCGGAGACCGAGCGTTATGAAGACGAGACATCTCCTCTCAATGCCCCTGGCATTTGGCCTGGCGCTCTGCTGGGCGCCGGCGCTTTGCGCGCAACATGTCATCAGCGGAGGCGCGGAACTGGGTGGGCGGCAGTTCAACGGGACGCTGAGTTCCTCGAAGTTCACCGAGTATCGGGACCTGCCCGCCGGAATGTTTGTCAACGCCTTTTCGCTCAATCTGATGAACACCGGGCACGTCCATTTCCTCTCACTCGGGGGCTCCCACGTCGGGCAGCAGGACCAGAACTTTGCGGCTCAACTGGGAGTGCGCGGAAGATTCAAACTGGAGCTGGAATGGGGTCAAGCTCCTCACAACTACACGAACACGGCAAGAACGGTGTTTACCAACCCTGGGAGCGGTGAACTGGTGATGCCCGATCTCCTTCAGAACAGGTTGAGGACGATCCTGACCACAGACCTCAATCCTCGCGTCTCCGGGGTGCAGTTCGATACACTGGCCATCACCGATCTTGTGCTGGGCAGCGCGCGCGGCGTTGACGTCGTCTCACGGCGAGACAGGGGGAAGGCCACGCTTAACTATTCACCGACCGAAGAGCTGGACGTCAAGGTGCACTACTCGAACGAGCAGCGGTCCGGCACCAAACCCCTCGGAGGGAACTTCGGCTTCAACCCTGTTGAACTTCTCGAACCGACCGATTATCGCACCCAGGAGGTCCTGACAAGCCTCGAGTATGCGGCGAAAGGCGGGAACGTTCAACTTGGCTACTCTGCCTCTCTCTTCGACAATAACGTTGACGTTCTCGTCTGGGATAATCCCTTCCGTGAGATAGATGCAGTTAACAATCCATCGCGCGGCAGGACCGATCTGTACCCGAACAACACGGCGCAGAAGGTGAGCTTTTCCGGGGCGGCGAACCTCCCTTCGTCCACCCGGTTGATGGCCACTGTGTCCTACGGCTGGCGGCGACAGGATGACAGGTTCATCCCCTTTACCATCAATGCGGCGCTCGATACACTGAGGAACTTCCCCAGACTGCCGGCGGCGAGTCTGAACGGGAAGGTGGGCACGACGCTGGTGAATTTCTCTTTAACCAATCGCTCCTCCTCTTCGGTGTGGCTGAGCGCACGCTATCGTTTTTTCGACTACAACAATCAAACTCCCGGCCTGGTGTTTCCGGGCTATGTGGGTTATGATAACAACGTTAGTTCTGTGCAGCGGCGAAATGTTGCGATCGGTTACAAGAAAATGAACGCCTCGGCGGATGCGACCTTGCGTCCGATGAGGGATGTCTCTTTGAAGGTTGGATACGAGAGGGAAAATTGGGATCGGACACATCGAGATGCAGAGAAGACCGAAGAAAACATCTACAAGGCCTCGCTCGATTACACGCCCCGTTCGGGGCTCCTCCTGAGAACATCCTACTCCTTCGGCGCCAAGAAAACGCCCCATTATGATTGGGAAGAAGTGGCGCACGAGGCCTTTCCAGTAGGTGAACCCGCTGGAACGCTGGGACAGCTCCCGCAATTGCGAAAGTTTGACATGGCGACCCGCGACAGAAACCGGGCGAACGTCCTCGCCCAGGTGACGCCGTCTGACAGGGTGACGTTTACAACCTCGTTCGGGCTGGCGAACGACAGGTTCAAGGAATCTGAGTACGGGCTGCGCCGGAACAGATCGAACAACGTCTCGTTCGACGTCTCCCTCAGCCCGACGTATGACCTGGCCCTCTTCGCGAGCTATACCAGGGAGAACTTCAATTACGCGATGAGGTCGAGACAGCGGGTGCCCCAGGCAGGGGCGACGCCGGCGAATGACACGCCGAACAACGACTGGGGCAGTGACCTGAAGGATGCGGTGAACACGTTTGGCGCCGGGCTCTCCTGGTCTGCGGTCCCGGAGAAAGTGGATGTGTCGCTCGACTTCAGTTCCTCCGACGCAAAAGGCATCATTGCAACGAAGGCGCTTGGTAATTCCGCAACTCCGGGATTTCTCGTAACAACCGCTCAGGACTATCCGGATACCAGAAGCAGACTTCATCAACTGCGGTCCTCCGTCGGCTACCGGCTCAGCGAGCATTTCACCCAGCGTCTTGAATACCGGTTCGAGCGCTACAAAGAGTCGTACTTTAACCAGGACGTGATGACGCCGTATATGCTCCCCGTCGATCCGGGCACAGCGGGCGGGGTGTTCCTCGGGGCGAGACAGCCGGGGTACTCTGCGCACATCCTCTATCTTGTCCTGTCCTCTTATTTCTAAACGGAGGCCTTCATGAAAAGGTTTAGCTTGCTACTGACCGCGCTGATCGCCATATCCCTCTTGTCCATCCCGGGGGCGCTGACCGCCGGGACCGTCGAGGGGACGATCACGGTCAAGGGCGCCAGGGACGCCCGCGATGCGGTGATCTACGTCGACAAGATCGACGGCAAGGCGTTCGAGGCGCCGAAGGAACACGCCAAGATAGACCAGAAGAACATGGTGTTCATCCCCCACGTCCTTCCGGTCCTGGCCGGGACAAGAGTGGACTTCCACAACTCCGACGCCGTGCTCCACAACGTCTTCACGCCAGACAGGGTCGCCGACAAGTTCAACCTGGGGACGTGGCCCCAGGGGCAGGTGAAGTCCTATACCTTCAAGAACGTGGGCAGCGCCGTGATGCTGTGCAACGTCCACCCGGAGATGGAGGCGTTCGTCGTGGTCCTGCCCACGCCCTACTTCGCCAAGACGGGGCCAGACGGGAAGTTCAGGATCGAGGGCGTCCCGGCGGGGACGCACACGGTCAAGGTCTGGCACGAGAAGCTCAAGGCGCAGGCCGTGTCTGTGGCGGTCCCGGCGGAGGGGGCGGCGACGGTC
>CAYRZX010000319.1:0-7907 GCA_964428665.1 uncultured Gemmatimonas sp.
CTTAGTGTGTCGGTGGCCATGCACATGGCTAAAAGCGGCCTCCACCCTCACTGTTTCATTTATCCCACCCTGTTCCCCAGCATCCTCCTACTCCTCTACGGAGCCCATTTCATCCTCGGGTACGCCTCGGGCCGGTTCGTCTCCGTGGAGGCATTCAAGGCGCTTTACTACACAGATCCCTCTTCGTTCTATCTGATCGCGAGGATGGTCGGAGCGATCTCCGGCATTCTGACAGTTTATCTCGTCTACTGTCTAGGCAAAAGGCTCTTTGGGACATCAGTCGGTTTACTGTCGGCCCTGTTTCTGGCCCTCTGCCCGATCCATGTTCGGAACTCTCATTTCGGAAACGTAGATGTTCCGATGACGTGTCTGACCGTCCTGGCCCTTATCTTCATCCTCGATGTCTACCGTACTGGAAGGTTAAGGGACTACCTGCTGGCCGGCGCGATCTCCGGCCTGGCCACCTCCACGAAGTATCCCGCAGGTATCCTCTGCTTCAGTATCCTGGTGGCTCATCTCTTGCGAGGCTCTGAGTCAGGCAGGACGGGTTGGCGGGCGTTGATCCATCCCTACCTGTGGATTGCCGCGCTGGCGATGGTAGGGACCTTCTTCATCAGTTCGCCTTATATTCTGATTGACTGGAATGGTTTCGTGAATGATTTTCGGAGATTGGCCTCGGTGTTGTCGGGTGAATATGTAGGCTCTGGCTATGAAGACTACGGGGCCGGATGGGTCTATCATGCGATGTTTTCGTTCCGGTACGGGCTTGGCATAGCCATGGAGGTCCTGGCGGTCGCAGGGGTGATCTGGGCGGCCTGGCGCCGAAAGCCTGAGGAACTGGTCGTTCTCTCTCTCTTCATCTACATCCTCCTTATTGGAGGGAAGAGTGTCTTTACGCGCTATGTCATTCCGATTGCGCCGATGATGATGGTCTTCGCAGCGGCGCTGCTCCTGAGACTTGGCGACCTGCTGGCGAACCGGAGGTTGCGGACACTCGTTGTATGCGGGGCTGTGGCCCTGATTCTGGCGGAGCCTGTCCACGGCATCGTGCAGTTCGAGCGCATCCTGCTCCGGGAGGATACCCGCTTGCAGGCGGCCGCCTGGATTCGTGCCCACATCCCTGACGGTTCAACCGTCGCCCTGCACGGCGGATACTATGCGGAACCTCAACTGCCTGAATCGGGGGATATGCTACGCGAGCGTTTGAAAGAGCAGCCAGGTCCCAACCGGGACACTTATCTGCTTGAACATCCTGTCTCTCCGCGGTATCGGTTAATTCGTCTGGGTTATTTTGAAAGCTCCAGAAAGGTACGCTACAGTTGGATCGTGTTGAATTATGACTGGTCGACATTGCGAGAGAGGTCGGTCGAGTATGTGATCACGCAGGAGTCTCCCCGGATGCCCTTTGCTACGGTGGATGACCAGATGCGGGCGATCCTGAAGGCACACGCCACGCCCATAGCCGTGTTCGACCCGTTTGCGCCAGGGGTCTCCCTCCGGCCCGTGTATGACCCGATAGACGCCTTCTTCGTCCCGATGGCCGGGGTTTGCGGGCGTCGAGAGGCCCGGTCCGAAAATCACCGTCTATCGCCTCAATCGTTCGGAAGAATAAAAGGTTCAAGGTTCAAGATTCAAGGTTCTAACTTTGAACCTTCAAACCTTGAACCTTGAATTTGTCCTGGCAGGAGTTGTCCATGCCGTTCTCCATGAGTCGGGGCAGCCCTCTGTTGTGGGTGGTCTTTGCCGTGCTCCTGTGCCTGACGCTCGGCCTGGGGCTTCTGGTGTCCAGGGCCTCCTACACCGTCACCGTCGGTGTCCTGGCGGGCATCATCATCTTCATTCTGAGCTTCGTGAGCACGGAGATCGCCATCTACGTGCTCATCTTCGCCACGCTGCTGTCGCCGGAGTTCGGGAGCCGTGAGACGCACGGGGGAGGGGTGACGCTTCGGACGGAGGACTTCCTGCTCGTTATCATCGGGTTCAGCCAACTCGCCCGTTCAGCGCTCCATAAAGACATCGGGTTGTTCCGGTCCACTCCACTGAATCGCCCGATCGTCTTCTATGTGCTCGCCTGCATCTTCGCCACCGGGCTGGGGATCATGTTCGGGCGGGTGAGATCGCCGCTGGCGGGTTCTTTCTTTGTCCTCAAATATGCCGAATACTACGTGGTCTATTTCATGGTCATCAACAACCTGAACACCAAACGGCAGGCCAAACAGTACCTGGCCGCCATCCTGCTCACCTGCGCGATCGTCTGCGTCGTGGCCCTGGCGCAGATCCCCAGCGGGGAGCGGATCGCCGCGCCGTTCGAGGGGGAATCGGGGGAGCCCAACACCCTGGGGGGGTATCTCCTCCTGATCCTCGCCGTGGTCATGTCCCTGTTCCTGTGCTCCAGGCCGGAGGATTCGCAGGTCTACAAGCTGTCTTTGCTGGCCCTGTGCGGGCTGATCTTCATCCCCATCCTGTTCACGCAGTCCCGGGCTACCTGGATGGCGATCATCCCGACTTATATCGCCCTGATCTTTCTGAGCCCTAAAAAGCTCTTTCTGATCGGCACACTCGTCGTCGCCGTCGCCATCGCCCCGCTTGCCCTGCCGAAGGTCGTGAAGGAACGGATCATGTACACGGTTTCGAGTGAACAGACCACGTACGCCCGGGGTTTGCAGGAGAAGGTGGGGGGGGTGACGTTCGACACCTCCTCCTCCGCGCGGGTGAAGATGTGGCGGGCGGCGTTCCGGGACTTTCCGAAACATCCGATCTTCGGGTACGGCGTCACGGGGTGGCGGTTTATCGACGCGCAGTTCCTTCGGACCCTGCTGGAGACCGGACTGGTGGGGCTGGTGGCCTTTCTCTACCTGCTCTGGGCGATCTACCGGGAGACGTGGCGCGTGTACAGGGCGACGAAGGACCCGTTCTTCCGGAGCGTGGCCATGGGGTTCCTGGTGGGGGTCGTGGCCATGACCACCCACGCCCTGACGGCGAACACCTTCATCATCGTCCGCATCATGGAGCCCTTCTGGCTGCTGGCGGGCATCGTGATCGTCGCGCCGGAGGTGGAGGCGGAGGAGGCGAAGGCCGCGCAGGAACCCCAGGACGAGAAGAAGCCGTGGCGTCTTTCTCGGCGGCTGACCGTGGCCCGATGAGCGAAGCAGAAGGACTGCGGTGGAGACCAAAATGATGAAATTGGAAGAAACTTTGCGCCGACTAAAAATAATGAGATAAGGGACTCACCTATTTCCTCGCATAAGTCAAATGACCTTATGAGCCAGAACACGTCTGAGCCGGGCGCGGTCATTCAGACCGATTCGATCAGCAAGAAGGCTTTTTTGGCTGGGCTCTGGGTTGCTCTCTCCTCAGGATCGACCGGATTTCTCTCCCTGATTCAGACAATCGTCGTTGCCCGCCTGCTCTATCCGGCAGACCTGGGACTCATGGGGATGGCGTCGCTTGCCCTCTGGACGCTTCATGTCTTCACTCAGCCCGGTATCGAGGCCGCCCTTATCTATCGTAAGGAACTGGATGACGAAGCTGCCAGCACAGCCTGGACGATTTCTGTGTGTCGCGGTCTGGCCCTGTTTGGCCTGCTCTGGGCAGGAGCGCCGTGGGTAGCCGTTTTTTTCCGCGAGCCCCGGCTCACTGCCCTTATACGCGGTCTGGCGGGTGTGTCCCTGGTTGACGGATTGGCTAACATCTGGGTCGTCAGTTTCCAGAAAGAACTCAACTTTAAGCGGCAGGCTGCTTTCGAACAACTCACACAGGTCGCCTCTGTGGCAACCACATTGGTGGCTGTCGCGGTCCTGCGAGATGTCTGGGCGCTCGTCATCGGACGGCTCGCAGGCGCTCTGGTTCGGACAATCAGTTCTTATTTCTTTGCTGCGCGCCATCCGACTTGGAAATTAAACCGGGAAGTTGCGCGTCAACTCCTGGCATATGGTCGCCATATTATGGGCATTAATATCCTTGCCTTTTTTCTCACACAAGGCGATGATGCCTTTGTGGGACGCGTACTGGGCACGGCTGCGCTCGGATTCTACGGTTTAGCCTATAGACTCTCTAATCTCCCGAGGGGAGTCATCTCCCAGATCCTTTTGCGTATTACATTTCCTCTCTATTCCAAGCTCCGAGAAGATCGTTCTCAGATGGAGCTGGTCTACAGACGCATTGTTGAGATCAACAGCCTTTTGGCCGTCCCATTTACTGGCGCTCTTATGGTTTTGGCCCCTGAAATCGTGCAGGTTGTCTATGGCGCTCGGTGGCTGCCGGCGGTGCCGGCCCTACGCATCCTCTGCGTCTTCGGTCTGATTCGAGCGCTGAATGTAGCGATAGGGTCTCTTCTACAAGCGATCGGGTTGCCAAATCGAGTTGAAAAGATCTGTGCGATTCAATTGCTTCTGATGGCTATCACCATCTATCCGATGGGGCGCGGATTTGGGATCGCGGGCGTCAGCGCCTGTGTAACCCTGGCCAATGGTCTTGGTCTTGCAATGCTTCTGCGGGACATCCGAAGAGATGCAGGGTTCCCTGTGCGTATCTGGCTCGTAGCGCAGCGGACGCCGTTTTGGGGGACCTGCGCCGCGGCAGCGATCGTCTACGCGGTGTCCCAAGCGTTGCCAGGCGAATCTACTGTCACACGAGTGATCGCGCTCGGTCTGCTCGGCAGTGCAGTCTATGTCGGTTGTATATTTCAGGATCGTTCTGCCGTTTCTCAGCTTCGAGCGGTGGTCGGTTATGCCTGTGAGAGACTCCCCTTATTCCGTGGAAAATGGAAGATATAAGAAGCCTTGCCGGTTGGTATCTAAAATGGCTCTAAAGCGCGGTGCTGTAGAAGTCAGCGTTGTGATCCCCACGTACGATCGATCGCAGTCCCTCCGGCGCTGCCTCCTATCGCTGGCAGATCAGTCGTATTCTGGTGAGTACGAGGTCATCGTTGTGGACGATGGGAGCAGAGATGATACCGCTCAGGTTGTCGAAGCCGTCAAAGAAAAGGTAGGTTTTCCAATACGCTACTTCTTTCAGTCTAACCGAGGACCTGCGGCTGCGCGCAACCTCGGCATTGTCCAGGCTCAGGGGAATATTATCGCCTTCATAGACGACGACCACATCGCCTCTCCTGTGTGGCTCTCGCAGATTTGCCAGATACCCCCTGACGGCCCGGTAGTGGGTCTCTGCGGCCGAAATCGTTCGCTTCCTGGACGAACGCGGGTCGCCCGCTACTGCGCCTTTCGCGGCCTGCACGAACGACCTCCTATCGAGGCGGACGGCACTGTGCGGCACCTGATGACCGGCAATTCCGCCCTGCGCACGCGGGTTTTACAGGCGTACGGAGGTTTCGACCAGAGATTCCGCGCTGCCTTCCGGGGCATTGCGCCGGGGGGAGAGGATACGGCTCTGAGCGTGAGCCTACGAAGGCAGGGCTTGAAGATCCGCTACAATCCCGACGCGGTCACGGATCACCATCAGAAGGAACATCTGGTCTCCCTGCTCAAGGAGAGTTTCAATTTCGGGTGCAACCGGATGCTCTGGTACCACCTGGAAGGGCGTACGATTTCGGGTCCGGCCACTTTCTGGCGGTTTGGCCGGGCAGCCTTATCTGTGGTTTTCTGGCCACGACATCTCTGGAGGTTCCATAAGGAGGGCCTGGGGTGGACAGACAGCCTGGTCTTCTCTTTCATCGAGAAGGCCTCGCACCTCTGTTTCGAGGCCGGGGTCGTGCTGGGGCTCCTTCGGCTGAGTCGACGCCTGGGGGAGGTATCGCGTGGCTAAAGGGGTCCTCAAGCGCCTGATTTTGTCTGTTCTCCTCTTTTTCGCCCGGCTGACCGACCGATGGCGGCGGGGCCGCATCCCCGTGCTCATTTACCATGCGATAGACGAGAGCGGGTCTCCGATTTCGACCTCCCGCGAACGGTTCTGGGACCACTGGACCTACCTCCGCCGGCGCGGATTTCATCCGATCGCCCTTTGCCAGGCGGCTGGCCTGATCCGCAGCGGCTGTCTCTTTCCGCCGCGCAGTGTGGTCATTACGTTCGACGATGGCTACCGGAACAACGTAGAGCCCATCCGGGCCATTATGCAGGCGGGGGGGAGGCCGACCCTCTTCCTGCCTGTCGAACGGCTCGGCGGAGACAACGCCTGGGACGCGGTCAGGTCCGACATTCCAAAGATGCCGCTACTCACCCCAGCGGAGGTGATGGATCTTGCGAGAGGGGGATGTGAGATTGGGGGGCACAGTCTCTCCCATGCCAATTTGTCCTCTCTTTCCCCTGGCGATCTGAGATGCGAGGTGGAGGGCTGTCGCAAACGACTGGAAGCCCTAACAGGACAGCCGATTTTGAGCTTTGCATATCCCTATGGAGCCTATAATACCCAGGTGGTCAACGCCGTTCAGGAGGCGGGATTCCTGGCCGCATGCACCACCGTGCCTGACTACCTGAACGCCCGCAATTCCTTGCTGGAGATCCCCCGGTTTTCGGCCGGAAATACCGTTGACTTTCTGACCTATCGACTCGTCCTGCATCGGGGCCTTCACTGGTATATCGGCCTTCAGCGGCTTATCTTCCACCACGAGAGGACAGCCGGGTAACTATCACCAGAAGGTCCATTCCTCTCCAATAAGTTCATCATGCCTAAAATCTCCGCTATTGTACACGTCTATAACGAAGAGGCGCAGATAGGCCGGTGCCTTGACTCCCTTAAGTGGGCTGATGAGATTCTGCTTGTGGACACATTCAGCACGGATCGCACGGTGGAGATCGCCCGGGCATACACAGATCGGATCCTTCAGCACACCTATGTTAATGCGGCCACTACGAAAAATTGGGCATTGGAACATGCGCCTGAGTGCGACTGGCTCCTGTTTGTGGACGCCGATGAAGTGGTTAGCAACCCGCTGGCAGAGGAGATCCGTCAAGCTATTCAGGAAACCGCTTATACCGGTTATACGATCAACATTCTGACACACCTGGGGGGAAAGCCCTCTCGATCGACTTACTGGAACCCTAACTACCAGATTCGGCTCTTCAGAAAGGGCTGCGGGGGTTGGGAGGACCGTGAAGTACACGCTCACTTTCAGCTTCAAGGATCCTCCCGAAGGCTTGAGCATCCCATCCTTCATTTCCCCTATCCCAACCTTGAAACGTGTATTGTCAAGATAAACCGGTATACCAGTTTCGAAGCCAAACAGATGCTCAGGGAGGTTCGTTCGCTCCGTGATCTCCGATTTCCTGTCCGTTCGATTCTGCGCTCCGTCCTACAGTTTTACCGCCTTTACATCTATCACCGTGGTTACCGAGACGGCATAGAAGGCTTCGTTATTTCATTTCTCAGTGCGATTTATCCTTTCCTTGCTGATGCCAAGTATTGGGAGATGGCTTCTGGGTGCGTGATCGATCTTAAGAACGAGAGGTAACCGGATGGAAATCAACTTGGTCAACGGGACCTTTCGCTATCATACTCGCGAGATGTTCGGTGCCAAACGGTGCACCAGAAAGGGCCATCGCAAGGGAGAACCTGATCTGTGAGATTATTCAGATGCTTTCTGAAGGGAATTCTGCGACTCATGGCCGCTCCTGACCGGGCGATCAAGAATCGGATTGCCAACCGTTACATATATCGCCTGGCCCATATAGATCCTACCGGCATAGTGGAGGCCCTGCTCTTTTCCTGGCGCGTGGATCTCTGGCAACGATACACGACTATCATAGATGAAATCGTCCCTAGGTCCGGTTGCCGCTTACTCGATGTGGGAGGGGGAAGTGGAAAGGTCGGGGAGTTTTTAGATCCATCGAATCATTTTATTTGTGTGCTTGATCTTTTAAAAGATTCCGTGAGACAGGTTAAATCGCCCCTCCATGGGATTTGGACTTTGAACAAACCTCTCCTTTGGTGCTCAAGTTAGGTAAAGCCGAGAG
>CAYRZX010000320.1:0-4091 GCA_964428665.1 uncultured Gemmatimonas sp.
CGTGAAGGTGGTCCAACTCCGACCGTCATACCGGCTTACGCCGCTGTATGTGCCAAACCAGAGATGCCCTCCCCGATCCTGGACGATCGACCATACGGAATTGTCCGCCAAACTATCCCTTGTTGTAAACGTAACCCAGGTCTGACCATCATACCGGCTCACACCGTGCTCAGTGCCAAACCAGAGATACCCCTCCCGATCCTGCAAGATCGACCGCACATCCCCCCCCGCGAGTCCATCTATCATGTCGTAAGTGCGCCAATGGCCCGTCCCGTCTCCGGCGGACACGCTCTTGCCAACGCTCGCGGGCAAAACCTTGCCCGGTCCTGCGGGCGCAACGTAAAGCTCGAACTCGTGTCGGATCAGACTGTCTGGTCCGATTGTCCCGAAGGCCGCTCCCAAATCCCGGAACGTTTTCCGCCATAACGGATCTGCTTGAAATACCTTTCGCTTCTCCTCGACCTCTAAAGGCGTCTTCACCTCGAGCAGTCGGCTGAAGATGCCCTCTGGGGTCGCTCGCCCACGATCGAGGGATACCACCAGGCCGTGCCTCTTCAGAATCGGCACGACCTTCGCCTCGTAATCCGCTGCGAATTCGACCGTGCGCTCTGGGGGCGCCCAGAAAGACAACCGTGCCAATACAGGGGCGATTCTAGAACCGCCCCTGCCCACCCAACCGGTCGCCTCCACGAGGCTACTGTCCCGAACGCTCTCAGGCGCTCGCGCTCCAGGCCGCTGACCCTCCGCCCACTTCCACCCCGTGGCGATGCCCAGCATCAGGACGAGACCCACCAGAAAAAGCGATTGGGTCAGGGCCACGTCAGATTTCAGCCCAAGTCTCACTGTCGCTAACTTTGAGTCCTATGGAGTGCACTGCATACTAACCCCAGGCGTGGGTGTCTAAGGGGCGGACATGAACCCGATCCAGATCGAAGCCAGCCTGAACAAGCGTTCGCGCGAGATCGTACCGGGTGATACCTTCAACAAGCAGTGTCTCTCGACCGGCGCTGAGAAACGAGCCCAGGGGATGTGAGATCATGACCGGCGGCAGGGCGATGGTCTGGATGCGGCCCTGCTCATCCCGCTTGACCCAGGGCGGGTCCTCTCTGGGGGCTTCCAGGGCTATCGTATACCGCACGCTGCAAGTAAGGTCATCAGGACACCCAAGAGGCAGGTCTTTCTCTGCCATAACCCGGACGTTTTCCAACCCCTTCTGCTTCAGAAGGGCGCGAAGCGTTCTGGTTCCAATGCCCGACACGACAATTGGCAGGTCCGGAAGGACTTCCAGATCCTGGTCCCCGCCGTAAATGCGTCTCAGCGCCTCCTGATCCAGCGCGTCGACATCGACACCCTGAATACGGACATCCTCCTCCTTGAAGCCCCCTTCGGTGAGAATGTCACGTATCTGCCTTACGCTTGCGCCTCTCACAATGGAGGTTTTGCCCCTGTAGAAGCCAACCTTCCTTATGATGACGACGCTGGGTCTTTCTTCATCTGCCATGATGCCCCTCCTCTCAAAGACTGCATCGGAACAGCGGAATGTTACCGCTGGAGGCTGAACCTCCGGCGGCTTCGGCGTTGAGAGACAGACTGCCTTAAGCATCTGCGACAGGCCCTGAGCACATCGTTGAACTCAATACCCGCCATCTTACCCGTGGGCGAGATGACCAGCAGAGAGGAACGTCCCATAGGCCCGAAAAACCGATGGTCGGTGGGCCCAAACAACGCAACTTGAGGAGTATCCATCACATCTGCCAGATGCATAACCCCGTTGTCGTTGGTAATGTGAAAGTCGACGCGATCCAGCAGGGCAAATAAGACACCCAGATTTGGACAGCGGTTCGATAGGTTAAGCGTCGGGACTGCAATCCGTTCTTCGAGCTTCCACGTCAGGGACACTTCTCGATAGTGACCGAACAAGACTGGAAGGATCGAGAGTTCTCTGGCTAATTCATTTAATACCGCCGCGAAGTTCTCGACCCCCCAGTGCTTGTCCGGCGTGGAAAATCCACCCGGCGAAACTCCGACAATAAAACGCCCGTCCATCCGCTCCAACAGTGAATCGGCTACGTGACATTCAGCCTCACTGATGTACGGCCGAATCAGCCTCCAGGGAATGATCGGCTCGAATACCCCCACCGAACGCAGGAGCCCGACAAACTGCCTCCACAGCGGGATGTCCCAGTAAACTCGATACGTGGTGTGCAAACCGGGATAAGCCTCTTTAGGAAAGCTCACCAGCCTCCTTACATTCAGATCTTTAGTGGGGTTAAGATTAGGGCGCAAGTTTAGGTCAAATGCGATGTCGAAGCTACGATCTTCAAAATATCGCTTCACATCCTCATTCTTCTGGATGCTGACGATCTCGTCAAAACCGAAGTGCTCGAAGATCCGTCGTCTTTCATAGGGAACAAGCAGGGTGATATGTTGCCTCCGGAAAGCAATGCGAGACAGATGAAGGAATGGATAGGCTTGAATTTGATCGCCCATCCCCTCCGACTGGGTGATGATGACTGATTTGACTCTGGCCAGTCCTTTGCGGCGTGGAGAGACTGAACCAGGCCGTCTTGCCCGCCAAGACAACCAAGTTGCAGACGCAGCGACCTGGGTCAGATGAGTTTCGAATTCCCTGGCCCGGTCGTGTATCGAAAAGGCCTGTGCCCGACGATAGGCATTGCACGCAAGCGAGTTTCGTAACTCTGAATCGCTGAGCAGCCGAGATATTGCAGAAGCCAGGGCATCGATATCGTTTGGAGGGACGAAAAGCGCGTCAATGTTATTCCCGACAAGCTCCGGCACACCGCACACATCCGTAGTAACACAGGCCCGTCGCATGGACATGGCCTCAAGCAGCGCGTTTGGAATCCCTTCAAAGAGAGATGGGTGGACGAATACGGTAGCCGCTGCCAGGATCGAACGGACGTCTGACTGAAAACCCCAAAAGTGGATTCGATCGCCCAGACCACAGCCATGAGCCACGGCCTTCAACAGGTTCAACGCTTCCGGCGGCCCATCGCCCGCAATAAGCAGGTGTGCATCAGGAAATTCAGTCAGGAAGGACTTGGCTGCCTGGACAAGAAATGCCTGTCCCTTGAGGAAGGCCACACGCGACACATTGACGACAAGAGGGACATCGTGTGCAATGCCGAGTTTATCCCGCACTTGAGCGGCATCTACATCAGAGTGATCCTCACGAAAATAGTCGAGATCGATGCCTGTATACTGTACGTAGACAAACCTGGAGGACAGCTCTGGAAATCGATGAAAAAACATCCGCCGATTGTGTTTGCAAACCACCAACAACCGGCGAAATGCAGGATGAAGACCATAACCGTAATGGTGGGCCGAGGAGTTTGGATGAGGAGGCCCCCCTGTTTTCAGAACAATGGCCGGAATCCTGGATGAAGACAGGCAGAATTCGTTCAGCGCCCATGTGTCGAGTCCATTCCCCGACGGTGTGCATACGATAACATCGATATCATACTCATTGACAAATGTTCCCAACTTCGGGACAAAACTTAGGGCATCCACTCGGGAATAGGTAAAATGCATACTGTCATCGCCAGTATAGTCATGAAGAGGCGCCTGTGTTGGTGCTCCAACTGCGCAGTTGTGACCCCGCTTCTTAAGGGCATCGGCCATCCGCGACGCCCAAATCTGCCCTCCACCAAGCCCGTATGCGTCGCTAAGAAACAAAATATTCATCAGAACCTCTCATCGTTCAACCAATGAGGTATCCAAAGGGTTCGTTAAACAGCACCCTGAACATGAAATGTAAAAAGGCATACCTCTCCTGTCCGAGGTATGCCCCTCACACCCAGGTCCCACAAGGACACCCCCGTCCCGATCCTGGTCCTGAATGGTCAATTTCGGCGGCAAGATAACGCCCTCCTCCCGCAAAAGCAAGGGAAATCTTTCCATCCGGCGCGATTTCAGACCGCCCTCTGACGCCTTCACCTCGTCTCCTCGTCCTTGCGCTTTGGCCTGTCCATCAGCAGAGCGCCTTCATCCTGGCGCGGCCCCGGCGCGGGCCTCCCGATGGACCGGATGCGCCCCTGCTCGTCCCGCTTGACCCAGGGCGGGTCCCCCCT
>CAYRZX010000320.1:4191-7821 GCA_964428665.1 uncultured Gemmatimonas sp.
CGATGGACCGGATGCGCCCCTGCTCGTCCCGCTTGACCCAGGGCGGGTCCCCCCTGCTCGTTACCTCCTCGACCTGCGTGGAGTCTTCGCGGGGACTCAGGGCGGGCCTCCCGATGGACCGGATGCGCCCCTGCTCGTCCCGCTTGACCCAGGGCGGGTCCCCCCTCTGGTCCGCCACGACCCCGAGGGGGTTGAGCCGCCCGCACCCGCAGAGGATGAACCCGGCCGTCAGCAGGGTCAGCGCGACCTTCCGGATTCTCGTTTCGGTCTTCATAGCCCCCTCCCTGTAAGGGGTGGCCGAACCCTTTGCGACGCAACCGTGAGGCAGGAGGGCGGCGCGAGTTCGGCATATCCCGCGCCGCTCCCCCTGCCCCTCCATTGGGAGACGAGGCCCGCTTTCACATCTTCACCCACTTCGTCATACCGTCGGCGTTGGCGAGAGTCAGCTGGATATTCCCGTCCAAATTGCCCTCAATGAAGTAGGTGTAGGTGGTGAACCGCTCCAGGATATAGGGCGCCACGTTCGTATTCCCGGCGGTCAGGGTGAGCCTGGTCCCTTCCACCTGATAGGTCCCCAGGAACGTCTCGGTCGCCCTATCGTCTGTCACATCGTTTATCTCCACCTGCCCATCGGCCTTGAAGGTGATCACAGCAGGCGGCCCGACGCCTCCCTGCATCTGCCACGTGCCGATGAGATCGTTCCCCTGCGAAACCTCTTTGGTCGCCGCGACAACGAAGCCACCCGCCCCGGGGCCGGCGGGGTTGTTCGCCCCGCAGCCCACCAGGGCCACCATTGCAACCAGGCCCATCGTCAGGATCAGCGTGCCTTTCATGGGACTACCCTCCTGTGTTGAACAGCCATCCGTGATCGTTGTCTGTTGGACCCGAAGCTCCGGCGTGTCACCCCAGGGTATAAACAAACGGCATGCCAGCCCGCCTCTCCTCCAGACAAAAAAATCCACCCGATTTCTCAGGTGGATGATAAATCATAAAGTTATACCTGTCGTTTTTTCTCAAAGGGTCGCGCTCAGGGCGCCCCTCCGGGCGAGGTCCGCGCCCCGGCATCGTATCCTTCGAGGTACGCCCTGAATCCTCACCAGGAGCAAGCGCTCAAAAACCCCTTGTTTAGCAAGGGTTTCACGGCATCTCTCCAGAGGTATCTTTTTAGATAATCTCCTCTGTATCCGATCTGATAACCTCCCCCCCCTGCACTCCCCCCAGAACCGGGGAGCCGGAGAGCCGGGGAACCGGGGAAAAGAATCTCCCCGTTTCTCCGTTTCCCCCTTCTCCGTTTCGGTCTTTTATATCCCCATCGTCCTCCGGAGATGCTCGCGGGATATTTTCAGCAGATCGAGGGGCGGGCGCGTGGGCTGCCGTTTCGGGGGGATAGCCAGCTCCACGACGAACTCCCCGGCGAACCCCACCTCGCCCAGGACACGCTTGAGCCGCGCATAGTCCACGTCCCCCTCCCCCAGCGCCTCGGTTCGGTCCCCCCCGACGTGATAGTCCCGGACGTGGAGCATCGAGATCCGGCCCGCGTGCTCCCTCACGAACGCCTCCGGGTCGATCCCGCCCACGCGCAGCCAGTCCAGGTCCGGCCCCAGCGACAGGAGGTCCCCCGCGACATTCTCGATGACGTGCCGGACGTCCTGCATCGGCTCCCCGTGCGTGTGGTAGTTGAGGACCACCCCTTTCCGCCGGAACATCTCCCCCAGCTCCCTCCAGACCTTCACGGCCTGGGCGTTCTCCGCCTCCGTCCGGTCCGCATACCGCTTTCCGCCGCACGACACCCCGCACTGTACCCGTCCAAGCTGCGCCAGCTTGTCGCTGTACGTCTCCATCTCGGAGATAATGGCGTCATACTTTGCGATGTCCCACATCGGCTGGCCGTGCGACGCCCCCACGAGGCCCAGCCCCGTGCGCCGGGCTGCCGCGTCCACGCGCGCCTTCCAGTCCGCCGGGCCGAGCATCGGCGTGCTCATCTCGATGGCCTGGAACCCCGCCTCCGCCACCGTGTCGAAGATCTCGTCCAGCCGCGCGGCCTGGTCGTAGCCGTACTGTGAGAAGAAGTAGGTGTGTGCGCCGATGCGAAATGATGAGGACATGAGTCGTTCTCCTTTTGTTATGAATAGCCCGCCACCTCACCCCTTCCGACAGCTTTCGCTGTCAGCCCCACCGTTTCGGCGCAATATACGGAATCCCTCCGGATTTTTCAATCGTTCTATACAGTGTGGAAAGAGGGGGCTGTCTCCCGGAAAGTCTTTCCCCGGTCAGGAGGCCCTGGACGGGGGGTGTCTTCACGATCAGCTATCAGCTATCAGCCATCAGCCATCAGCAAAAACAAGGAGATATAAAACATAATCCCGTCCCGGAGGGGGCTGACGGCTGACCTGTCGGCACAGGGCTTGCTCAGGGGTAAGGCGGAGGAACAGGCTTTCCACGTCATCCGGAGTTTTCCCATGATCGAAGGACTCTACACCGCCGGCTCCAGCATGCTCCCCCGGAACACCCGGCAGGACTACATCGCCAACAACATCGCCAACCTGGAGGTGCCGGGGTTCAAGCGCGACCGCATCTTCCTGCGGGAGCTGGGCGAGGCCCACCGGCGCATCTCCGGCGGCTACCCGGAGTGGCGCAACGACCGGATCGCCGGGTCCTACATCGACTTCGAGCAGGGCATTATGCAGCAGACCGACAACCACCTGAGCTTCGCCCTGTTCGGGCAGGGCTTCTTCCGGGTGCGCACGGCGCAGGGGGACCTCTACACGCGCAACGGCGAGTTCTCCCTGAACGCCCAGGGCTTCCTGGTGGCCAACACCGTGGGGATGAAGGAGAACACCCCCCGCTACGTCTTGAGCGCCGGCAACCAGCCCATCCAGCTCCCCAGCCGGGACTTCATCGTCAACAACCGTGGGGAGATCCTCGTGAACGGGGCCGTGGTCAACCGGCTCGCGGTGTGGGACATCCCCAGGGCCGCGAAGGACATCAACGGCAACTACCTGCGGCCCACCAGCCCCACCGGCCAGAAGGAGAACATCCTGGAGCGGAACGCCAACGGCCTGTTCCAGGTGGCCGCCGGGGCCGGGACGCAGATGCGCCTCGTCGACTTCGCCCAGAAGGACGCCCCGCAGGTGCTGCAGGGGTTTCTGGAGCGCTCGAACTCCAACCCCATCATCGAGATGGTGGACATGGTCGAGAGCTACCGCTGGTACGAGGCCGACCAGCGGGCCGTCAAGGTGCTGGACGACACCCTCAACCGGGCGGTCAACCAGGTCGGAACCATCAGGAACGTGTAAATTATCGGAGGTGATTCCCCGTGTCCAGGTCTTTGCGCACCGCCGCGTCAGGGATGATCGCGCAGCAGCTCAACATCGACAACATCGCCAACAACCTGTCCAACGTCAACACGACCGGGTTCAAGCGGGCCAAGGCTGAATTTCAGGACCTGCTCTACCAGACCATACGCACGGCGGGCACGTCGGCGGCGCAGGGCGCGCTCGTCCCGGTGGAGATCCAGATCGGATATGGGACGCGCCTCGTGGCCACGCAGCGCATCTTCGAGCAGGGGCAGGTGCAGGCCACCAACAACCCCCTGGACCTCGCCATCGAAAACGAGGGCATCAACGGGGA
>CAYRZX010000321.1:0-7805 GCA_964428665.1 uncultured Gemmatimonas sp.
CCCCCAGGCCAAAATGGAGCCGCAGGTCGTTCTGGGAGAGATACCCGGACCCGCTCTTGACCTGCCCGACCTGCGTTAGTCCCCCGGCGACGACCCTCACCCTCGCGCCGATGGCGGAGCGGTTGGAGAGTGCTGAGTGCTGAGTGCTGAGTGCTGAGTGCTCTTTTGTCTTTTGACTCAGGACTCGTGACTCAGGACTCAGGACTGTCTTTGCTCCTCCCACCAGCTTCACCCTGATCCAGTGGTTCTGATTCCCCCCCTCGTTGCGCAGGAGCATCGGTCGGTCGTTCATGTTCACGGCGACGACGTCCACATCCCCGTCACTGTCGATGTCCCCGAATGCCGCCCCCCGGCCCACCCTCCGGCCCATCAGGGCGCTTCCGGCCTCCGGCGTGACCTCCCGAAACCTCCCCCCCTCGTTGTGAAAGAGCATCTTGCGCTGAGTATAGAGGCCGACGCCCGCGGGCTCGACCTGCGGGAAGAGATGCCCGTTGTTCACGAAGAGATCCAGCCGTCCGTCGTTGTCGTAGTCGAACAGCTCTGCGCCCCATCCCATGAAAGGAAACGTGGGCGCCACCAGGCCCACGGCGTGGCTCACATCGGTGAAGAACCCCTCCCCGTCGTTGTGATAGAGGGTGTTGTAGTCGTCGACGTAATTCGTCACGAAGAGGTCCAGGCGACCGTCGTTGTCGTAATCCCCGGCCGTCACCCCCATGCCCGCCTGGGCCTGCCCGTCCCCGCTGTAGGCAGCGCCCGACTCCGCGCCCACCTCCGTAAAGGCCCATTCCCCATTTCGGATTTCGGATTTTGGATTTCGGATTACCTCGTTCCGGTAGAGGAGGTTGGGGTTGGAGTCGTTGGCCACGTAGATGTCCAGGTCCCCATCGTCGTCCAGGTCGGCCATGACGACCCCCAGGCCGTAGAAGGCCCCCGAGTCGACACCGGTCTCCCGGCTGACGTCGGTGAAGCGGGGGACGCCGTCTCTGCCCGGCCCGTCGTTCCGGTAGAGACGGTCGGGGTCCCCCGGCAGGCCCTGCGGGCCGCAGTAGACCTCGACCCCTTTGTAGAGACAGGGCCTGCCGCCGTTGGGGGGGCGCGCCGGGTCGAAGAGGACATAATTGGAGACATAGAGGTCCAGGTCCCCGTCTCCGTCCAGGTCCCCGAAGGCGCAGCCCGCCCCCCAGTGCCCCTCGTTCCCCACCCCTGCCTGTTTTGTCACGTCGGAGAACGTCCCGTCGCCGTTGTTGCGGTAAAGGACCCCGGAGCCCCAGCCGGTCACGTAGAGGTCCTCGTGGCCGTCGTTGTCAAAGTCCCCGACGCAGCACCCCATCCCCCACCCGGTATGCCCCACGCCCGCCCGCGCCGTGACATCTGTGAA
Organism: uncultured Gemmatimonas sp.; assembly: GCA_964428665.1. Classification (GTDB taxonomy): domain Bacteria; phylum Latescibacterota; class UBA2968; order SICM01; family SICM01; genus SICM01. The sequence goes on from CAYRZX010000321.1 coordinate 1,379, forward strand.
GCGCCAGCTCCCCTCATTCCGGTAGAGCCGGCTGGTTGGCCCGGAGCCGGGAGGAAACCCCTCCAGGGTCCATCCGTTGACGATGTAGAGGTCCAGGTCCCCGTCGTTATCGTAGTCGAACAGGGCAGCCCCGGAGGACATGGACTCCAGGATGTAACGCTGCTCCGGCCCCCCGCAGATGACCCGGACGGTCACGCCCGCCTGCCCGGAGACGTCCACGAACTGGACCTGTTCCCCAGACGCGAGACCGGCCCAGAAGAGCAGGAGACAGATATAGTGTGATGTGAGACGGCGGACACACACCCCTCCCCCTACCCCTCCCCCGCAGGGAGAGGGGAGAGACCTGCTTGCCCCCCCTTCCCCTGCGGGGAAGGGGGATGGGGGGTTGGGTCCGTTTGCCAACTCTGTTTTCTAAAAAAAGAGACGGTCGGAGGTCCTCCCGCAGGAGTAGCCGCCGACCGCCTCAAAAAGGACCCAGCGGTCAGCTCAACAGGTGAACTGATCTTTACCGCTGACCGCTCAGAAGGACCCGCCTACCGAAAACCGGAGCGCCGGCTCCAGCTGTTTCCCCATGTCGGTGTAAGCGAAATCGACCGTGATCTTCCGCTTGCCGGCCTCCCGCTTGATCCCGACGCCTCCGGAGAAGCCGTCGGTGTCGTAGTTGAACTTATAGCCTCCTCTGAGCGCCAGGGTGTTGGCCAGCCACAACTCCGCGCCGAGGTGCGCGCGGTTGTCATAGTCGATGGCGAAGACATTCTCGAAGGAGACCGTCAGGTGGTTGGGGTCCTGCTTCTTTCCGTAGAACTCCATGGCGATGGTCGTCGTAAACACCATCGGCGCCAGGAAAGTCTCTCCTTCCCTCCTTTCAGACACATTGTAGACGCTCTCGTTCTTGCCGAAGTTCCGGATGGTCATGGCGATCCGGCTCGACCGGAAACCGGTGTAGAACAGGGTACCCAGGTTGACATCCACCGTGGAGATCTTGTCCTTGTCGAGTGTCTCCTGGATGTAGCGGAAGTGCCCGCCCAGAGAGAACCGGTCGGTCAGCTTCTTGGCATAGGCAAACCCGATGGCCATGTCCCCCGCGGCCAGTTTCCGGCCCGTGCCCGCAGGGGCGAACGGGGTCGTCTCCTCGATGGTCTGTGGGGTGAACTGAACGAAGCTGATCCCGAAGGTCCCCCTGTCCGTGCTGATCGCAAACGCCCCGGAGTAGAACTTGGAGTCCACGACCCACCGGTTGTAGGAGAAGACAATCTCCCGATTCGGGATGTAGACCAGGCCGGCGGGGTTCCAGAACATGGCGTTGATGTCGTCGGCCACGGCCGTGAACGCATCGCCCATGGCCGCAGGCCGGGCGCCCTGGGCCACCTTCAAAAAGGCCAGGCCGGAGGCCCCGAGGCGCTTGAATCCCGCGTCCGCCGGGGAGGCCGCCAGGAGCCCCACCAGGGCGACGGCCAGGGCGCACACAAGAATACGCTGTGTCACTGCGATACCTCCTTATCAAAGGCAGGGGCGTGATAAATCACGCCCCCGCGTCTACCGCACGATCATAAACGTGCCCTTGGCCTTCTTCCCGGTGTCGAGGTTCTCCACGACGTAGAAGTACATCCCGGAGGCGATGTTCTGCAGGCCCGACCGGGACCCCTGCTGCCAGGTGACCTCGGACGGGTTGTTGACCCCCCTCGGGGTCGTCGTCAGGTCGTCGTGGATGATCTCCGTGATCAGGTCCCCGGACACAGAGAAGATGGAGATGCGCGCCCGCCTCGGGATGTTGACGAAGCGGATGTTGTTCGTGCCCCCGTACTGGTGGACCCTGTCCTGTTTGAAGGGATTCGGCACGACCTTGACGGGCAGGTCGAGGTTGTCCGCCTGGGAGTTTCCTGCCAGGAGCGGGGCGATCGAGTTCGTCCACCGGGACTCGGGCGAGGAGTGCCCGCTCTCCAGCCCCCCCCGCAGGGCGGCCTGGGCCTTGGCGGGCAGGTTGGCGAACGTCCCTGCCACGCCGTTGAGCGGGGCGTCCCCCTGCCAGGCCGTGTGCCCCTTGGCAAACGACCGCACGGAGTACCAGTAGCCGAACCCCGCGTTGGACTGCGCGTCCCGGTAGGTGTAGACCCCCTTGCCCGCGTCGTAGGTCACCAGGTCCTTCTGGGTGGGGGGCGTGGTCCCGGCGGGATTGCCGGCCGGGATCGTGGCCATCAGTTCCCACGGGCCGAGCATCCCCTTCCACCCCTTGTTCGCCCGGTAGACCCGGTAGCCCGCCACGTCCTGGGCCTCCGCCCCGGTGTAGTCGGAGTGCTGGGCCTTGTCCGCCACGCCCGACCAGGTCAGGAGGTTGTTGGCGTTCGGGTCGCTCTTGATCTGCGTGAACACGTCGGGCGGCTGGTCGGGCAGGTCGTAGCCGTGATCGTAATACCACTGCGCGTTGTTGAGGTGCTCCAGGAGGAGCCTCTCCCCGTTGGGGAGTTCGGCCTGCCGGGCGGCCAGGTCCTGCGAGGAGATCGAGGCGCCGATCCCCACGTTGCTCCGGGACCAGCCGTAGATGTTATGCCCCTCCACCGGCGCGGCGGCCACCCACCCGATGACCAGCTTGGCCTTCTCCCCCGGCGCCAGGTCGTAAGGCCCGAAGATCATGCCGGAGTCGAAGGTGCTGAGGTCCGTGAGCGACTCGTTGCTCACCCCCTGGATGACATCCAGCGGGTCGTACTTCTCGGTCGGGTCGTAGGGCTTGAGGAGCTCCTCCGCGTAACGCCCGTCCGACCACTCCCGGCTGCCCCAGCCCGTGTTCACCGTCTCCATCCGGAAGACGTTGAACGGCTGCTTGTCCGCGTTGCGCGGGGTCACGTAACTCCCGGCATCGTTCACGAAGGGCGGGGCGAGGTCCAGCGGGGCCACGCCCAGGAACGCCGGGCTGAGCAGCTCGTTCTCCAGCTGCCCGAAGAGGGGGTTGCCCGCGCAGGAGATGTTCACGACCGCCATCTTGAACGGCCCCCCGTCGTCGTTCCAGGGAGACAGGGGGGAGTCCCCGTCGTACTGGTAGACCATCTTCTTCCCCACGAACCCCGGCAGCCCCGGCTTTTGCGGAGAGGTCAGATAGTTGGGCGCCTCGGTGTAGCGCCACCAGTCGTCCCGGGCCGGGGCGTACCAGTCCCCGTAGTAGCGGTTGTGGTGCTCCAGGACCGAGGACGCCTCCGAGATCTTGAAGTCGAAGGCGACCCCGAAGTAGGTGTCGTTGAGCTGGATGGGATAGCCCGCGTCCGCCAGGCCGTCCCCGTTCGTGTCCCCGGTGTTCTCGAAGATGAACTCCGTGATGAAGAAGTCGTCGAAGTTGGGGTGCGACGTGGCGTAGGCCTTGCGGGTGGCCGTGATGCCCGACCCGGTGGCCCACTGCGAGATGATGACCTCCTCCGCCACGTTGTCCCGGCCCGCGACCTCCTTCATGTACTTGCCCCAGTTATAGTTGTGGATCTCGATGGGCTGGTTGACCGTGGGGACGATCGCCCCCTTCCACCAGTTGCTCTTGATCGCCCCGGTGGGGGTGACAGTCTCCTCGATTACTTTGCCCGACACCACGGCCGGGGCCCTGTCCTGGGTCCCGAGATCGGATTCAGGCCCCTTGGTGGGATTGTAGATTCTCTCCCGGATGTCCGTGGAGAGGTTGACCCGCGTCCCGGACCGGGCCATCTTGACGGTCCCGCCCACCTTCGTGAAGATCCAGACCCCCTCCCCGCGGGAGTTGCTGTTCTGGCGCTGCATCGCCGTGACCCACCCCGCCGTGTCGCCCCAGTACTCGTTGAAGTCCACGCTCCCGCCCGCGGAGATGTCCGTGCCCGGATACTGAAGGGCGGCGGACGCCTCGGGGTTGTTGAACGTCGCGTTCATGTGCATGGCGCCCTGTGACCCGTTGTTCCGGAAGCTCGACCAGAGCTTCGCCCGGGTGAGGTGCCGCCCCGTCTCGCGAGGCCAGTTCCCCTGGGCAATCGCTTCCTCCACGGAAGCCCAGCCCCAGGCTAAGGCGAACGCCGAGACGGCCATCAGAACTCTGAATCGCTGTCTCATCGTCGGCTTGTCCTCCTTTTTATGAGTCAGGGATCAGGCCCTCACCCCGGCAGGCTGCGCCTGCCACCCCTCTCCCACGTGTGGGAGAGGGGAAGTCGAGCGAAGCGAGGCGGGGTGAGGGCTGCTGACCGCTGACGATTGAACATCACCGGCTTTTTTTACCAGTAGAATCTCAGCCCGGTCTCCCAGTAGCGCGGCTTCCCGAAGTAGCGCGTCCGCGTGTTAACGTCTCCGAACTTCACGAAGTAGGGATCGTCCGGGTTGGTCGTGTGGGGGATGCCGTAGAGCTCCCACGCCGCAGGGGGGGGAGCTGCCGCGCTCGTGGTGAGCTGGAAGTTGGCCTCGTTGAAGGCGTTCTTGAACTCCACGAAGAACTCCGTCCGCACGCCCCCCGGCCTCCCGAACGTCTTCTGAAGGCTCAGGTCCGACATGGTAATGATCGACGTGCGCCGCTTCTCCGCGGCCGTGGCCCCCGGCGGGGTGTAGGTGTAGACGATGCCGCCGATCATCCGGTAGACTAAGTTCGCCCGGAAGTCGCCCAGGAGCCGGAACCCCCGGATGTTCGGCCCGAAGTCGCGGGGCGTGGAGAACGTGAACGTGAACGACCCCTGGTGCCTCCGGTCCGCCTCCGTGATGCCGGGGTAGCCCGCCACGTTAAACATGCCCGTGGAGACCCCGCCCCCGCCGATGGTGCGCCGGAACTCCCACAGTCCGGGGAGGGGGGTGTCCTGCTCCCAGGCCCACCCGGTCTGCTGCTGAAGCCGCCGGATCTGGGTGTTGGCGTTGCCCCCGAACCTCTGGACCTCCGCCGTGGTCAGAGGAACGGGAATCTCCCGGCCGCTCCCGCCCGGCGCGGCCGCCCAGGCCGTCCAGTAGTTCCCGGCCGCGACGAAGCTGGAGTCCGGGACGATCGTGCGGGCGGAGCGCCCCGTCCCGCTCCCCGTCAGCCACCCGGTGTTGTAGGAGGTGCTGAACGCGAAATAGTGGCTGAACGACTTCCGGAACGACAGCTCCACCCCGCGCGAGTCCTCGAACCCGTCCGGGGCGCCCAGGCCATAGCTGATGTTCCGGTTGCCCGCCGGGTCGTAGAAGACGTCCTGCGGCACGTAGCGGATCTGCTGGTCAGAGGCGCTCTTGTAGTAGGTGGTCAGGGCAACGGTGTATTCCGTCACGAAGTTCCAGTCCACCCCGACCTCCATGTTGTAGGTCTTCTCCGACCTGGGCCTGAGCCAGTTGCCCCACCCCTGGTCGCCGCCGGCCGGGGCCGCCCCGTTCATCCACTCCGTCTCGTCGATCACCTTGTTCCCGTTGACGTCCCGGTCCCCGGTGGTCTCCGACCAGCTCGACCCGTAGGCCCGGACGAAGCTGGGGACCTGGTAGAACTGCCCGAACGAGAACCGGACCATGGAGCGGGTGGTGATGGGGTGAGACACGCCCAGCCGGGGGCTGAGGTTGGTGATGGACGGGGCCTTCTTGAGGGGCAGGTAGCGGTTCGCCGGGTCGTCCACCGGCCTGGACGGGTCCTTCACCGCGTAATAGCGCGTGTAGCGGTCGAACATCGGGGAGACGTGCGCGCCGGGCAGGGCCGCGAAATACGTCCGGGGCCAGAGGGCGTCAAAGCGCACGCCTAAGTTGACGATCATGCCCCGGAACTCCATCTTGTCCTGGACATAGGCCGCAAACTGCAGGGGATTGAACGCCTTCCCCCCCCTGCCTATCGCCAGGCCGAGGCCGTTCACGGTGCTGAAGCTCTTGGCCGGGCTGGCGTTCGTGTTGTTCGTGGCCCCGAAGGTGTAGTCCCAGGAGTTGTAGCGGTTCAGCTCGAACCCGGTCTTGATGAAGTGCCCCCTGGTCACCTGCGACGACAGGTCGAACCTGAACTGCAGCCGGTCCCGCTTGACCAGGCCGTAGACGTGGTCCATCTTGTTGACGGTCCAGACGTTGTCCTTGTCGAAGATGTTCGGCGTGGTCACAGACGGCACGCCCGACGAGTCCCGCGTCGTGTAGAACCGGGCGATCTTCAACTCATACAGCGTCTTGGGCGACAGCGAGTGGGTCAGGTTGACGTAGTAGAAGTCGTCCCGCGCCTTCTGCTTGCCGCGCGAGGACCGGCCCGGCAGGAAGAAGACCTGCCCGCCCTGCTGCACCCCTCGCGCCAGCTGAACGGTGCTCCCCGTCCTGGGGGTGGCGCCAAAGTCCGTCGCCCGGAACATGACCCCCCCGAGCCTGACGGTGACCTGCGGCGAGGCGTTGAACGTGATCCTCCCCGTCGTCCGGTTGTTGAAAGGCGACCAGAGGAACCCCCCCACGTCCCCCGGCTGCCCGATGCTGCCCCCCTCCGGGTTGTAGTAGCCATACTTCTCCGGGCCGG
>CAYRZX010000322.1:0-7804 GCA_964428665.1 uncultured Gemmatimonas sp.
CGGATTACCCAGCACGTTCTGGTCAACCTGGTCAAGAACGCGATCAAGTTCACGCACGAGGGGGAGGTCTGGGTCGGGGCGCGGCAGGAGGACGGATATATCCTCTTCTATGTGTCCGACACCGGCATCGGGATACCGCAGGAGGAGCAGGAGCGCATCTTCGAGGTATTTCATCAGGTGGACGGGTCGGTGACGCGGGAGGTGGAGGGCACGGGGCTGGGTCTGGCGATAGCGAGGCGGTTTGTGGAGATGCACGGGGGGAGGATCTGGGTGGAGAGCGAGGTGGGAAAGGGGAGCACGTTCTGGTTTACGATCCCGAACGCGAAAGACGCGAAGCCGCCACCTTCCACCATTGGGTAGGGAAGATGGGGTTCGCGTATAGAGCACTACGTCAGTTTAAGCAGGTTACGCAGTTTGTCAACGAGTTCATTTTGCATCCGGGAGGATAACTCTCCCAGTTCACGCTGAATCAACGACGTGGTAACCGTCATCAAGCGATGCAATCGGATCGTGGAGGATACGTGTAACCCGGTTGCAGAAAAATCAGCCTGACTGGAATCCAGCACCACATCGGTTTCCAGCAGGTCGGGGGGTATCTGGCTGGTAATGAACGCCAGAATGATGTGACGATATGGACCAACAGGATCGGTCAGGCAAACAGCCGGTCGCACCTTCGTTGTCGATAAGTCATCGAAAGGAAAGGGGACCAGGACGACTTTACCCTTGATCATGGAATGGTTTCCCGTCGGAAAGCGTATAGATATCCTCTTTCGGTTCTTTTAGAAAGTCAAAAGCAGGATTGATGGAAGCTACTCGCAGCCATTCTTTTTCGTCGATGTCGGTTTCTTCCGCCATCAGGATAATGACGCGGACCCGACTCGGACCGACGATGGGCAGGGGTTCATCCAGCAAAAGTTGCCGTTGCTCATTAACCGTTCCTGTTATTTCTATCGCTTTCATGGCGACCTCCATATGCAGGTAGGTTTTATCACCATCTAAATTATACCGATCCGGCGCCCATAATTCAAGCGCAAACTGCGCGCTGCGTGGGACTCCCAAAATCTGTATCTTCTTTGACAGAGGGGGTTTCGTATGCGTAAATCGGCCCCGGCCCTGTTCCGGACACTCGTGCCGGTGGGCCTTATGCTGGCCTTGATCGCGGACCAGGCATTTGCGGGCACGACGGGAAAGCTGAACGGCCTTGTGAAAGACCAGAAGGGGGGCGTCCTGCCCGGCGCCAACATCCTCATCGAGGGGACCGGCCGGGGCGCAATCACGGACGCCAGCGGCTACTTCTTCATCGTCAGCGTGGACCCCGGCCTCTACCGGGTGACCGCCTCCATCATCGGGTATGAAAAACAGACTCAGACCGACGTCCAGGTCCAGGCGGACTTCACCACCGAAGTCAGGTTTCAACTCCAGGAGACGGCGGTCCAGATGGGCGAGGTGGTCGTCCAGGCGGAGCGCCCGCCTGTGGAGCCGGACAAGACCACCAGCAAGTATGTGGTGAGCGCCCAGGACATCCAGAACATCCCGGTCGTTCGGTCCACGCAGGGCCTGATCGAGCTTCAGGGGGGCGTCTCGCTGGACGGGGAGGTCTCCTTCCGCGCCGGAGACCCCGGAGACGTGGCTTACTACGTGGATGGCGTAAAGTTAGTGAACAACGACGCCAGCGGGTATCGACAGTTCCGCAACGTCAACAAGAGCGCCATCCAGGAGATGGTGGTGATCACGGGGGGGATGGAGGCGGAGTACGGCAACGCGCAGGGGGGCATCGTGAGCATCGTGAGCCGGGACGGGGACGCCAGGGTTCACGGCTACGTGGACTATCAGTTCATCCCTGCGGGCAGGAAGCACTGGGGTCCCAGCGTCTACGACTCTGCGATCCATCGTGGGAACGCCCGGTGGAACGACCCGGCGTGGGTGGCCGAGACCGTGACCCTGCCGGACGGTCGTGTTCTGCCTGCGCATCGTCGGCTGGACTACGACAGGCAGATCGGTCACTGGGTGGAGAACAATCTGTCCGGTCCTTTGAGCCGGAATGTCACGTTCTTCCTCAGCGCCCAGTGGCAGCGCCTGGCGCGGCAATTCCCCGGCCCGTCCCTGGTGGATCCGTCCAACCTCAGTACGACCTTCAAGATCACCTTTGCGGCGTCCCCCAACCTCAAAGTACGGGTGGGGGGACTCTTTCAGAGGGCGGAGGGATTCAACCCGGAGGGATTTGTCGAAGGCCCGGTGGAGGGGGAGCGGCTGGACCTGCGGAGCAACGGGAAGAACCTGTTCCTGGTAGACCCCAACTCAGCGGGTAGGCGCATCGACCGTGAGCAGCTCGCTTACGTCAGCCTGACCCACTCCCTGTCGCCCAGGATGTTCTACGAGTTGAGGCTCTCCTATTCGCAGTCCACGCGGGACACATCCGACCTCCGGGCCAATATAGTGACCGCAGACCCGATCAAGGACAGGGGGGGCTACTACATCCTGTATCGTCCTGCCGCAGACTTCGAGATGCGGGACCAGAAACGCTACATCGTGAAGGCCGACCTGTCCAGCCAGGCCACGAGGGGGCACTTCCTCAAGACCGGCTTCGAGTTCACGCAATACGACTCCTGGTGGGTCCGCTACTGGTCGAATGGGTCGTCGCATCGGCAGGTGCAGTGGTTCAGCCGGAGCTACGAGGACATCTCGCTCTTTCCAGGCAAGAGTAACAAAGGCGTGACTCCTCGCCAGTTGGGGGTCTACCTTCAGGACAAGATGGAGTTCGAGGGGATGATCCTGAACGCGGGCCTCCGGTTCGACCTGCTGGACCCGGGCGCGCGGGTGAAGGACATGCAGGTCTACCAGGGTGCGCCCATGTATTCGAGCATGACGCGCATGCGCGACATGCCTGATCTCAAGGGACCCGCACGGCACGCCTGGAGCCCGCGCATCGGGGTGTCCCACCCGATCACGGCCAGTTCCATCGTGCGCTTCTTCTACGGGAAGTTCTACCAGCTCCCGACCTTCCAGGACATGTTCGGGTATGGCTGGGGCAGCCAGCAGGCCACGGACAACGACCTGAACAAGAACGGGCAGATCGACGCGGCGGAGAAGTGGAACGGGCTCGGTCTGACAAGCGGCGCGGGCGGCGCAGGCGCGGTTGGCCTGAACAATCCCTACCTGCCCTGGGAGGAGGCGACTAACTTCGAGGTCGGGCTGGACTGGAACTTCACCAGCGACTACATCCTTGGCCTGACCTCCTACTACAAGAGCACGGGCAACCAGATCAGCACGAGCAACCAGATCGTCAACGGGTCGTTCTGGTGGCGCGACCCCAAGACTGGCCTCACCAACGCGGGGAGTGGTCCTGCGCCGGGTGGCTACGAGGACGTGCGGGGGCTGGAGCTGAACATCCGGAAGAAGTTCTCGAAGATGTTCTCGTTCAATCTGAGCTACAATTTGCAGTGGGCGGAGGCGGGGCGCAACTCGATGCCCCGGCGGGACGCCCAGCCCGACTCGATGTTCGTAGCCAATGGGCACTACTGGACGGAGTTCAACGTGGACCCGGCCACGGGCAGGGAGGTCCCGGTCGACCTGAGGACCCAGGCCATCCGTGAAAGGCAGGACCCGGACTACTACATCCGGCTCTACGGCGGCAACGCGCAGGCGCGGTGGCGGGAGCAGGTGGGCCTCATGGAGACCACAGGCCGGTCCTGGTCCGAGGCGAAGGAATATGGCAAGTACAACTTCGATGGGAAGGGGGCCAGCGTCTACGTGATCCACAACCAGGTGGGCGAGGAGCGGGTGCCGCAGGACCGGGACCAGCGGGCCTTCGGGAGCCTGACCATTCTGTTCGCCTCCCCTCCCGGCTTCGGGCCGGCGGGCGGCAAGGTGCTGGGGGACATCCGGGCCAACCTGATCTACCGGATGTTCGCGGGCAGGCCGTTCATCTACATCCAGCCGACGGGGGGGAACACACCCCCCCGCAAGTACGGTCCGATGCACACGCGGGTGGACCTGAGTGCGGAGAAGCAGTTCAGGAGGGAGGGGAGGTTGAGCCTCACGCTGGCCGTCGAGGTCCTCAACCTGTTCAACCAGAGGGACAAGACCGTCGGCATGGCCTCCGGCGCATCGCAGACCTCCTCCTTCAACGCCGACCGCTACATGCGCTATGGCATCACCGGCCCGGCGCCCAACGACCCGGAGTTCGTGCAATATGGGAACGTCTACGAGCTGACCGACTTCTTCGATTTTCCGAGGGAGGTGCGGTTTGGGGTGAGGATCAGGTGGTAGAGAAACAGAAGCCGGGAGAGCGCCATCCAGCCCATCCGTAAACGAATGGGCTGGAACGATCAAGCCCCCTCAAGGGGGCTGTCGAAAAGACGATGGTTTTGAAGCCCGGTTCACCGGGCCTGGTTGGAAAGCCAGCCCGTTCATTTATGGACAGGCTGGCATGGCGGGCGACTCGATCTCAGCGGTACGTCTTCTCCGTTCGAATGAGAATCTGTGAGATCTCTACGGTCTGCTGCTGATGGAAAGGGATAAAAATGAGACGATACCGGCCTACGACCTTCCGATATCGCCCTTTCCACTTTTTACCCTTCAGCGGCTCCACATTCCCCTGGAAAGGGTCCGCTTTCATCCGATCAATCGCTTTTCCAACGATCTCCTGGCGGTCTCGAGGAAGTTCACTCAACTGCTTTTCGGCATCGCGGGAGAGGCGAATCGTCCACGCCATGGGATCAAAGCCTCAACTTCTTTTTTACATCTTCCCAGAGTACCGACTCTCGTCTCCTGAGTTGGGCTTCGCCCTTTCGTATAAGCTCCTCCTCCTCAGGAGTCAGAATATCATCACGATCGACCGACTTTTTAGACCTGATCACGATGCGATCCCGGTTTCGTGTGACTTCAACAAAACATCCCTCCTGAAAGCCTGCTTCGTCGAAAATGCGCTTGGGGATCGTGACCTGGCGATTGGTGCGAATCTTGACGATTGGCATACAGGTCCCTCCTGATTGTCAAAAAATGGCATTCATCGTTGTTATTTTATTAAAATAGTCGGGGGAAGTCAAGCGGAATGCTTCGAGAGGTATCCGGCCATGAAAAATACCATTCCTTGTCATCCTTCGTGCAACAAAGCCATTCTGGATTCTAAATTCTGGATTCTGCTTTTCTTTGCACTTTGCACTTCCCCGGCCTGGGCAACAGATGCTGCGGGCGGTTCACGTCCTCCCACCCTCGCCCGTCTCGCTTTCTGGGTGCCGCCATCGCGGATGGCCGAATTCGAGGCCGCGTACCAGGCGAAAGTCGTTCCCATCCTGAAGAAACACGGCCTGACCGAATCCTCCGAGCGAGGCCGAGCCACGCCAGACAGCGTCTTCAACAGACTGTTTGAACTGAAGACGCCTGCCGAGGTGGAGAAGAAGCGGAATGCGCTGAATGGGGATTTGACGTGGACAGCAGCCTTGCGGAATTTGGGGACGACCTTTGGAACAACCCGGCCAGACAGCCTGATTCAAAGGAGTTTTATGGTCTACACTGCGCCCGCAGGCCCCGGCAAGGTGGTATCTGCCGGACGCGGGCGAGGGCACTGGCGCACCTATGATGTGACGGATGGACTGGGAGGGCCGTACGTGTCTTCGATCCTTCAGGATCGGGAAGGCGCACTCTGGTTTGGCGGGGCTCCGGGAGCACCCAGCGGTGGGGTGAGCCGGTATGATGGTCAGACCTGGACGATCTTCACGACCAGAGACGGCCTGGCGAATAACCAGGTGTTGCCGATCCTCCAGGATCGGGAGGGTGTGTTCTGGTTTGGCACTGGGAGAGGGGTGAGCCGGTATGATGGTCAGACCCATTCGACAGGCTCAGGGCAGGCCCTTCGACAAAGCTCAGGACAAGCCTGGACGATCTTCACGACCAAAGACGGCCTGGCGAATAACCATGTGATTTCGATCCTTCAGGATCGGGAGGGTGTGTTCTGGTTCGGGACCCAGGGTGGTGGTGTGAGCCGGTACGATGGGCAATCCTTCACCACCTTTACCACCAGAGACGGCCTGGCGAACAATTGGGTGTGGTCGATCCTTCAGGATCGGGAAGGGTACCTCTGGTTCGGTACATGGGGTGGAGTAAATCGATATGATGGCCAGACCTGGACGACCTTCACGACCAAAGACGGCCTGGCGAACAATGGGGTGTGGTCGATCCTTCAGGACCGAGAGGGTGTGTTCTGGTTCGGGACCGATGGCGGGGTAAGTCGATATGATGGCCAAACCCATTCGACCCGTTCGACAGGCTCAGGGCAGGCAGGCTCAGAGCCTGCCCTGCCTGTCCTGAGCACCGTCGAAGGAAGTGAAACGAAGGGGCCGACCTGGACGACCTTCACGACCAGAGACGGCCTGGCGAACAATGGGGTGCGGTCGATCCTTCAGGACCGAGAGGGTGTGTTCTGGTTCGGGACCGCTGGCGGGGTAAGTCGATATGATGGCCAGACCCATTCGACAGGCTCAGGGCAGGCATGGACGACCTTCACTACCAGAGACGACCTGGTGGCCAACGATGTGCGTTCAATCCTTCAGGACCGGGAGGGGAACCTCTGGTTCGGCACCTATGGAGGTGGTGTAAGCCGGTATGGGGGTCAGACCTTTACCACCTTTACCGTCGAGGACGGCCTGGTAGACAATTTCGTGAGGCCCATGTTTCAGGATCGCGCCGGAAACCTCTGGATCGGTACGGATGTGAGCGGAATAAGCCGGTATGACGGTCAGACCTGGACCACTTTCACCACCAAAGACGGCCTGGTGAACAATCGGGTGCGGTCGATCTTCCAGGATCGGGAGGGTGTGTTCTGGTTCGGGACCTTTGGCGGGGTGAGTCGATATGATGGCCAGACGTGGGCGACTTTTGGCCTGGAAGACGGCCTGGTGCACAACTCTGTGCGGTCAATCATCCAGGACCGGGAGGGAAATCTCTGGTTCGGGACAGATGTCGGGGTGAGTCGATATGACCCTTCGGCATCGCTCAGGGCAGGCGGTCAGACGTGGACGACTTTCACGACCAAAGACGGCCTGGCGCACAACCAGGTGTGGTCAATCCTCCAGGATCGGGAAGGCGCATTCTGGTTTGGAACCGGGTTTCCAGGAGCACCCGGCGGTGTGAGTCGGTATGACGGGAAGGGATTTGTCACCTTCACCACCAGAGACGGCCTGGCGGGCAACCGGGTGTCGTCGATCTTCCAGGATCGGGAGGATGTATTCTGGTTCGGGACGGAGGGCGGGGTAAGTCGATATGATGGCCAGACCCATTCGACCCGTTCGACAAGCTCAGAGCTTGCCCTGAGTGAAACGAAGGGGCAGGTAGGCTCAGGGCAGGCCCTTCGACAAAGCTCAGGACAAGCCTGGACGACCTTCACCACCCAAGACGGCCTGGCACACGATTATGTATTATCATATTCAATCGTTCAGGATCGGGAAGGACATCTCTGGTTCGGGACCTCGGGAGGAGGCGTAAGCCGTTTTGATGGACGGACCTTTCAGACCCTGACCCGCCAGGATGGTCTGGCGAGCAGTGTGGTAAACTCGATCCTGCAAGACCGGGCAGGGATGCTCTGGTTCGGGACCTCGGGCGGGGTGACGCGCTATCAACCGCCTGCGCAGGCGCCTCCCCCTGTATTCATTGATGCCGTAGTGGCTGACCGGCGCTATGAGAGGATTTCTGAACTTGCAATCCCATCCATTGTGGAACTGACGGCCTTTGAGTTCCACGGGATGAGCTTCAAGACCCGGCCCGAGGCCATGGTCTACCGGTATCGCCTCAAGGGCTATGACAAAGA
>CAYRZX010000323.1:0-7753 GCA_964428665.1 uncultured Gemmatimonas sp.
GTCCAGGGTCAAAGCCTATGACTCAGGACTCAGGACTCAGGACTCAGGACTCAGGACTTTGCCAAGGAGGTGCGAGATGGTCCAGCTTCATTTCGACGCCCGGGACCTGTTCAGGGCCGCCCGTCTGGGCTGGTCGCTCAAAAAAATGTGGGTGGCGTTCTGCGGACTCCTGGCCCACTACGTCGTCTACGCCGGCTGCGCCTACGCGGGACTGGCCCTCTCGCAGGGGGCCTCCTTCAGGGGACTCTGGACGCAGCACGGATTCTTCCCGGAGCCCACCCCCACCCCCATCTATTATGTCGGGGCCGTCCTGGCCTTCTTCATCCTCCTCGTCACCTCCTGCGCCATTTGCAGGATCACCTACCAGCGCCTCAAGGGGGACGCCTTCTACGCCTCCGGCGAGGCCTGGAAGTTCACCAGGTCCTGCTGGCGGAGCGTGGTCTTCGGCCCCCTGCTAATCTTCGCCCTGCTGGCCCTCTTCCTCGCCTGCGGGGCGCTCATCGGGGTCGTCGGGCGCTACATCCCGGCCCTCGGCGAGCTGAGCGTGGCAATCTCCTTCTTCCCCATCTTTTTCGCCGCCCTCGTCGCCCTCTTCATCGCCTTCTCCCTTCTGGTGGCGCTCCTGTTCGCCCCGGCCATCGTCGGGACCGTGCAGGACGACGCCCTCGAAGTCGTCATCCAGTCGTTCTCCCTCCTCTGGAGCCAGCCCTGGCGCCTGCTCCTCTACTATGCGGGCGTCCTGGTCACGGTCCAGATCGGCGCCTTCATCCTGGGCTGCCTCACCTTCTACGCCCTCTACCTGATCAACGCCGTCTGCGGCCTGGCGATGGGGGAGAAGCTCTCGGCCATGATGCTCGTCGCCCTGCAGTACGTCCCCGACGACCTGATCGCCTTCTTCTTCACCGGCGGCGTCCTCCCCTATCCCGACCTCCTGGCCCGCTTCCCCGACGCGGCGTGGCCTTCCGGGAGCCTCCTCTGGGCGGGCCGGCTCCTGGCCGTTTCCCTCCTCCTCGTCGTCGGCTTTGTCCTCTCCTACATCCTCTCCGCCCACAGCGCCGGGATCACGCTGATCTACCTCATCCTGAGGAAGAAGAAGGACGGCGAGGACCTCCTGGAGCGGGAGGACGAGGAGGAACAGGCGGCGGAAAAGAGGCCGGAGACGGACGCGGCAAAGACAGCGGATGCGAAAGGCGAGGGGGATGAACAGAAAAAAGCAGGTAGCGAATAAGAGGCAAATCAGAGAAACAGGCCCTCACCCCGCCTCGCTTCGCTCGGCTTCCCCTCTCCCATATATGGGAGAGGGGTGGTGAACGAAGTGAACCGGGGTGAGGGCTGACCACTCAGCGCTTACTCAACTTTGGCCTTAGAACCCAGCACTCAGCACTCAGCACTCAGCACTGTCCTCTCCGACGTCGCCGCCGCCACCGACCTGCGGGAGGGCGAGGAGGGCGTCCGGGCGATCCTCTCTGCCGTGGGCAGGGCCGGCCGCCTCCCCCTTCGGGACCTGGCCCGTCGCGTCCGGATGCCCGTGCCCGTGGTGGCCGCCGTCCGCCGGGAGCTGGAGAAGCGGGGCCTGCTGGACCGCAGGGGCGGCCTGGCCCTCTCCCCGAAGGGGCGCGGCCTGATCGGCGTCCAGGAGGACGCGGCCCCCGGCTGCCGCTGCCCGGCCTGCGACGGAGAGGGGTTCATCATCCCGGAGGCGTTTGCGCCCCTGCTCCATCCCCTCCGCGAGATGGCCGCCGGCAGGCCCGCCGTGGACGTGACCCTGGACCAGTCCCACGCCGCGCCGGAGACCGCCCTGCGGCGCGCCCTCTACCTCCGGGAGTGCGAGGCCCTGGACCGCGACCTCCTCGTCCTGGGAGACGACGACCTGACCTCCCTCGCCGTCGGCCTCCTGCGCAGGCGCCTGAGCCTCCGGGGCCGGCTCGCCGTGGCGGAGGTCGACCCCCGCCTCGTCACCTACCTCCGCCGCGTCTCCGACGCCGAGGAATTCGCCGTCGAGGTCGTTCCCCACGACCTCCGCGACCCCTTTCCCCCTCCCCTGCTCGGGGCGTTTGACGCCTTCTTCACAGACCCCCCTTACACCCTCGAAGGCCTCCGCCTGTTCGTCTTGCGGGGCGTCTCCGCCCTCCGTCCGGGCGTCGGGCGTCAGGCGTTCCTCTGCTTCGGCCACAAGAGCCCGGATGAAGGACGGGAGGCCGTCCGGGCGATCTCCGACGCCGGCCTGGGCATCGTCGAGATGCGCCCGGCCTTCAACCGCTACGACGGGGCGCAGCTCCTGGCGGGCGTCAGCGCGATGATCCGGGCTGTCACGACCTCTCAGGCCGCAACCCCCGAAGGACGGTATCATGGACCCCTCTACACCGCAGACCACCGCGCTGTCCATCCCCGACCTCCCGCGCTTTAAGTCCTCCTTCCTCGCCCATCACAAACGGGCCTGGTGTTACTACGCCCCCTTCCTCCTCTCTTACAGCCTCCCCCCCGACCGCCCCCTGCTCTGGACGGCCTGCTCGGAAAGCCTCTGCCTCTTCGTCCGCCGCCGGGCGAGGGACAGGGAGCGGACCGACCTGCTGATCCCCCCGCTCCCCTGTTCGGAGGGGGCGCTAACCGCCTGCCTCGACCTGGCCCGGCGACAGAACCCCGACCGGCGTCTGCGCGTCCTCTGGGCCGACGCGGAGGACGCCGAACGCCTCCGGGCCGCCGGGTTCGAGGTCACGTTCAAGGAGGAGGAGTACATCTACGACCCCTCGGCCATCGCCGATGCCGAAGGACACGCGTTCCGGGACCTGCGGAAGCGGGTCCGCCGGTTTGAGCGGGAGCATCCCCATACCTTCCGCAGGATGGCCCCCTCCGACCGGGGCGGTTGCGAGTCCCTGCTGCGCCTCTGGCGTCGAACGCAGGGCCGCAAAAGGTCGTTCCTGCTCGACTGGGGCTACACGCGGGCCGCGCTCGGGCTGGTCGGAGAACTGAGCGAGGAGGACCTGTCAGGATGGGTGGTGGAGGCCGGAGGGGAGGTCCGGGCCTTTGCGCTGGCCGGCGAGATGTCCGGGGAACTCGCCAACTTCTTCGTGGCCAAGAGCGACCCGTCCGTGCGGGGCCTTTCGGAGTTCCTGCGCTGGCGCGTCTGCGGGGAGATGCGGCGCTTCCGCCGGGTCAACGACGCCGGGGACCTGGGCCTGCCCGGCCTGCGTCAACACAAGCTGAAGTTCCGGCCTGTCGAGATGCTCCCCGTCTATTCCGCGCAGAGTCCTTGATCAACTCAGGCCGTATGTGTATATTAAGCTATCAGCCGTCAGCTATCAGCCATCAGCCAAAAGCAAGAGCAAGTCTGGTTTTGCTGATAGCTGATAGCTGATAGCTGATAGCTTTAAGGAGGCAAAGGCATGACGGCTCTGTTCAAGTTTATCGGGCGGAGGGCCTACGGCTTTTTCGGGCATCTCTACAGGATGTGGACCTACGCCCTGGCCTCGGCGCTGGAGGTGCGGAACGTCTACTTCTACCGCCGGCAGATCATCGAACAGTTCTACTGGATCGGCGTGGAGACCCTCCCGCTCGTCTGTCTCATCTCCGTGTTCACCGGCATGGCCATCTCCATCCAGACGGCCTACCAGATGTCCGACTACGTCCCCCGCTACATGGTCGGCTCCATCGTGGTCAAATCCACGGTGCTGGAGCTGGCCCCCACGATGATGGCCCTCGTGATCGCGGGCCGGGTGGGCGCGGGCATCGCCTCGGAGATCGGGACGATGAAGGTGTCCGAGCAGGTGGACGCCCTCCAGTCGATGGCCGTGGACCCGGTGGGCTACCTGATGATGCCCCGCGTCCTGGGGGGGCTGATCATGGTCCCCGTCCTGGTCGTCTTCTCGGAGGTCGTGGCCATCGGGGGGGGGTTCGCCATCGCCGTCCTCAAGATGGGCCTCAGCCCCGTCGAGTTCGTGAAGGGGATGCGGCTCGATTTTTACCCCTACGACGTGTTCGTCGGCCTGGTCAAGGCCATGACCTACGGGGGGCTGATCACCTTCATCGGGTCCTACATGGGGCTGGAGACCAGGGGGGGCGCGGCGGGGGTGGGGGCGGCCGCCACGACCTCGGTCGTGTTCTCGTCGGCGCTGATCCTGATCTCGGACTATTTCATCACGCACACCTTGCTCAACATTTAGACATGGTCTCCGACGGCGCTGTCATCCAGTTCGAGGACGTCCACAAGTCCTTCGACGAAAACCACGTCCTGCGGGGCCTGACCTTCGACGTCCCGAAGGGGAAGGTCACGACGATCCTGGGCCCGAGCGGCTCCGGCAAGAGCGTCCTCCTCAAGCACATCATCGGCGTGCTGAAGGCGGACTCGGGGACCGTGCGCGTCCTGGGGCAGGACGTGGCCAGGCTGAACCGGGGCGGCGTCCAGGTCCTGCGCAAGCGCATCGGCGTGCTGTTCCAGTCGTCGGCGCTGTTCGACTCCATGTCGGTCCTGGAGAACGTGGCCTTCGGCCTCCGGATGCACACGAAGATGCCGGAGGGGGAGGTCCGCGCGAAGGTGGCCGAGTGCCTGCGGAGGGTCAACCTGAGCGGCGTGGAGGACATGGCCCCCGGCGAACTCTCCGGCGGGATGCGGAAGCGCGCGGCCCTGGCGCGGGCGATCGCCATGGACCCGGCGATCATCCTCTACGACGAGCCCACGACCGGCCTCGACCCGAAGACGACGAACGTCGTGGGCGACCTGATCCTGGACATCCAGGGCCAGATCGACATCACGGCCATCGTCGTGACCCACGACATGCCCCTGGCCCTCCGCATCTCCGACAAGATCGCCCTGATCTACAGGGGGGTGATCGCCTCGCAGGGGACGCCGAAGGAGATCGAGACGAGCGAGGAGGACATCATCAGGCGTTTTGTGAGAGGGGAGCTGTAGGCGCATGAGACAGCGAGACATGGAGGTCATCCTGGGCGTCGTCGTGTTCGTCGCCCTGGTGTCGGCCATTCTGGGCGTGGTGTGGCTGAGTTCGCGGCTGAACATCCGCGTGGGGGACTACAAGCTCCACATCGTGTTCGACGACATCGGGACACTCCACGCCGGGGATCACGTGAACGTCAGGGGCATCCAGGTGGGCAAGGTGCTCCGGACGGGACTCCACCTGGGGAAGCCGGCGGCATACGTCGCGATCTGGGGCGCGCCGGAGGGGGGGATACCGAAGGACTCCAAGTTCTGGCTGAAGAGCGAGAGCCTGCTCGGGGGCTACATCCTGGACATCGAGCTCGGCGCCAGCCTGGAGGTGTTCGAGTCAGAATCCTACGCGATAGGGAGCGTCTCCGTCGGGTTCGAGAGCCTGGCCCCGGAGGCCAAGCGGCTGTCGGAGCGGCTGACCGACCCGAAGGTCGGCGCCCTGAGCGACGCGAACCTGCGCCGGATCGAATCGACACTCGCCTCTCTGGACAGCCTCACGGCGGCCTTTCACCAGATTCTAACGGACAACCGGCGGCCGCTCAACACCCTGCTGGACAGCCTGGGCGGGGCGGCGACGGAGGCGAAGGGGATGCTCGGCGAGAACCGGACGGACGTCAAGCAGGTCCTCCGCCAGCTCGCGAAGGCCTCGTCCCGGCTGGACAGCGTGACGGCCAACCTGGGCGCGGCGACGGGGTCCCTCCGGAGCGCCTCCGACAACCTGCGCGACATCACGCAGAGGATCAGGCAGGGGGACGGCACGGTGGGCAAGCTCCTCACGGACGAGCAACTCTACAGGGACATGCGCCGCACCCTGTCGCAGGTGGACAGCATCCTCGTGGACCTCAAGCAGAATCCGGGGCGCTACCTCCCGCGCAAGATCAGTATATTTTGAGGCATCGTCTAAAAGGGAGTCCTCATGAAACTACCCGTTCTCATCCTCCGAACCGCCGGCACGAACTGCGACTACGAGACCGGCTGCGCGTTCGAGATGGCGGGCGCGCAGATCGACCTGGTCCACGTCAACGCCCTCACGACGGGCCAGAAGTCGCTCCTGGACTACCGCATCCTGGCCCTGCCGGGGGGGTTCAGCTACGGGGACGACATCGCGGCGGGGAAGGTGCTGGCCAACGAGTTGAAGCACAGGCTGATGGACGGCCTGCGCCGGTTCATCGAGGCGGGGAGGCCGGTCATCGGCATCTGCAACGGATTCCAGGTCCTGGTGAAGGCGGGCCTCCTGCCGGCGCTGGACGGGCCGGGGGGGGAGCAGACCGCCACGCTCACGAACAACGACTCCGGGCGGTTCGAGGACCGGTGGACCTTCCTGGAGCCCGCTCCGAACAGCCGGTGCATCTTCACGGAGGGGATCGGGGAACGGATCACGCTGCCGGTGGCGCACGGGGAGGGGAAGTTCGTGACCAGGGACCGGGAGACCCTCGACCGGCTGCGGATCAACGGCCAGGTCGCCCTGCGTTACGTCGCGCCGGAGGGGGAGACGCTCTACCCCTGGAACCCGAACGGCTCCGCCGACCACGTGGCGGGCATCTGCGACCCCACGGGCCTGGTCTTCGGCCTGATGCCCCACCCGGAGCGGCACTGCCTGCCCACGCAGCACCCGCGCTGGACGCGGGAGGGACTTAAACCGCGCGGGGATGGACTGGCCATTTTTGAGAACGCGGTGCGATATGCGAAGGAAGTGTGAGAACAGGCGCATGGGCATTTACAGGGGCGCACTGACGTGCGCCCTGCTCACCGTATGCGTGCGTCTCTGCCCGGCAGCCGACGCTCCCCCCGACACGGCCTCCACGCCCCCGCCCAGGCCAAGAGCGCCCCTGTTCCGCTTCGTGATGGAGTTCGGGGAGCCGGGCGTGAGTCCGGGGCAGCTCAAGAACCCGTCGGGCATCGCCGTGGCCCAGGCGGGGGACATCTACGTGGCGGACACGGACAACGACCGGGTGCAGAGGTTCAGCCCGCGCGGGGTCTTCCTCGACCAGGTGGGGGGATTCGGGCGGGGCGACGCGCACTTCAACCGGCCCGTGGGGGTGGCCGCCGGGTTCGGGCTGGAGGTCTACGTGGCGGACAGCCGGAACCGGCGCATCTCCATCTTCACGCAGGGCCTCCGCCCGGCGGGCATCGTGGGCGGCGAGGGGGCAGTTCGCCCGGCGCTGGAGTTCGGGTTTCTGGGCGGCGTCGCCGTCTCCCGGTCGGGGCAGGTCTACGTGACGGACGCGGAGGGGAACCATGTCGTCAGGATCACCCACTTCGACCGCGTGGAACGGGGGTTCGGGGGGATCGGCTACGGGGGCGGGGAGTTGTCCCGGCCCGCCGGCCTGGCGGTGGCAGAGGACGGGAGGGTCTACGTGGCCGACCAGGGGAACGACCGGGTGGTGGCCTTCGACAGGTTTGGCGGGCTGGTGGCCGCGCTGGGAGAGGAGGTCCTCAAGTCCCCGGCCGGGGTGGCCGTGGCCCCGCGCGGCACGGTGGTGGTGGCTGACACCGGGCATCATCGGGTCGTGTTCTTCGACGGCAGGCGAGGCCAGGTCATTACCGAGATGGGCCGGGCCGGGGACGGGCCGATGGCCTTCGACGCCCCGAAGGGCGTGGCCGTGGACCTGGACGGGTATCTCTACGTGCTCGACAGCGGAAATGGCCGGGTGCAGAAGTTCCAGATGCGCTGGCCGGAGTAAACCAGTCAAAAGTCCTGAGTGCTGAGTGCTGAGTGCCAGAAGAAAGTGCTGAGTGCTGAGTGCTGAGTGCTGAGGAAATTCAAAAGCCTCTCAACTCAGGACTCAGGACTCAGGACTCAGGACTCAGGAC
>CAYRZX010000324.1:0-7706 GCA_964428665.1 uncultured Gemmatimonas sp.
CCGCTGCTTGAGGTGATGCTGTGGCAGAGAGGCGAACACCCCGCGTGATCCCGCCGGCGAGGGACGGGGAGAAGGTCCACCAGGTCCACGTCTATTACGGCTACGGGAAGGGGAAGACGACCTGCTGCGTGGGGCTGGCCGTGCGCGCGCTGGGGGCTGGCCGGCGCGTGGCCCTGGTGCAGTTTGACAAGGGCTACGACGGGGAGCATGAGCACTACTCTGAGCGTCACATCCTGCGGGGCCTGAAGGGGATCGACCTGTATCCGACGGGCTGCGAGCGGATGAGGACCGATGGGTCGTTCCGGTTCGGGGTGGAGGAGGGGGACCTGAAGGAGGCCGGGCGGGGGCTGGAGGTCGCCGGGCGGCTGATCCGGGAGGGGGGGCAGGACCTGCTGATTCTGGACGAGGTCCTGGCGGCCGTGGCCTACGGCCTGCTCGGGCAGGGGGATGTGATGGGGCTGCTCGACCTCTACGACGCGGACCGGCGGTGCGAGCTGGTCCTGTCCGGCCACAAGGTCTGGGACGCGCTGGTCGAGCGGGCGGACCTGGTGACGGAGATGCGGAAGGTGAAGCACTATTACGCCAGGGGGACGCCTGCGCGGCCGGGGATAGAGTTTTAAATGGCGCGAATTGTGCTGGTGACGGGCGGGTGCCGGAGCGGCAAGAGCGCCCATGCCCAGAAAATGGCCGAGGGGCTGCCGGGCCGCAGGGCGTTCGTGGCCACGTGCCCGCCTCTGGACGACGAGATGCGGGCGCGCATCCGGCGGCATCGGGAGGCCCGCGAGCGCTCGCAACGGATAGACGATCAGATGGAGTGGCATACGATCGAGGAGGAGATAGACCTGCCCGGCGTCGTGCGAGGGGCGCAGGGGTACGAGGTGCTTCTGATCGACTGCCTCACGCTCTGGGTCAACAATCTGATGTACGAGGCCGAAAAAGAGGGGCGGCAGGTGGAGGAGGCGGAGGTGGAGCGGCGGTGTCGCGACCTCCTGTCGGCCTGCGCGGAACGGCCGGGCGCGGTCATCTTCGTGACCAACGAGGTCGGAATGGGCATTGTCCCGGACAACCCGGCCTCCAGGCGTTTCAGGGACCTGGCCGGGAGGTGCAATGAGGTGATGGGAGCGGGCGCGGACGAGGTGATCCTGCTGGTCTGCGGAATCCCGATGAGGGTGAAGTGAGAGGAGGGGCTTTGGGGCTGCTGGAAGAGACGGTGGAACAGATCGCGCCTCAGGACCCGGCGTGGCGCGCCAGGGCGAGAGAGAGGCTGGAACAGCTCACGATGCCGCACTGGGCGCTGGGGAGGCTGATGGACCTGGCGGAGGACCTGGCGGGGATGACGCGCTCGATGCGCCCGCCGGTGGAGCGGCGGATCGTCGTGACGATGGCCGGGGACCACGGGGTGGTTGCGGAGGGGGTGAGCCAGTACCCGCAGGAGGTGACCGTCCAGATGGTCCACAACTTCGCCCGGGGGGGCGCGGGCGTCAACGCGCTGGCCAGGGTGGGCGGCGCGCGCCTGATGGTGGTGGACATGGGGGTGGCGGGGGACCTGGGCGGGCTGGTCCGGGAGGGGAGGGTCGTCTCCAGGCGGGTGGGGGCCGGCGCGGGGAACATCGCGCGGGGCCCGGCCATGGGCCGGGGGGAGGCGGTCCGCTGCATCGAGGCGGGGATCGAGGTCGCGCGGGAGCTGGGGCCTGCCACCGACGTCTTCGGCACGGGGGACATGGGGATCGGAAACACCACGCCCAGCGCCGCGATAGCGGCGGTCCTCACGGGCCGCCCGGCCGCGGAGGTGACGGGGCGGGGCACGGGCATCGACGACGCCCGGCTGAGGCGGAAGGCCGAGGTGGTCCAGAGGGCCGTCGATCTCAACCGCCCGGACGCGGGGGACGGGGTGGAGGTGCTGGCCAGGGTCGGGGGGTTCGAGATCGGGGGCATCGCGGGGCTGATCCTGGGGGCGGCGTCCCTGCGCAGGCCGGTGCTGGTGGACGGGTTCATCTCCACGGCCGGGGCGCTGATCGCCCACGCCCTGGCCCCTCACGCCGCAGATTACATGATTGCCGCCCACCGGAGCGCGGAGCAGGGTCACGGGCCGATGCTCGACCGGCTCGGCAAGCGCCCGCTGCTCGACCTGGGCCTCCGGCTGGGCGAGGGGACGGGGGCGGCGCTGGCGATGCCGCTGGTGGAGGCCGCCGCGCGCCTGCTGACGGAGGTGAGGACGTTCGAGGAGGCCGCCGTCTCCGGGGCGGTCCGGTGAAGCGGTTCTTCGCGGCGCTGGGGTTCCTGACGGTCCTGCCCGTCCCTGAGGGGTGGGGCGGGGGGGAGCGGGAGCTGAGCCGGTGCGCGCCGTTTTTCCCCGTCGTGGGCCTCCTGATCGGGGCTGTCGCGGCGGGGTGGGCCTGGGGTCTGGGGCGCGTCCTGCCCGCGTGGCCGGCGAGCGTCCTGACGGTCATCGCGCTGATCGGCGTTTCGCGGGGACTGCACATGGACGGCCTCTCGGACACCGCGGACGGGTTTCTCAGCTCCAGGCCGAGGGAGCGCATCCTGGAGATCATGAGGGACAGCCACGTGGGCGCGATGGGGGTGATGGCGATCGTGTGCGCGGTCTGCCTGAAGGTCGCGGCCCTGGCGTCGCTCCCGGAGGGGGTCCGGTGGCGGGCGGCCCTGCTGATGCCGGTGGCCGGGCGGTGCGCGCTGGTGGTGAGTATGGCGGCCCTGCCGTATGCGCGGGGGACGGAGGGGCTGGGGGCGCTGTTCTACAGGGGGCGGTCGCGGATGGATGCGGCGTGGGCGGTCCTGTTTCTGGGGCTGGTGGGGGGGGCCGCCGCAGGCGCGGCCGGGCTGGTCGCCTCGGCCCTCTCGGTCGCCCTCACGCTGCTGTTTGCCGTGTACACTTTCCGCAAGATCGGCGGCGCGACGGGCGACACCCTGGGCGCGGCGTGCGAGCTGGCGGAGATCGTCCCGGCGCTCGCGCTGTGCGCGTGGCCGGGCACGCGGGCTTGAAAAATAAACATGTATCCCTTCCGCCTCGGCGCCACTTCTTACATCATCCCGGACGACATCCTGCCCAACGTGCGCTTCCTGGCGGATAAAGTTCAGGACGTTCAGCTCATCCTGTTTGAGGTGGACGACGGCCCGAACAACCTGCCGCCCCCCAGCGTCGTGGCGGAGCTGGCCGCCCTGGCGGACGCCCAGGCGTTGACCTTCACGGTGCATCTGCCGCTCGATCTGAGGCTGGGCGCGGAGGGGGAGGAGGCGGATGTCTCCCTGGTCAAGGCGCGCCGGGTCATCGATTGCACGCTCCCCCTCCACCCCTGGGCCTACGTGCTGCACCTGGACGGCAGGGAGCTGCGAGACTCCGCAGGGGGAGGGTTTCCGCCCGGGGAGACGCCAGAGGTGAAGGCCTGGCAGGGGCGGTCGGTCCGTGCGCTGGAGATCGTGGGCGGGTGGGCCGGGGGGCTGGGGAGGCTGGCCGTGGAGAACCTGGAGCGTTATCCGCCGGGGTTCATCCTCCCGGTCCTGGACCGCGCGCCCGTGAGCCGCTGCGTGGATGTGGGGCATCTGTGGCTGGACGGTCACGACCCGATCCCGCACCTGCACCAGGCCCTCCCGCGCACCCGCGTCGTCCACCTGCACGGGGTCGCGGGGCGGGATCATCAGTCGCTCGCGCACGTGCCGGCGGACAGGCTCCAGCCGGTGGTCCGGACGCTGATTCAGGAGGACTATTCGGGCGTGCTGACGCTGGAGGTCTTCAACGAGGACGATTTTCACTCGTCCAGGGCTGCGCTCGAACAGGCTGTGAGAGAAATCCTATGAGGAGGTCAGGGATGAGAAGGCGGGTCTTTCTGGTCCTGTTGGCAGGGCTGCTCGGCAGGTGGGCGACTGCCCAGGGCGGGGAGGCCGCGACGCCGGGGCCTCCGAAGAGGGTCTGTTCCCTCACGCTGGCCACGGACGAGATGCTCGCGGCGCTCGTGGAGCCGGGGCGGGTGGTGGGGGTCAGCCGGTTCGTGGACCACGCCGGGATCTCGAACGTGGCGGGGCACTACCCGGCCTCGGTCCCGCGCATCCGGGCGGACCTGGAGCAGATCATCGCCCTGCGCCCGGACCTGGTCTGCGTGGCCTCCTACAACTCCGCGGACTTTCTGGAGATGCTGCGCAGGTCGAACCTGCCGGTCTTCCGGCACGAGGAGACGCACACGTTCGGCGGGGTGATGCGGGACCTGACGGCGCTCGGGGAGCGGGTCGGGGCGCAGGAGAAGGCGAGGCGCGTGGTGGCCGACATGGAGGGGCGGCTGCGCGCGCTCCAGGACACCCTGGCGCGGGTCTCCGCGCGGCCGAGGGTGCTCTACTGGAGCGACGGCTGGACCGCCGGGGGGCGGACCACCGTGGGGGAGATGATCGAGCGGGCGGGGGGGATCAACGCGGCGGGGGAGATGGGGGTCGAGGGCATGGCAGAGGTCTCCGTGGAGCGGGCGATGGCGGCGGACCCGGATGTCCTGCTCTTAGTCGCGTGGAAGGCGGGCGAGCCGGCGACGGCGGAGGAGTTGCCGCCCGCGCTCCGCACGCTCAGGGCGGTCCGCGAGGGGCGGGTGGTCTCCGTGGAGGGGCGCGCCCTGAGCGCGGCCTCGCAGTTCGTGGTGGACGGGGCGGAGCGCCTGGCCCGGAGGCTGCACCCGGAGTGTTTCCAAAAGCCGTGAGTATGAAAGCCTCCCACGCGATCCGCCTCTGCCTCCTGGCCCTGCTGGTTGCGATCGTCCTGGCCGCGAGCCTGGGCAGCGTGGACATCCCCCCGGGGCGGGTCGTCCGCGCGGCGCTGTCGGGCCTGGGGCTGGCCGACGATGCCTCCGTCCCGGAGTCAGAGCGGCTCATCCTCCTGAGGGTCCGGTTCCCGCGCGTGCTGCTGCTCGCGCTGGTGGGCGGGGGGCTGGCGGTCTGCGGGGCGACGCTGCAGGCCACGTTTCAGAACGGGCTGGCCGACCCCGGCATCCTGGGGGTGAGCGGGGGCGGGGCGCTCGGGGCGGTCGCCGCGATCCACCTGGGCCTGGCGGAGCGGGTCTTCCTGGCGCTCCCCGCGTGCGCCTTTGCGGGGGCCCTGGGCGCGAGCCTCCTGGTCTACCTGATCGCGCACGCGGGGGGGAGGCCGTCGGCGGCCTCGCTCCTGCTGACGGGCGTGGCCGTGGGGACGCTGGCCGGGGCGGGGGTCTCCCTGGTCCTGATCCGGGCGGAGGAGTACCATCTGCGGGAACTCCTGTTCTGGCTCGTGGGCGGGGCGGAGGGGAGGACCTGGGAGCACGTGGCCCTGGCGGCCCCTCCGATCCTGCTCGGGGCGCTCGCGCTGTTCGCCAGGCACCGCCATCTGGACGCGCTGGCGCTGGGGGAGGAGCACGCCCTGTCCGTGGGGCTCCCCGTGATCGGCGCACGGATGGTCCTGCTGGCCCTGTGCGCCCTGGTGAGCGGGGCTGCGGTGAGCGTCAGCGGCTCGGTGGCGTTCGTGGGGCTGATCGTGCCGCACGCGGTCCGGCTCCTGGCGGGGCCCCGCGCCAGGACGCTGCTGCCCACCTGCTTCCTGGGGGGGGGCGCGTTTCTGGTGCTGTGCGACCTGCTCGCCCGGCTGCTGTCCCGCCGGGAGGAGGTCCACCTGGGCATCCTGACGGCCTTTCTCGGGGCGCCGTATTTTCTGTATCTGCTCTACAGGACCAGGAGGATGGAGACATGAGCCGATTCCCGATCCTCTGCGCGGACGGCGCGGGCTACGCGGTGCACGGGCGTCCGCTCCTGTCGGGGGTCTCCGTCTCGTTTCAGGCGGGGGACTTCGCGGCCGTGGTCGGGCCGAACGGGTCGGGGAAGACCACGCTCCTGCGGCTGCTGGCCGGGGTCCGGGGGGCGACGAGCGGGGCGGTGCTGCTGGAGGGGCGTCCGATCACGGCGTTCTCCCGCCCCGAGATCGCCTGCCGGCTGTCCTACCTCCCGCAGAACACCTGGACGGACTTTGACGTGCCGGTGGCGGACGCCGTGGCCATGGGCCGGCTGCCCTACATCGGGGCGTGGCGGACGATGGGGCCGGAGGATTTGGAGGCCGTGGAGGGGGCCATGCGGCGCGTCGGGATTGCGCACCTGGCCTCCCGGACGCTTCCGACGCTGTCCGGGGGGGAGCGGCAGCGGGTCTTCATCGCCCGCGCCCTGGCGCAGGGGTCCGCCATCTTCGTGCTGGACGAGCCGACGAGCGCCCTGGACGTGGGGCATCAGCTCGACCTCATGGAGGTCCTGGCGGGGCTGCACGCCGGGGGGAAGACGATCGTCGCCGCGGTGCACGACCTGCACCTCGTGTGGCGGTTCTTCCCGCGCGCGATCCTGATCGACCGGGGCCGGATGACGGCGGACGGGCCGGCCCGGCAGGCGCTGTCCGGCGAGGCCGCGCGCGCGGCGTTTCAGGTGGCGGTGGAGGGCGGGGTGGACGGGGAGGTGAGGTTTACAAGGCCGACGATTCCAGCATAGGGGCAAAAAAACGAGGGAAGAGGCCAAAGGTCCCTTGACAGACATCGAGGTCGGGTTTATATTAGAAACGTTGCACAGGACGCATTTTCTTTGACATCGCGAATAGGCTGATCCAGGTATCCCCTCAAGGGATCGAACAGGGAAGACGGTTAAAGTCCGTCGCGGGCCCGCCGCTGTAACCGGGTTACGAAATCCGCAACATAGCCACTGGCCAAAAGGCCGGGAAGGCTGCGGAGCGCAGGGTGACCCCGGAAGCCAGAAGACCTGCCTGGATCGATTTTCTTGTAGCACTTCCCCGGCGCGGGAAGCTGACAGGACATCCCTGTATCCAGGGGTGCCCCGGATCTCTTTCGATCCCCAGCTTCGGCATTGCCGAGGTTGGGGATTTTTTTATGCGGAGGAAGGAGGGTCGAGACATGCGCATCTGTTCATTGCTGCCCAGCAGCACCGAGATCACCTTTGCCCTGGGCATGGGAGATGAGTTGGTAGGCGTCACGCACGAGTGCGATTTTCCCCCCGAGGCCCGGACAAAACCGGTTGTGACCCGGAGCGCCATCCCAAGCGAAGGGATGTCCAGCGCCCAGATCGAACAGGCCGTCCATCGGCATCTCCATCAGGGAAGCAGTATCTACCATCTTGAGGTAGACCTGATCCGGGAACTCAAACCTGACTTGATACTGACTCAGGAGTTATGCGACGTGTGCGCCGTATCTTACAGGCAGGTGAGAGAAGCGGCCCGGATTCTGGAAGGAGAAGTCCAGATCGTCTCCCTGGAACCCGCTTCCATGGAGGACATCCTGGACAACATCCGGGTCGTCGGAGAGGCGACCGGAAGACAGGAGAATGCCCGGCATTTGATCTCAGAGTTCCGGGAACGTATAGATCGAATTACCAAAGTAGCGCGAAACGTAGAATCGAGACCCCGGGTCTTCTGCATGGAGTGGCTTGACCCACCCTACAGCGCAGGTCACTGGGTGCAGGAGATGGTGGAGCTGGCCGGAGGATATGAAGGACTGGCCCCCCGTAGACAGCCCTCAGTCCGGGTTGCCTGGGAAAAGATCGTTCGTTATGCCCCTGAGGTCGTGGTGCTGATGCCCTGTGGGTTCAATGTGGAGCGGGTGTTACAGGAGATCGACCGGGTAATCTCTCTTCCAGGGTGGGAGGGGCTTCCTGCGGTTCGGTCAGGCCAGGTCTTTGCAGTGGATGGTTCTGCC
>CAYRZX010000325.1:0-7703 GCA_964428665.1 uncultured Gemmatimonas sp.
CGCCGCCCAGGGCGACCTTGCCCTTGTGCCGCACGCCGAGGATGGTGGTGGATCGAATGCGAGGCATGATCAGTCCTGAGTTCTGAGTCCTGAGTCAAAAAACAGTCCTGAGTCCTGAGTCCTGAGTCCTGAGTTGAGAGGCTTTTGGATTTTACTCAGCACTCAGCACTCAGCACTCAGCACTTTCTTTCGGCACTCAGCACTCAGCACTTTTTTTTACGCCCTGGGATGCGCCTGGCGGTAGACCTTTTTCAGGTGCTCCACGCTGACGTGGGTGTAGACCTGCGTGGTGGACAGGGAGACGTGGCCCAGGAGTTCCTTGACGGCGTTGAGGTCCGCGCCGGCGTTCAGGAGGTGCGTGGCAAAGGTGTGCCGGAGCGCGTGCGGGCTGAGCCGGCGGCCGGTGGTCCGGAGGAGGCGCCGGGAGACGATGCCCTGGATGCCGCGATCCGACAGCCTCCGGCCGCGGGGGTTGAGGAAGAGGGCGCGCTCGTCGGGGACGCCGGGAGGGATCAGGCCGGGGCGGCGGTCCAGGTAGAGCCGGAGGGCCTCCGCGGCCTTCCGCCCGATGGGGACGATGCGCTCCTTGCCCCCCTTGCCCAGGACGCGGGCGGTCCCGGCCTCCACGTCCAGGGCGTCCAGGTCCAGGCCGGAGAGTTCGCCGAGGCGGACGCCGCCCCCGTAGAAGAGCTCCAGGATGGCCCTGTCCCGGCTGCCGGCGGCGTCTTCGGGGTAGGGCATCTCCACGGCGATCCGGGCCTCCTCCTCGTCCAGAAAGCGGGGGAGTCTGCGCTCCAGCTTGGGGGAGCGGAGGCCGGCGGCAGGGTCGCACGGGACGGCCCCCTCGCGGGCGAGGTGGCCGAAGAGGGAGCGGACGGCGGTCAGCTTGCGGGCGATGGACCGCTTTTTGAGCCCCGCCCTGACGAGGTGGCCGAGGAAGGCCCGGACGGCCGTGCGGTCCACCTCCGGGGGGGACGGGATGCGGCCCATCCGTCCCCTCAGGTGGTCGCAGAACTGGAGGAGGTCGATCCGGTAGGCCTCCACGGTGTGGGGCGAGAAGGCGCGCTCCCGCGCCAGGTGGGTCAGGTATCGCTGGATGGCGTCTGTCATGCGCGCGCTTCCACGGGCTCCTCCTCTATCGGGAAGGACGCCTTGCAGGTCGGGCACTGGAGATGCTCCCCCCGGCGCTGCGAGGAGCGGGAGACGAGGAAGGGCGCGCCGCAGTCTGGGCAGGGGCGCGACACGGGACGGTCCCAGGTGGCGAAGTCGCAGCCGGGGTAGCGGCTGCACCCGTAGAAGACCTTGCCCCGCTTGCTCTGGCGCTCCAGGATCTTTCCGTCACACCCCTCTCTGGGGCAGGAGACGCCCATGGAGAGGGGGCGGGTGTTTTTGCAGTTGGGATAGGCGGAGCAGGCCAAAAAGCGCCCGCGCGACCCGTTCCGCACGAGCATGGGGGCGTTGCACTTCTCGCAGGTCTCCCCCTCGGCGAGCTGGGCCTGGCCGTCCCCGTTCAGGGGGCGGGTGTTTTTGCAGGCCGGGAAGCCGGAGCAGGCCATGAACCGGCCGTTGCGGCCCCACTTGATGACGAATTTGTTGCCGCACTTCTCGCAGATTTCGTCGGTCTCCTCCTGGAGGGACTTCTTGAGCTCGGCCCGCTGGCTCTCCATCCGGGAGAGGTCCTTCTCAAAGGGGTCGTAGAACCCGCGCACGACGGCCACCCAGTCGTCCTCGCCGGTCTCCACCTTGTCCAGGGCCTCCTCCATGGAGGCGGTGAACTGGGGGTTGAAGATGTCGGGGAAGGCGCGCACGAGCAGGGTGTTGACGGTCGTGCCGAGCGGGGTGGGGGTGAACCGGCCCCGCTCCCTGGAGACGTAGTCCCGGTCCTGGAGGGTGCTGATGATCTGCGCGTAGGTGCTGGGCCTGCCGATGCCCTGGGCCTCCAGCTCCTTGACGAGGGAGGCCTCGGTGTAGCGGGGCGGGGGCTTGGTGAAGTGCTGCTCCGGGCGGAGGGCGAGGAGCTGGAGGGGGTCGTTGACCTTGAGGCCCTCCGGGATGCGGCGGTTCTCCTCCTCGCTCTGGTCGTCGGTTGTCTCGGTGTAGAGGACGGTGAAGCCCCGGAACTTGACGACGGACCCGGTGGCCCGCAGGCCGTAGTCGCCGGCGAGGATGTCCACGGTGGTGACGTCGAGGAGGGCGGGCTTCATCTGCGAGGCGATGAAGCGGTCCCAGACGAGCTGGTAGAGGGCGGCCTGCT
The DNA here is from genome assembly GCA_964428665.1 of uncultured Gemmatimonas sp. Lineage (GTDB taxonomy): Bacteria > Latescibacterota > UBA2968 > SICM01 > SICM01 > SICM01. The sequence goes on from CAYRZX010000325.1 coordinate 2,255, forward strand.
CCTCGGTCAGGAAGCGGCGGATGGACCTGGGGGGGCGGGAGACGCCCGTGGGCCGGATGGCCTCGTGGGCGTCCTGGGCCCCCTTCCTGGCCCTGTAGACGTTGGGCTTCTCCGGGACGTAGTCGGGGCCGTAGGCCGTGGCGATGTAGTCCCGCGCGTCGGCGACGGCCTCCGGGGCCAGGCGCGTGGAGTCGGTCCGCATGTAGGTGATGAGGCCGGTGGTCTCGCCCTCCAGGTCGATGCCCTCGTAGATCTGCTGGGCGACGGCCATGGTCCTCTTGGCGGTGAAGCTCAGCTTGCGCGCGGCCTCCTGCTGGAGGGTGCTGGTGATGAAGGGGGGGGAGGGGTTGCGCTTCTGTTCCCTGGTGTTGATCTCCGAGATGCGGTAGGACTGCCCGCGCAGCTCCTCCGCGACCCGCTCGGCCTCGGCCTGGTTCGGGATTTCGAGCTTGTGTCTGCCCTTGCGAATGGCCGTGGCGCGGAAGGACTCCCCCTTCCCGGTGGCCAGGTCGGCCTCGATGGTCCAGTACTCGCGCTGGACGAAGCGGGCGATCTCCTCCTCCCGCTCGCAGATCAGGCGCAGGGCGACGGACTGCACGCGGCCCGCGCTCAGGCCGCCGTGCACGGTCTTCCAGAGGAGGGGGCTGACCTTGTAGCCGACCAGCCGGTCGAGCACCCGGCGGGCCTGCTGGGCGTTGACCTTCTGCGTGTCGATGGGCTGCGGGGAGGCGATGCCGCTCAGGACGGCGTTCCGGGTGATCTCGTTGAAGGTGACGCGCTTCACCTCCCGGCCGTCCCTGCCCACCTCGTGCGCCACGTGCCAGGCGATGGCCTCCCCCTCCCGGTCGGGGTCGGTGGCGACGAAGATGTCCTCGGCCTCTTTGGCCGCGCTCCGGAGCTGGGTGATGATCTTTCCCTTTCCCCGGATGGTCTGGTATTTGGGCTGGAAGTCCTTTTCGATGTCGATGGCCAGGTCTTTCTCGGGGAGGTCCCGGATGTGCCCCATGCAGGCCAGCACTTTATAGTCTTTACCCAAAAATTTGTTGATGGTCTTGGCTTTGGCCGGAGATTCCACGATAACGAGGGATTTGGGCATAGCTGCTCCTGAAACGCAAAAAGCCACTCGAACCAACCGTGAAGGCAGCGCAGGCGAGCGGCTCCGGTTCAAATGTCAGACGGCTGATAGCTTAGAAAAAATAAGAAGGGGTCGCCCAAAAGTCAAGTGAAAGTCTCGGAGACGGGGCGTGAGGTTTTGGCTTGACACGTCTCCGATGGGGGCTTAGATTGCGGATAATCCCTGTAAGAAACGCCCGTTTATCGCAAGGAGCCGTCGCCATGCCCACCGATCCCGTGCCCGCCGTTGAATCCATCGACAGGTCCCAGTGGAGGCCCGAGGAATACGACCTGCTGTTCCACTTCGTCAACTTTGCCCGCGTCGCCAACTCGGTGGTGACGGAGCCGGGGCCGCTGCAGGGGTGGTTCCGGGAGGCGCTCTGGAGGCACTATTCCTATGCCCCGTTCAACGCCCGCGTGATGGAGAACTATTTCTCGCTGGCGTTCTTCTACGGCTACGACGCCCCGTGGAATGTCTATCACAGGAGCCCGGCTGTCCTGGAGCGGCTCCGGCTGGCGCTGGACTACACCTTCGGGCTGATGGGGGAGAACGGGGCGATCCCGGAGTACGCCATTGCGGACATAGACGCGCCGATGCTGGCGCCGAGCAGCTTCGGGATGGAGTACATGTCCGCGGCCCTGGAGGTGGCCGGGCCTCTCCTGCCGGACGACCTCAGGGGGCGGCTGGTCGCGCAGGCGCGGAAGGCGGCGGTCTACGTGCTCACGGCCGAGGAGTCGTGGGCGCACGCGCGGAGCTTCACGAACCAGTTCCTGGGCGCGATGGCCGGGGGGCTGCGCCTGGCGCGGCTGACGAACGACGCGGAGTTGAAGGGTTACGCGGAGCGGGCGGGGGAGGCCCTGCTGGGGGAGTTCATGTCCCCGATGGGCTATCTCTACGAGAATGACGGGGCCGAGACGTTCGCCTACTTTTTCGTGACGCTGGGTCGGCTGGTCCCGCTGTATCACGAGTGGCCGGACGCCCGGTGGCTGGAGGTCCTCAGGCGTCACTGCGCCTGGATGAGCCGCCACATGCTCCCGGAGCCGGACGGGAGGACGGTGATCCTGGCAGGGTCCCACCAGACCCGGACGGGGAGCGGCTACCGGCTGACGCCGAGAGGGGGACAGCGGGGCCTGGGGGATCTGATGGCAGACGGACACGACGAACGGCAGTTCATGAAATTGTTTCTCTCCTCTGCGGAGGCCGCGGCGCAGGCGCGGCGGGCCTGGGAGGAGGCGCCGGACCCGGTGGGGGCCCAGAGGCAGGCGTCGAAGAGTCGGGGCTACGTGCCTGTTTCTACTCTGTGGAATTATGCGACCTACGCGCCGCCGGAGGCGGAGATCGCGGAGGCGCTCAGGCGCCTGCCCTGCCTCGACCCGAAGACGGGGATGGAGAAGTTAGAGGACGACCGGGGGAATCAGTACATCTATGTCCGGCATCCGGCCTACTATGCGGGGTTCTGCTTCGCCACGCACCGGACTACGGCGGCGCACGGGCCGAGTTTCCTGTGGCACGGCCGGGCCGGGACGCTGGTCCTGAGCGAGAACGGGGACCGGCCCCGGTGGGAGACGCAGGTGGGGGAGGGAGGCACGGGCCGGGCATTGGCCCTGGCGAAGACGCGGGGGGAGCGGGGCGGGCAGGTGATCGAGGTGCGGTATCCGGACCTGAATGTGACGAAGACCTACGTGCTGAGGCCGGAGGGGTGGGACGTGTTCCTGTCCGCGCGGGCGGCGGGCGACCGGGCGCTTCGGGAGCGGATTCCGCTGCTTCTGCGGGAGGACGACGAGATTCTGCTGGACTACGGGACCTGCCCGGCAGGGGGGATGAGCGACCGGGTGTTAGGCGTGGTGACGCGGGAGCTGGGCATCGCGCGGGGCGGGCGGGAGGTGATGCGCCTGGACTTCGGCGCGCCGGTCTCGGCACAGATCCGGCCGTCCTACGACCCGGACGGCTACGTGCGGGCCGCGCTGGACTTCCCGCTCGCGCCGATCTACTTCGGGCGGGTGGGCTACCGGATACGATTGACGTGATGCGCGTGAACTTCAAGGCCTTCATCTTCGACCTGGACGGCACGATCTACCTGAGCGAACGGCTGATCCCCGGGGCGGACGATGCCGTGCGGGCGCTGCGGGGGCAGGGGCGGCGGGTGGTGTTTCTGTCGAACAAGCCGACGGACACGCGGGAGACCTACGCGGCCAAGCTGACGCGGCTGGGCATCCCGTCCGCGCCGGAGGACGTGATCAACTCGTCCCTGATCGCGGCCCGGTACCTCGGCCGGCGGATGCCGGGGGCGCGGCTGCACGTCCTCGGGGAGGCGCCGCTCGTGGAGGAGCTGCGGCGGGCGGGGTTCGAGATGGCCCGGAGGCCGGAGGAGACGGACGCGGTGATCATCGCCTTTGACCGGACGCTGACCTACGAGAAGATCCACTTCGCGCACCGCGCGGTCCGGCGGGGTGGGGCGGTCATGATCGCCACGAACCCGGACGCCTTCTGCCCGGTGGAGGGGGACGAGTTCCCGGACGCCGGGGGGACGATCGCGCTGCTGGAGGCCACGACCGGGAAGAAGGTGGAGGTGGTGGTGGGGAAGCCGTCCCCGATCATGGTGGAGGCCATCCTGGAGCACGTGGGGGTCCCGGCGCGGGCGTGCCTGGTGGTGGGGGACCGGATCGAGACGGACATCCGCATGGGGCGGGACGCGGGCATGGGCACGGCGCTGGTCCTGACCGGGGCCACGACGCGGGAGCAGGCGCGCGCGTCGGACATACGGCCTGACTTTACGCTTGAGAGCGTGAGGGACATCGCGGAGAAGATAGTGGATGGTGAGTGGTAAGTAGCACGGCGATTTATCGCCGTGTGAGCGATGAAGTGGTAAGTAGCACGGCGATTTATCGCCGTGTGAGCGATGAACGCGGGGGTTCCATGCCACGAAAAAAAAAGGCAGACAATGAAGCCGATGAGCCGGTGGTGGACTACCGGCACAGGAACGTCACGCGGCTGAACATTCCGCCTGCGGGCCTGGCGGCGCGGGGCGACATCGCCAGGGAAAAGAAGATCAGGTATGCCTACAACCCGCACCTGGCGCCCGCCCTGCGGTTCGACGCGACCGGCGGGGCGGATCGGATCTCGCCTCTGATCGAGGAGGCGGGACGGCGCAGGCTGGAGCCGGAGGAGTTGAAGCTGCTCCAGGAGGCGCTGCGCAACCACGAGCCGTGGCTGGAGTGGGCGGGCAAGCGGGAGCAGCAGTGGTGCGTGGCCGACCCGGTGGCCCTGCACATCCACGAGCGCATCTCGACGCAGGCCATTCTGAATGTGGTCCGGCGGCAGGATGTCCAGCGTGACCTGTTCGCGGACCCGGAGCACGACTACCGCGAGGCGGTGCAGTTCTACAAGCACCCGATGGACTGGACGAACCGGATGATCCTGGGGGATTCGCTGGCGGTGATGGCGTCGCTGGCCCGGCGCGAGGCCCTGGCGGGCAAGGCGCAGATGATCTACGTGGACCCGCCCTATGGGATCAAGTACGCCAGCAACTTCCAGCCGGAGGTGGGCAGGCGGGACGTGAGGGACCGGGACGAGGATCTCACGCGGGAGCCGGAGATGGTCAAGGCATATCGCGACACCTGGACCCTCGGCGTGCATTCGTATCTGTCGTACCTGCGAGATCGCCTGCTGCTGTGTAAGGAATTGCTCGCGGATACGGGGAGTATCTTTGTGCAGATTAGCGATGAGAATCTGCATCTTGTCCGCAATCTATTGGATGAAGTATTCGGACGTGACAATACGATATCCGTAATCGCATTCAGAAAAACAGCGGCAGTTAGCAGTCCAGAAGCTCGCGTTAAGACACTTGCAACGATGGGGGATTTCCTGCTTTGGTATGCCAAAGACAAGGCAAGCGTAAAATACAAGCAACTTCATAATCTGAAACGTGAATCAGACAAGGCGTTGGGGCAGTATAATCAATGGGAAAGCAGTTCAGGAGAAATACGCCGGGTTAATAAGGAAGATTCGATAGAAGATGGTAACGGAGGTCGATTATTCCAATCCGTCAGCCTGGAATCGAACGGGTATGCTGAGACATTCCACTATCCGATTGAATATGCTGGGCGGGTTTATAAGCCTTCACCGACACGGCACTGGAGTTCAACATCTGAAGGAATTAACCGCGTCATCAAGAGCGAGCGTGTCATTGCAACAGAAAATAAGCTCAGGTTTAAAAAATGTCTGGCTGATTTTCCGGTAACCCCCTTGGGTAATATCTGGAGCGACTTGATGGGGGCCACCAGTGCATTAAGCGATTGTTAGCTTGCGGCGTTCGAGATGTGAGGGCGGGAGTTG
>CAYRZX010000326.1:0-7674 GCA_964428665.1 uncultured Gemmatimonas sp.
TCACCCTACTTCGATATATTTCAACTAAACCGCATCCGTAAGTCCTGGACCGGCTTCTCTTGCGTAAGCAGGTGACACTCCGTCTTGAACGGTGGTAATCGGCCCCCAGGGTGGAGCGGTTTTTTTGTGCCTGTCTCTATAGCCTCACCTCTGCTACGTTCCCCCGGATGATCTGCCAGAACGTTTCGTCTCCTCTCTCGTGTTTCTGAAATAGCGCCCACGCTACGGCATCGGCCACCTGGAGAACGCGCTCCCGGTGGGATTCGACATGCTGGAGGTTCAGGGGCGTGTCCAGGTCCTCCACGCTGGCGTTGATCGCCTGGTTCAGCCTGCGCCGGCGTTCCTCTGTCTTATCCCGTTTGTCCAGCGTCACTGTCAGCGGTCCGAACCGCTCCAGGGCCTCCCGGACGGCACGGACGCAGGCGTAGCGGTACAGGTCCTCGCTGTCTTGTGGGCGGGGGAAAAAGCCCTTGTTGATCACCATGGCCACACCTTCAAACCCGATTTCAGCGGCGCGGGTCAGCAGTTTTTGAGTAAGGCGCGGGTCTCCGAGGGCGGCCTTCATCTCCGGGATGTCGCGGAGACCTTTTCTCAAGGCCTTCCGGATTTTCGTCACAGCCTTTCGTAGCCGTTCCGGGTGTCCTACCACGATCACCACCACGATGAACTTACCCGATGCCCCGGCGCCGTATCCCACGTCGCCGGCCTCATCCAGGAATCCGTATCTCACTGCACCCTCCTGTTTTCGAGAGGCTGCGAGAGGGCCATTTTGAGGATACGGCCCGGCTTGAAGGCCACCTTCCGCCGCGCAGGGACGAATACCCGTTCCCCGGTCTTCGGGTTGCGAGCTTCTGGCTTTGGTCTGGTTGTCTTCACCGTCCAGACCCCGAAGTCCCTGATCTCGATCCGATGGCCTCGCATCAGGGCGTCGGACAGGGACGCGACGAAGGCGTCCACAGCCCTGTGAGCCAGTGTCCCCTTCATCTTGAGGTCACGGGTCAGCACGGCAGCAAGGTCTGCTTTTTTGACTGTTCTCACGCGCCCTCCTTCGCACCCTCTACCCGGTTTCAGGACTCCAGCAGTCGCGTCAGAGTTGCCCGGAGACCCATCTGCAACTGCTCGAACATCGGCAGGTTCCGGATCTGGGCGCCGAGGGAGGCAGTCCAGTGTCCAGCCGTATTCTTCTCCTCCAGGACCTCGAAGAAGCGATTCACGTCACCAGCCTCCACGCCTTTATAGGCGCACTTGCGCTGGAAGACCGCGTTGGCGCGCCGCTGGTCGATCTGATCGCCAGCGTGGGTGAGGAGGTACCAGGTGTCGTAGACGTCACGGGGGTAGCCCCGCTGGAGGATCGTGCGGAGCTTTTCGGCCAGGACCTCCTCCAGGGCATAGACGGAGAGCCTGGCCTCGAACGTGTCGGAGTAAGGGTGGAGGACCGACCGGCTCGCCGGCGCGAGGAGGACCTGCTCGTAGGCCGTCAGATCGAGCCGGATGCGCCGGGGGCTGCGGACCTGCTGCCGGGGTCCGACGAACTCCACCCGGGCCTCCCACGCGGTCTCCTGGGGGATCACTCGCGTCTGCTCCAGGTCCGTGAGGGTGAACCGGATCCCCGATGCTACCTGAGCCTGGGTGCAGGCCGTGGAGATGCCCTGCCGGAGGGCCTCTTCAGTCAGGTCCTCGACCATCGTGAAGTCCAGGTCCTCGGAGAACCGGTAGTCGGGGAAGTAGAGCTTCCGGAGGGCCGTGCCGCCCTTCAGGACGGCCTGCCCGGACAGGGGGCTGTCCGCCACCCCCTTGAGCAGCCAGCCCAGGCAGTAGTCCTTCTCCAGGACCTCAAGGGCGATGCCCGTCTCCCGCTGTTTCTCCCGCAGCTCCTGCAAGGGTATCATCCGCCCGCCCTCCTCCGGACCAGGTCATCGGGGTTCAGGTTGAGGCGCAGCAGCCAGCGGCCGCAGTGGGGGCCGCGAAGGGGGTTGAGAGGCTCCAGCTTGGAGTAGCCCGGCCGGATGCGCTTCCGGAGCCGGTCGAGGTACCGGGTGTCGGCCAGGCCGTGAAGTTCCAGGAGATACCCCAGCCGCTTGAAGACCGCCGAGTTGTCCATCCTGATCGCGCAGTCCAGCGCCTTCCCCGGATCACACCCCTTCCAGCCTGCCACGAGGGCCTTGGCCACTTCCACCATTCCCCCGCAGTACTCCGGGTGGTCCAGGGCATCCAGGATCGTCTTCTCCCGGTCCGTGACATACGCCTGCTTATCTCCCATCTGAACCGTCTCCACCCCGAAGAATTTATGCTGCGCCACCCGGATGAACCGGAAGCGCATCCCCAGCACCTCCCGCTCCCGCCGGAGGACCTGCTTCGTGGTGGCGACGAACACCACGTCGAGGATCTGCTCGGTGAACTGGTGGAAGTTGAGCGCGGACCAGTAGGCCACGGCAGCGGGGGAGGTGAGGGCAGAGGCGATGACCAGGGCGTCCTCGGTGTGGACTCGCTTCGTGCCCGCCTCGATGGGAATGAACAGGTAGAGGCCACGCGCCAGGCGCTCCAGCACCCGCTTGCGCACCAGGCCCTGCAGGAGGTGGTGCAGGTGGCCAGGGTGGAGGTCCACCGCAGCCCTCGCGTCCTCGACCGTGAACAGGGTCTTGCGCCGGTCGCTGAGCGCGGCCAGAACCTGGAACTCCCGCCGGCTGATGGATGAGATAATAGTATTCATTTTAAAATATCCATTTATATGGTATATTAAATATATAATATTATTACATCGAAGGCAATAAAAAAAGGAGGGTGATGTGAACAGTTCCCACAAGGCCTGGTCCAAAACCTGGTGTATGCCTGGATATTCCCGGCCTGTCCGACCTTGAGCAGGGTTCGGCCATCGAAATGACCTTCACCCCGTCTTCCCCGCCTGGTGGACCGGCACGCGGATCTCCAGGTTGTGGGAGTCCCAGATCGCGTGCAGCAGCTCCGACGTCCGCACGGCGTCCTCCAGCGGGGCGATCAGGGGCGCGCCCTTCTGTACCGCGTCCAGGAAGTTCAGTGTCCGCGTGGCGTCGCCGTGTCCCGTGTCTCTCTCCAACACCTCGACAGGCTCCTGGCGCTTATTCCGTACGATATAGCCGTGGTATCCAGGCACGGACCAGGCGTCCCCCTCCTGATAGGCGTTCTGCGTGAAGATCGTCCCCTCTGTGCCCTGGATGCAGAGCACGTGGGGCGTGGCAATGCCCTGATCCGACGCCGTCCCCGCCGTCGCCTTTCCCACGGCCCCGCTCCGGAACCGCATCAGCACGAACGTCCCGAACGGCTCCCGAAACGCAAACACGTCTTTGACCTCTCCGAACACATAGCGCATCAGGTCGAAGACGTGAGTCGGGCCTGCTGTCTCTGACCCCGGGATGTAGCGTCCCGACCGGTCTGACTCTGGCCGGACATCCGAGGCGTTGAAGATGTGCGTGCCATCGTGAGGATGGTTGTGCGATCCCTCCGCGTACATGATCCGCCCGATCGCTCCGGATCGGACCAGCTCCCGCACCCGGATGTTCAGGGGATAGTAGCGGAGGGAGTAGCCCACGCCCACCTTGAGATCAGGGTATCTCTGTGCGTACCACCGAAGTTTCCGACACTCCTCTAAGTTCCAGCCCGTGGGCTTCTCCGTCATCACGTGCTTGCCCGCCTCCAGCGCCGCGATGATCAGTTCGGTGTGCAGGTGACCTGGGGTGCAGACGTTGATCACGTCCACATCCTCACGGACTAACGCCTCCTGCCAGTCGGTGCAGACGCCCGCATCCCTCAGTTTGAACTGCTCCCGGCGCTCCTCTGCGAATGCCCGTGCCACGTCTACCAGCGCCACGACTTCCGCCCGTTCCGGTTGTCCCAGCCACCCCCGGATGTGCCCCCGGCTTACGTTCCCGCAGCCGATCACGGCGATGCGCAGTCTTTTCATAGGATCCCTCACTGCTGACCTTTCGCAAAGGAATGTGTTCAGGATTTCGGCCATGTTTTCGGGTCCACCAGCTCCATCTCATCCAGGCCGATCAGGGCAAAACCGCGCGCTTTCAGCTCATCCATCAGTCTGGGCAGAGCCTCAATCATGGGGAGGGGGCGTGACAACCGGACCCCGTCGTTTTCGGTTTCGGCCCCGTCGTGCAGGTCAATGATGGAACCAGCCGCCAGGCACGGCGCCTCCAGCGTCCGTCGCAGAATCTCAGCCGGGTCGGCCTGAGACCAATCTGCTGGATTAACATCGGCATCCACGATCTTGACCCCAGGTGAAAGCGCAAGGGGAGAATGCTGGCACAGGTGAAAATGGAAGTAATGCGCCCGGAGGAACCGGGTAGGGTGGCCAGTGAGATGGGTGATGACAGCCTCCGCCCGGTCGAAATCACCCAGGCCGGGGTCGTGGAGATAGCTATGATTCCCAATCACGTGTCCGGCCCGCACAATCCGCTCAAAGGCCTGTGGAAATCGCTCCACCCACTTCCCGATCACGAAGAACGTGGCGCGGGCATTGCGGGACGCCAGGACCTCCAGGACCTGGTCGGTGCGCGGCGGATTTGGCCCATCATCGAACGTGAGAGCCACTTTCGGTTGGTCACGGCGGCCGTGGGTGTAGATGTGCAAGGAGATATTTTTGATCCGCATGGCTGTGATGTCTCCATAAACTCACAAGATGGTCCTGTTGTATCTTCCCTATAGCCAGCGGCGCACGCGCGCCTTATAGGCGCGATATGGCTCGCCAAACTTCGCCTCCAGGTATCGCTCTTCGCGCGCCACGACACCCCACCGGAGCACGGCGAGCACAGGGACCAGCAGCAGGAGCGGCCAGAGGGCATCCACCAGCAACGCAATGCCGAGATACAGGCCGGTGGCTGCCAGGTACAGGGGATTGCGGGTGAAGCGGAACGGGCCGTCGAAGACGAGCGCGAGCGTCGGCTGATCGGGCCGCACGTTGGTCCCGGCCCGCCGCATGACCCGCTCCCCTGTGATTCCCAGCGCGGCGCTCAGGACAAGGATGATCGTGCCGAGCGGACGGGAAAAGAGTGACGGCATCGGCTGGAGGGGCCAGAGCCAGTGGAAGACGAGTCCGAGAACCAGCGCGCCGCCGAATAGGAAGGGCGGGAACACAACGACGCCGGGGGAATCCGTCAATGGCTTAATGGCTTCTCCTTCGATAGATGTCGCCTGATGCCCGGGGCGTAAGGTGAACAGCCTGCCCTCAGGGTTTCCCCAACCTTCTCCGTGTTCTCTGCTCTTGACAAGCCCACCGGAAAGGAATATATTTATCGCATAAGCAACCGAATACCGACCGTATGGCGGGTGTCCTGCGAAGGAATAGGTTGCGCCCCTGTTGCAGGGGCAGAAAAAGCTCCGAGTCACATCGGGGCTTTTTCTTTTTTTCAAATCGCCGCGCCTCCTGTTTATCCAGACCATCAACCCACACGACGGCCCGGTAGGTTCCCTCCGCTCTTTTAAGAATGGCTTTGGCTGTGGTGTATATCGTGAGATCAAGATACGCTCTGGTTCCGGCATAGCGGCCAAAGAAAATCTTGCCTCTGACCAGCGGGGTAGATAAGACGGCACGGAGATATTCGATCCGTCTCTCAAAGGACGCCTTGCGCCATTTGAGCCGACCCTTTTGCGATTGCTGATCGATCTGCTCCAAAGCGGCCTGAAGCTGCTCCCGATCCTCTTCGGCAATCACCACCGCGACCAGAAAAAACACGCCGTGAGTGTCCTGGCCGGTCTCATCCACATAGGCGTAGAGTTTTTGCATAGGGATTGAGGGTAAGAGAAAGAACGCCCAAAGTCAACTGCAATCTGGTTTCCTTTTCGTGAGGTGAACCTATCTCACTGTGCTCCCCTGTTTTCGAGAGGCTGAGACAGGGCCTGCTTGAGGATACGGCCTGGCTTGAAGGCTACCTTCCGCCGCGCAGGGACGAAGATCCTTTCCCCGGTCCTGGGGTTGCGAGCGCCGGGCTTTGGCCGGGTCGTCTTCACCGTCCAGACCCCGAAGTCCCTGATCTCGATCCGATGGCCTCGCATCAGGGCGTCGGACAGGGATGAGACGAAGGCGTCCACAGCCCTGTGAGCCAGTATTCCGGTCATCTTGAGGTCACGGGTCAGCACGGCGACAAAGTCTGCTTTTTTGGTCGTTTTCACACACCCTCCTCTGTGTACACGCTTTTGGGAGCTCTATCGGGTGGTAATATAATGCTGCGTGAGGGCTGTGTCCACCGCCATGACTCAAAAAAAAGGGGAGGTCCCGGTCCGGGACCTCCCCTTCGTCTTGCTCCTCTTACTTCTCGTCCACCACAACAGGCGGCATCGTGCCCCCGGCCGTGGAGGCCTGCCAGAGCCATTCGATCTTCTTCTTTGCCCAGGCGATGTCTTCAGGCCGGTTGTGGCCCTCACCGGCCTTGATCAGCCTGGCGTCTCGAAGGGCATAGGCATCCGTGCTCAGGGCGATGCCGATGATGGTTGGCTCTCCCTCCTCTGCCCACTTCCAGTGGGCGGAGGCCACGTATTCACACGGCTTCGAGAAGGCCCCGGCAATCATCTCGACCTTCGACCACAACTCGCCCGGGTTGTCCTCCGGCGTGCACCAGATTTGAAGTCCGCCTGACCCTGCCTCGAACAGCGCAGCCGGGGCCGGGTTGGTGGCGATGTCGAATTGCCTGGCCGCTTCGAGCAGGGGGGCCATTTTTCGGTGTTCGGTTGAATACCCCATCGGTTTCCCTCCTTATAGCGAACCTCGTGTTGAGGGGTAAGATACAGGAATCTGCGACAGGTCGTCAAGCAGAAGGGGAGACCCCTTTCGAGGTCTCCCCTTTCGTTTCAGGCGTGGGCGCTCCGGCCGTTGGTGGACGAGGGCAGAGGCACCCGGTAAATCTGCTCACAGCGGGAGAGCACGTCCGGCAGGACCTCCTCCGGGACCTGCTCTGGCCTTCTGATCTGAAACTGCCGCAGGACCTCTCGAAACGCCTGTTCTCCCCCCGGCAGCCGTTCGATCTCGGCCCGGACCTGGCCGAGGCGCTGTCTGAGGGGAGAGAGGGGAGGAGGGGCTTCCCGCTGCCTCTCCCTGGCGTCGGTCCCGAACAGCCGGGCGCACTTGACCAGGGCGTCGAGGGCCGCTGCCCGGGCGCTCTTCCCGAAGTTCAAGCCCAGCTTCGCGGCTCCAAACTGCTGCCGGACCTGTCCCTGAGCGGACAGTTCGCCCAAGATGAGAACCTCCCGCCGGCGCCCCTGGTAGGAGACGACGCGGAAGGACCATTGTCGCTCAAATGCCTCGTCCAGCCGGCGGACTGTTTTCATCCACGCCGGGCTGTTCGGAGAGGGCTTCGTGATCGCTGAAAACTGAATCGTTGACATGGAAACCTCCTTGTGTGAGTCGAATTGTCGTTTGGAATACCACCCCGCCACCCTGTTTCGGCGGCCCCATGCCGCCGAGTCACTCTTTGGACGCCCAAAGAGTGACCAGAAAGGCGCTCCTCAAGCCACCCCGCCTAACGCTCCTGGCCGTCGCGTTCCACCGCCCTGGAGGGGCTTGGGCGCGCCACAAGGGCATTGCTCCAGTAGACGGATCATCCAGAGGTTTCCACTGCGGCCCCCTTCTTCTCCTTTGCCCCGGTAGTTAATTTTTGGTGCGAAACCTCCGAGACGAGTTGGAAGCCTGGGTTCGAG
>CAYRZX010000327.1:0-7670 GCA_964428665.1 uncultured Gemmatimonas sp.
AAATCCAAAAGCCTCTCAACTCAGGACTCAGGACTCAGGACTCAGGACTGTTTTTGCCCTTACAAATATAACCCATCTGCCGGACCCCTGCAACGGATATAACCGGCCCATCGGACACCCTCCATTTCCGTCTTGACTTTTCGCGGGTGGGGGCATAGTTTAGGCAGACCTCACCCACCCCCAACCCCCTCCCTCTCCGCACGCGGAGAGGGAGGGGGCATCAAGGGACTTTCTTCAAGGTGGGGGGAGGGTGAGGTCTTCCCTCAAATCCCGGAGATCTCCCATGCCTGAAGACACCTACTGGCCCGCGCCGCAGGCCGACGGCGACGCCCGCCGCCGCCTGTTCCTGGAGTTCGCCGCGCAGGGGGCGCGGGGCGGGCACACCGGCTTCTTCTCCCAGATTGCCCGCCTCGACCTCGGCCTCCCCATCGACGAGTCCAGGGTCCGCGAGGCCATCGCCCACGTGGACGCCCGGCATGACTGCGGCGACTTTGCCGTGGCCGGCCTCCTCCGCATCGCCTATCAGTATGCAGACAGCCCTCTTCTGAGCCGCGACCTGCTCACCGAGATCAGGCGCTGCCTGCTCAACTTCAAGTACTGGATCGACGAGCCGGGCAAGGAGATGATGTGCTTCTGGTCCGAGAACCACCAGATCATGTTCCACGCCGACGAATACCTGGCCGGCCAGCTCTTCCCGGAGGAGGTCTTCCCCAACGACGGCAGGACCGGCCGCCAGCACGCCGAGCACGGCCGGCGCAAACTCCTCCGCTGGGCCGACCTCCGCGTCCGGGCCGGCTTCTCCGAGTGGGACTCCAACTGCTACTACGACGAGGACCTGACCCCCCTGCTCAACCTCTGCGACTTCGCGGAGGACGCCGAGGTGGCGCAGCGGGCGACCATGCTCATCGACCTGATGCTGTTCGACATCGCCTGCGACTCCTTTCGCGGCGTCCACGCCTGCTCGCACGGCCGGACCTACCCCCGCCTGATCACCGGCGGCCGGGGGGAGGCCTCCATCGGCTTTCAGAAGATCGCCTGGGGAATGGGGCTGTTCAACAACCCGAACAACATGACCGCCGTCTCCCTCGCCACCAGCCGGAGGTACCGCGTCCCCCCGGCCATTCAGGCCGCGGCGCAGGACCTCCCCGTTGAACTCCTCAACCGCGAGCGCCACAGCCTGGTCTCCGACGACCCGGAGCGCTACGGCCTGGACCCCAACGACCTCGATGACCACATGCTCATGTTCGGGGCGGCCAAGTTCGCCCATCGGAAGTCCATCGAGATGACCCTCCGGATGGCCGACGCCTACCGCTCCCACCGCTTCAGCGTCGTCATCCTCCCCTACGCGCGGGCCCTCTACGAGACCTACAACTACCTGGACGAGCGCGGCATCCCGCACGACGGCGACCTCGACCGGTTCAACCTCTCCGAGGTCAACAAGGTGAGTTACCGGACCCCCGACTACCTGCTCGCCTGCGCCCAGGACTACCGGAAGGGGAAGACCGGCTTTCAGCAGCACATCTGGCAGGCCACCCTCGGCCTGGACGCCGTGGTCTTCACGCTCCACCGGAGCGACGAGAACGAGACGAACTACAAGCACTGGGTGGGCCGCTTTCCCAGGGCCGTCCAGCACAAAAACCTGCTCATCGCCCTCTACAACGTCCCGGAGAGCCCCGTCCCCGGCCCCAGGACCGTCTTCCCCCCCGACGCCGGAGGGAACGCCATCCCCTCCCCGGCCCCCTCGGAGGAACTCCTCCTCCCCTACACCTGCGCCTACTTCCCCCGGACCGCCTTCGACGAGACCCTCGAACGGGGCGGCTGGATCTTCGCCCGCAAGGGAGACGGCTACCTGGCCCTCCGGTCGCAGCGCCCCCATCGCTGGATGGCCGGGGCCGTCTTCCAGCAGGAGGGCCTCCGCGTGGACGGCCGGCGCAACGCCTACATCTGCCAGCTCGGCCGGCGCGAGACCGACGGGACCTTCGAGCGGTTCGCGGACCGGATCGCCCGCAGCCGGGTGGAGTTCGGCGATCTGACCGTCCGCTACGACGCCCCCGGCCTGGGCGAGGCCCGCGTCGCCTGGGACGGCCCCTTCACCGTCAACGGCGCGCCCGTCCCCCTGCGCGACTACGAGCGCTTCGACAACCCTTACTGCCGCGCCGGGTTCGGGACGCGGCGCTTTGAGATCGCCTGCGCCGGGCGCCGCCTGACGCTCGACTTCGAGACGCTGGCGCGCATATCCGCGTGACCGCGATTCCTGTTGACAAACCCAGAGGTGAAAAGCTATATATTACGGACCTATCCCCCCTAACCCCCTTTCCTGAAGGAAAGGGGGAGCAGCCTTCCGGAGGTCTTTCCAATGACGATTGTCGACACCCACGTCCACGTCGGCCTGAAAAAATACGAGCCCGTGGAGGCCCTGCTTGACCAGATGAACCGCAACCGCATCGACAAGGCCGTGCTCGTCCAGTACATGGGCAACCCGGACAACACCTACATGGCCGAGTGCATGCGCGCCAACCCGGGGCGGTTCGCCGGCGTCGCCATTGTCGACTCAACGCAGCCCGACGCCCCGGAGCGCCTCGCCCACTGGGTGAGGGAGCACGGGATGGCCGGGGTTCGCCTGAACGTGGGGCTGCTGGAGCAGGAGAGGCCGATCTGGCTCAAGGCCGCGGAGCTGGGCATTGTCGTCAGCGCGGCGGGGTCCCTCGCCTCGCTCGCCTCCGACGCCTTCGCGAAGTTTGTGAAGGATACCCCGGACCTCCGCTTCCGGGTCGAGCACCTCGGCCACCCCGACGTGACCGAGAGGCCCCCCTACCCGACCTACAGCAGGGTCCTGAAATTCGCCGACCACCCCGGCGCGACCGTCAAGCTGTCCGGGATGTACGGTTACAGCAAGGTCAGTTACCCCTACGAGGACACCTACCCCTTCGTCCGGGCGGCCCTCAAGGCCTTCGGGCCGGAGCGCATGGCCTGGGCCACGGACTTCCCGCCCGTGTCCGCCAGGGAGGGGTATCGCAACGCCCTCGACCTCTGGATGACCTTTCCCGGCTTCTCGTCCGAGGAGCGGGAGTGGATCATGGGGAAGACGGCGTTGAAAATCTGGAATCTGTAGGTAAATGGCATGAAAATAAAGCTCTGTTGCGCCCTCCTCCTGCTCTTCACCCTGGCCGGCTGCGGCTCAGACGCCCCTGTCGCCCCGTCCTCTCCCGTCCTCTCCCCGCTCCAGGAGGTGAAGTTCAGCTATATCAAGGAGTCGGAGTTCGGCGCCTATCTCCGGGCCATCGCCCGTATACAGCCCGATTTCCAGCTGATCATCGACGAGCAGACCGTCCTCTTTGAGGACTGGGCAAGCGGCCGCACCAACGCCTACTGGACGCGGGTCTACGCAAACAACCTCATCCTCCGCATCCGGGCCTATGGCCGCAACGCCGCCGCCATCCGGCTGACCAACCCCGAACTCATCCAGCTCAACGGCCAGCTCCTGAAGGCGATGGACACGCTGGCGTCTGCCATCCAGGACTTCAGCGTCGCCGTCGACCCCCCTGACGACAGCATCATCGACCAGGCCAACCAGAAGATCGGCCAGTTCAACGTCGCCATAGACCGCTATGCCCAGCAGCTGAGCGAATTCGCCGGACAGCCGATCTCCCTTTTCTGAATCGCGAAAGTACGAAAAATACGAAAAACGCGAAACCCTACCACCCTTCCCAAGAGGGGAGGGGGGCTTCGCGCCTTTCGCTCTTTTCGCGTCTTTCGCGATTCGGCCTTTATTTCGCGCCCTTCGCGTTCAGGAGACGCCTCCAGAAGGGCCGGCGGGCCTCCCTGCAGAAGGCCCGGATGCGCCCCGGCAGGTCCTCCGGGAGCGGAGGGAGCGCCGGAAACTGCGCCCGCGCCTCCTGCGTCCGGGCAGCCACATCGCACAGGACCATCATCTGAAACCCGGCCCTCAGGCTCCCGGTGAGGGCGAGCCGGTCATTGTGCCTGCGGATGCAGCGGTTGGCCTGCTCAAGCAGGTCCACGTACCGGCCGATGAGCGCCCCGACGCGCCCGTTGTACTGCGCCACCAGCGACCGGAGGCGTTCGGCCTGCCGGACGACCCGTCGCAGGGCGGGCCGCGGGGCGGGGGCCGGTTCGACAAAACAGGAAGGCCACGCCTCCAGGCCCAGGCGGTCCACGGCCGTCTGCCGGTCCGGGAAACAGGCCATGAGAGGGGCGGACGCCCCTCGGATCTCCTCCTGGGCTTTCTGCAAGGCCCGCGCCTCCCGCGCGAACAGGTCCCGGGCGGCCTGCAAAAGGGCCTCCGCCTCCTTGCGGTCCTGCAAGGGTTGAGGGAGGACCTTGTTGTCTTTGAGGAGTCTGTTTGCGATCCGGTGTTCCGGGTTGTCCGCGAAATAGTCGTCCAGGTCGAGGGGACACCCCTTGCCCGGCAGGTCGTCGAACTCCCCGCGGGCTGCCGCGTCGCGGAGGATGTCATCCACGCCCCGGAGTTCGGGCCGGCCGTCAGGCTTGCGGAATTTGGGGTTCTTTTCGTTCATCGTTCATCGTTCATCGTTCATCGTTTTATAATACACGACCCTTCGCCACACATCCTGAAACCCCAGCCGATGGTACAGCCGCACCGCGGCCCTGAGCGAGGCGTTCGTGTTCAGGACCGCCTCCCGGTAGCCCATCTCCCTCAGGTGATGCAGCGCCCGGACGTTCAGCGCCTCCCCCAGCCCTTTGCCCCGGTGCTCCGGCGTCACCGCCACCCAGTGGATCAACCCCACCTCCCGCCCCTCGTGCGTCCACGTCCACGCCGTCGTCGTCCCCACCGGCTCCTCCCCGCAGACCGCAAAGAAGATCCGCTCCGGGCGGAAATGGGGCGACTCCAGGTACTCCTTCCGAAAGTCCTCTAAGGTCCACGCCCTCCCGCTTCCCTCCTCCCCGGCGAACGCCGCGTTCTTGATCCGCACGAACGCCTCCGCATCCCCCTCCCGGTAGGCCCGGATCGCGTACCCCTCCGGCAGCCTCACCGGAGGCAGGTCCTTCAGGTCCCTCCACATCCGGATGCCCGCGCCCGAATCGGACACCCAGCCCAGCCCCTCCAGAAAGGCCACGCCCGCCCGATTCCGGCTGTCCATCGCCCGGGTCCGGACCTCCCGGAACCCGCGTCGCCGGATCAGACCCACGGCGTGCCCCTCCAAGGCCCGTCCGATCCCTTTCCGCCGCTGCTCCGGGCAGACCCCCAGCAGCCGCAGAGACGCCGTCCCCCCCTCCTCCGGAAGTCCCACCGAACACACCCCCACCGGCGCGCCTGCTTCAAACGCCAGCGCCAGCGCCTCCGGGTCCCTCTCCTGCGCCGCCCGCATCCGGGCCAGCGCCTTCTCATCCGGCGGCCAGACCCCTTCGGCCTCCACGCAGCACCGTTCGACCAGCGCCCTCAGGTCCGCATCCGAAACCGCAGCGTCGCACGCGCGGATCTCCGTCTTTCTACCCATTCTCGGTCCTCCTCTGAGAAAAAGGTAAAGCAGAGGATGGCGTTTGTCAACCCGTCTATTTTCTGGACAGGCATCCTTAAAGGGACTATATTTCTCCCGCGAGACGCATACCCAAAACCCGGAGGAAGCTACCATGGTCATCGAATGGAACGCCCACATGTTCAGCCGGGATCAGGGGCGATACCCCTTTCACCCCCGGGCCGCCTACACCCCCGACGTGTCGCGCCTGACGGACGACCCCCTCGCCGCTTACCTGGAGCGCATGGCGCAGGAACGGATCGACCGGGCCGTCATCGTCCACCCGGAGCCTTACGGCGACGACCACCGGCTCGTCCTGGACTGCCTGAGGCGAGAGCCAGACCGCCTCAAAGGCACGTGCCTCTTCTATCCCAAGGACCCCGACGCGCCCCGCAAGATGGAGGACCTGGTCCGGCGCGAGCCTCGCATCGTGGCCCTCCGCTTCCACGCCCATCGCGGCAAGGAGATGTACCTGGACAGCTTTGCCGACCCCGGCGTCCGGGCGCTCTGGCAGAGGGCCGGGGAACTCCACCTGATCATCGAGCTCCACATCGGCCCGAACGTCGCCGCCCAGGTCCGCGAGGTCCTCCGGGAATACCCCGACTTCCCCGTCCTGATCGACCACCTCGCCGAGCCTAAGATCGGGAACGCCGTCGAGTACGCGGACGTCCTGGGCCTGGCCCAATTCGACAACGTGTACATGAAACTCTCCGGCCTGAACCACTTCGCCTCAGACGCCCCCCTCTACCTGAGCGCCCGGCCCTTCACGCGCCTCGTGGCCGACGCCTTTGGCCCCGACCGGATGGTCTGGGGCAGCGGGACGCCTCAGATCGTGGACGCCCATCTCGATCACCTCTCCGGGTCCGACCGGAACAGGGTGAAGGGGGACAACCTGGCGCGGCTGCTGTGGAATGAAAAATGAACAGGGATGGACAGGCTTGCCCTGAGCACAGTCGAAGGGATGAACAGGATGGGAGAGCAGGCGAGCAGAGCGCCATAAAAAAATCAGGGCTTGCAGAATATCCTGCAAGCCCTGAACACTTGGTAGCGGGGGCAGGATTTGAACCTGCGACCTTTGGGTTATGAGCCCAACGAGCTACCAGGCTGCTCCACCCCGCGATCACTATAAATCTACGATTTGGCAGGGGAAAATGCAAGCGAAATCTACGGCTTGCCTCAACCCCTTAAACCTCAGCGCCTTACGTGACTCCCCGGCTTTGCCCATCTGCCCGACTGTCCAAATTCTGTGCAATCAGACGGCCGAAGGGTAGGGTTTCGACCGCCCCGGCCAGCCGGTTCGGGGCCGCGTGCAGGTAGCGCATGGTCATGGTGATGTCCGTGTGTCCCATCAGACGGCGGATCGTGTCCAGGTCCACGCCCGCAGCCGCAAGGGTGGTCCCGAAGGTATGGCGCAACAGGTGAGGGTGAACGTGGACGGACAGCCCGGCCCGCTTACCGGCCTTCTCAAGTCCGAGCCGCATGGCCTCGCTGGTATACGGCCCTCCGTCCGGGGCCACGAGCACGTAAGGGCTTGAGATGTGCCGGGGATGCCGGGCCAGCACATCGGCCAGGGCGTCGTTGACGGGGATGTCCCGGATGTCGCCGGTCTTAACCCTCCACGCCTTGACCCCCCCGGCCTCCGTCTTGGGCCGGACCTTCACCACCCTGCGCCGAAGGTCCACGTCTGCCCATGTGAGGTTCAGGATTTCCCCGGCCCTCATGCCGGTGTTCAGTCCAAGCGCCGTGAAGGTGTAGAGGTTCCGCCCCTCCCGGCACGTCTCCAACAGCCGGTTGCTCTCCTCAGCCGACAGGGACGGCGGCTCTACCGCGTCCACCGTCAGCCATTTCACATGCCGGGCAGGATTGTCCTTGACGTGCCCCCACTTCACGGCTAGGTTGAGCATCGCCCGCAGGACGCTCAGGTATTCGTTGACCGACGACGGCTTGAGGGTCTTGGCCTTCTCCGTCTTGAAGTCCTCCACCGCCTTCGGGGTGATGTCCTTCAGGTAGCGCGTCCCGAAGAAAGGCACGAGGGCAACCCGGTTGACGCTCTCCACCAATTCATAGCGCCCCGGTGAGAGGTTCGTCCGGGCGTATTCGAGGTAATCCCGGCTGAACGCCTCGAACGTGACGGCCTTGACTTCCCGGATGCCAAGGTACTCGCCCCTGGCCTCC
>CAYRZX010000328.1:0-7618 GCA_964428665.1 uncultured Gemmatimonas sp.
GCGGGCTGTCTGCCACCCCACCAATCCGAGGGCGACGCTCAGCGCCGACATCCACCCGATCCTTTCATACGGCAGATGCACCCGCAGCGTGACCGTCGCCGGTCTCTCCGAGTAGACCAGGTCCCGGTCCACCGCCACGACCTCAAAGGCATACTCCCCTCGCGGGAGGTTGTGATACTCCACCTGGCGCTCGTGCGTGGTCCTCCAGTCTTGATCATACCCTTTCAGGCGATAGCGATAGACCATCTCCTCCGGCCGGGTCTTGAAATTGACGCCGTGAAAGTGAAAGGTGATCAGATCGACATTGGAGGGGATGGAAATGTGGCCCTCCCCCGGATACCGGCGGTCGGCCACCACTCCGTCGACGACGGCAGGAGGGGGCGACGGCGCAGGCTGGCGATAGCGCGTCGCGCCCTTCGTGGTGCCGAACCAGAGGCGCCCCTCCCGATCCTGAAGGAGCGTCCTCACCGAGCCACTCCCCAGGCCGTCCCACTGGTGAACCGTCTGAAACGTCTTCCCGTCGTAGCGACTCGCCCCGCCCCCGCCACCGAACCAGAGGTGTCCCTCCCGATCCTGAAGAATAGAGGCCACCCAGTCGTCCACCAGGCCGTCCTGGGCGGTGAAGCTGGTGAAGGTCTTCCCATCGCAGCGCGTGACCCCGCTCCCCCACGTGCCGAACCAGAGATGCCCCTCCTGGTCCTGAAAGATGGCATACACCCGATTGCTCGCCAGGCCGTCCTGTGTCGTCAACGTGGTGAAGGTCCCCCCCCCGGACGATTCACCGGATCGTCTCCCCTCCCTGCCCTGTCCTGAGCGAAGGGCGGAGCCCGGAGTCGAAGGATCATACCGGCTCGCCCCCTCTTCGGTGCCGAACCAGAGATGCCCCTCCCGGTCCTGGAAGATGCACACCACCACGTTGTTCCCCAGGCCGTCGGACGTGTTGAAGGTCGTAAACGTCTTCCCATCGTATCGGGTCAGGCCGCCTCCGACCGTGCCGACCCAGAGGTTTCCGTCCCGATCCTGAAAGATGGCGTAGACCACGTTGTGCGCCAGACCGTCTTCTGTGGTGAAGGTCGTAAACGTCCTCCCGTCGTACCGGCTCACCCCCCCTTCGGTGCCGAGCCAGAGATTTCCCTCCCGGTCTTGAAAGATCGACCGCACCCGGCTGGTCCCCAGGCCGTCCTGTTCCGTGAAGGTCGTAAACGTCCCCATCCCCGACGGTCCACTGGACCCTCTCCCCTCCCTGTCATACCGGCTCACACCCTTCCACGTGCCAAACCAGAGGCGCCCCTCCCGGTCCTCGAAGGCCGATTGGATTACGTTGTAGGCCAGGCCGTCCTGCGCCGTGAAGGTGACGAACGTCTTCCCGTCATACCGGCTCGCGCCCCCCCACGTGCCAAACCACATGTGCCCTTCCTGATCCTCAAAGATCGACAGGATCGTATTGTCCGGCAGGGATTCCCGGACGATGTTGAAAGTCTCCCCATCATACCGGCTCAGGCCGTCTACCGTGCCGACCCAGAGGCTACCCTCCCGATCATGGCACATTGAAAACACGTGGTTGCTCGGCAGGCCGTCGCGCGAGGTGAAGGTCGTCCATCGCCTCCCTGGGCCTGCCGAGGGGTCGTACCGGCTCATCCCCCCTTCGGTGCCGAACCAGAGACGCCCCTCCTGATCCTGTAAAATCGAGGTCACCCGATTGTCCGCCAGACCGTCCTGCGTCGTGAAGGTGACGAACCTTTTCCCGCCCTGTCCTGAGCTTGCCGAAGGATCATACCGGCTCGCCCCCCCGTTGGCGCAGAACCAGAGATAGCCCTCCCGGTCCAGGAGGATCTGACGCACTTCACTGCCCGCCAGGCCCTCTCGTGTGGTGAAGGTGGTAAGCCGCCGCCCATCATACCGGTTTGCCCCCCCGTTGGTGCCAAACCAGAGATTCCCTTCCCGATCCTGAAGGATCGACCAGACCCAGTTGTTCGCCAGACCATCCTTCGTGGTGAACGTCGTCCAGGCTTGCCCTGAGCTTTGCCGAAGGGCTTGCCCCTTCGTTTCACTTCCTTCGACTGCGCTCAGGACAGGCAGGGCAGGCTCTGAGCTTGCCTGCCCTGAGCTTGTCGAACGGGTCGAATGGGCCTTCCTGTCCCCTGTTTTCGGGTCATACCGGCTCACCCCGCCCCACGTGCCGAACCACAGAATCCCCTCCTGATCCTGAAAGATCGCATTCACCCGGTTGTCCACCAGTCCGTCTTTCGTGGTGAAGCTCAGGAACGACTTCCCGTCATACCGGCTCACCCCACCCCGGGTCCCAAACCAGAGGTTCCCCTCCCGGTCCTGAAAGACCGTCTGCACGATGCCCTGTACCAGCCCATCCCCTGCGTCGTAGGTGCGCCAGTGTCCCATCCCGCGTCCGGCAGCGACAGTCTTGCCAGGTCCTGCCTGCACGACCTTGCCCGAACCCGCAGGCGTAGAATAGAGGACGAACGCATACGAAAAGGGACCGACGGACGGTCTCGACCCGAACGCCTTTCCAAGATGCTCAAGGACAGCATTCCACGCCGGATCAACCCGGAGCACCTTCTGTTTCTCCTCCACCTCGGCGGGCGTCTTCAGTTCAAACAGTCTGCTGAACACACTGTCCGGCGTCGCGCGCCCTCGCTCGGAGGATTCCACCAGCCCGTGCTTTTTCAGGATGGGCACGACCTTCTCCCGGTAGGCGGTCTCGAACTCGGTCATCCGGGCAGGAGGGACCCGGAAGGACAGCCGGGCCAGGGTGGGGGTGGCCCAGGCGGAGGAAGTGCAAAATGTCAGAAAAAGCAGAATCCAGAATTTAGAATCCTGAATCCAGAATAAAACCCAAACCAAGATGGTTTTCATTCTGGCTCCTGTATTCTGGCTCCTGTATTCTTGCCTTTCAGGTGTTCGCATGGCTTGATCACCCCAAAAAATGAAAAAGAGGCACACCTCTCTTGTCCGAGGCGTGCCCCCAAAGCCCAGGTCCTGCAAGATGCCCCATCCCATCTCGGACCTTTTCCGCCCCTAATCTAATCTCCCCGACCCGAAAAAGCAACACCCATCCCCTTCTCTTTACCGGGCCGCCGGCAGGGTGAACCAGAACGCGCTCCCCACCCCCACCTCGCTCTCCGCCCAGATCCGACCCCCGTGCAGTTCCACCAGATGTTTCGCAATCGCCAGCCCCAGACCCGCCCCCTGCCTGGCCACCGACGCGCCCCCCACCTGATGAAATTTATCGAAGATCATCTCCAGCTCCTCGGCAGGTATCCCCTGCCCCGTGTCCCGAACGCACACGCTCACCATCTCCCCGTTCGGAACCACCTCCACCTCCACCCGACCTCCTGTCGGCGTAAACTTGATCGCATTGCTCACCAGGTTCATCAACACCTGATACACCCGGTCCGGGTCCGCATACGCCTGCGCCCCCTCCTCATCCCCCCTCAGATAGAGATCAATCCGCTTCTCCAGGGCCATCGGACGAACGCCCTCCAGCACGTCCCTCCCGACCTCCCCCACCGGCACCTTCACCGGCGCGACCCGCAGCCTTCCGGCCTCGATCCGCGACATATCCAGAAGGTCATCGATCAGCCTCGACAACCGACCCGTGTTCGACTGGATGCGCCTGAGATAGTGGACCTGCCTGTCGTTGAGGGCGCCGCCGATGCCGTCTAACAGGTTGTCCACGGAGCCTTTGATGGAGGTCAGCGGCGTGCGCAGGTCGTGCGACACGTTGGACACGAAGTCGGTCTTGAGTCGGTCCAGCTCCTGCGCCTTTTTGTTCTTGATGATCTCGGCAGCGTTCGAGAGGGTCGCCCCCACCAGGTGGAGGAACGGGCGCATCCGTTCGATCTCCCGCAGGATGATCGGCGCGCTCGCCCGGGTGGAGGCCGTGCAGACCACGCCGATCGCGCGATCCTCGGACAGAATGGGGACGAAGAAGGACGTCTGATCTGCGTAGGCGCTTCTGGGGCGCTGACGGAAGGCGAAGCTGCCGTCCGGTTGAACGACCCTTTCGTGATAGCGAGGGTCCCACCCGTCGATCACCTCGGTCCGTCCGGTCCGGGCCACGTGGCAGAGGATTTCCGGGTGGGAGAGGCCGTATCGCCATCCGATGGGATTTCGGTCGGGGTCTTGCGCCAGGGGATAGGAGCTGACCACCTCCACGAACCCCTCCTCGTGGTTGACGGCGGCGATGCACATGCTCCGAAGGTGGAAGGCGCTCAGGATGCCCTCTTCGAGGATCTCGAACATCCGGAGCGGATCGCGGGCATTGAGCAGGTCGCGGATCAGCCGATTGAGCGCCTGGAACTCCCTGCGCGTCCTGCCGAGTTCCACCAGCGTCCCCCACGCAACGGATGGAGCGGACGCGACGCCGGCGGATGAGGCGCCCCCTGAATGGGCCGCGTCGATCAGGGCGCCGACGAACCCGTCCACCGTGTCTCCGGCCAGCGCCAGGACGGCGTGGATGACCTGCATGGCCCTGTGAGGGCCGTCCACCTGCCGCAGCGCCCCGTGAAGGACAGCCCACAGCGCGATCTGTCCGTTGATGAGGGAATGGATGTCGGGACGAGAAGAGGTCCCGGTCAACGCCCCGTGGACCTCCCCCAGGAGGCGGGCGTTGGACGGCTCTCGAAGGCGCGCCCTGGCAAGCTGAAACAGCTTCCGGTGGGTCGGAAGCAGGGCAGGCGTCTCCTTCAGCCTTTCGGACAGGTCCTCGAAGATGCGTTCGCCCTGGGCATCCAAAAACGCCGCGGTCAACTCACGCACGCCATCCTGTGTCTGCACGTTCTTGCCCCCCATCTCCCAACGACCCGGTCAAGGCTGTGGCGCCCAGGCCCCTGCGTCGGGCGCGTCGTCTCCCAGGCTCGACCTCCGAAACTGCCAGCCCAGCCGCCTCAGCAGGCGTCCGAGGTACTTGGGATGGTAGCGCACCCCGAACTCCAGCAGGATGACCCGGTGGACGCGCGTCAGGGTCCAGCGATCCGTGTCAAACCCGGCGGCCAGCGCCCCGCGCCTGAGCAACCTTGAAAGCCGGCGGCGCTGCGAGCGACTCAGCCGGAACGGGCGGCCGCTGGGCCTGCGACGCCTGAGGAGGCGCAGCCCCCCGGACCTCATCTGCTGCGCCCACCGGTGGACAGCCATCCGGCTGACCCCCAGCCGGCGGGCGACCTCGGACTGCGACATCCGGCCCTTCCTCAGCAGCCGGGCGCCTTCGAGCCGGCGCCCTTCCATCTGCTGGCGGGTCAACCGGGAGGGCGTCAGGGGTCCTCCCCCTGAGAAGACAGGAGCGGCCCCCGACGAACCGCCCCTGCCTTCCGCAAAAAGACCGGCTGATCGCGTTTTCACATCTTCTTCCACCGGATGACCTCCCCATCGGCCTTCTTCAGCGTCAGCACGTTTCCGTCAATGGCATAGGTATACGTCGTGAACCGCGGTCGTGGTATGGGAATAAACAAACGGCATGCCAGCCTGCCCTTTTGCAAAATAAAAAATCCACCTGATATTTCAGGTGGATTATAAATCAAAATGTTACGTTAATTGTTTTTTTTGACGGCTCGCGTTCAGGGCACCCCTGCGGGCAGCGCCCGCATTCCGAAAGCGTACCCTTCAAGATACGCCCAGGCGCCTCATCGGGCGGAGAATCCTGAAAACCCCTGATCTGACAAGGGTTTCAGCGCATTTCTCAGGAAGTATCTTTTTGGATAGCCCTCCTGTATCCGATCCGATTCACTTCACCTCCAGCGTCCTGATCAGCCTCGCAAGATAGGTGCGCTGCAGCCCCAGCGCCTCGGCGGCCCGCGACTGGTTGCCCCCGGTCTTCTCCAGCGTGCCCCGGATGAGCTGTCGTTTATATGCCTGAACGGATTCGTGGAAGCCCGCGCCCGGCGCCCCATCAGGCCCCTGAGGCTGCCCCATCCCCACGACCTGGTCCGGCAGGTCCTCCGGTCCGACCTCCTCCCCTGCGCCCAGCACCACCGCCCGCTCGACGGCATTCTCCAGCTCCCGCACGTTGCCGGGCCAGGAATAGGCCGACAGACACGCCATCGCCTCCTCCGAGATGCCCGTCACTCCCCGCTTGGCCTCGTGCGCGTACTTCTGAAGGAAGAAACGGGCCAGGGCCGGGATGTCCTCCCTCCGCTCCCGCAGGGGGGGCAGGGAGACGGACACCACGTTCAGGCGGAAGTAGAGGTCCTTCAGGAACGACCCCTCTGCCATCGCCCTCTCCAGGTCCCGGTTCGTGGCCGCGATCACCCGGACATCCGTCTGGATCGCCTGAGACCCGCCCACCCGCTCGAACTCCCCCTCCTGCAACACCCGCAGGAGCTTGACCTGGAGGTCGGGCTTCATCGCCCCGACCTCGTCCAACAGGATCGTCCCGCCCCGGGCCACCTCGAAGCGCCCCTTGCGCTGGCCGTGCGCGCCCGTGAACGCCCCCTTTTCGTGCCCGAACAGCTCGCTCTCCAGCAGGTGCTCGGACAGCGCCACGCAGTTCACGGCCACAAAGGGCCGCTCCCGACGCGGGCTCCAGCCGTGGATGGCCCTGGCCAGGACCTCCTTGCCCGTGCCGCTCTCGCCCAAAAGCAGGACTGTGGCCGTGCTCTGGGCGGCCCTTCGGGCGACCTTGAGCACCTCCTGCATCTTCGGGGAATCGCCGATGAGCGTCGGGAGGGCGCCCGCCGCCGCCTCCCGGAAATAGGCGTTCTCCCGGCGCAGCTGCTGTCGCTCCGCGGCCTTCTCCACCACCACGCGGAGACGCTCCACGTGGAGGGGCTTGGGGATGAAGTCGAACGCCCCGGCCTTCATGGCCTCCACCGCCAGCTCGATGCTGCCGTAGGCGGTCATGATCACGATAGTGGCGTCGAGGCGCTCCTCCTGAATATGGCGAAGCACCGCCATGCCGTCCATCTCCGGCATCTGGAGGTCGAGCAGGACCAGGTCGAAATCCTCCTGCCGGATGCGCCGGAGCCCCTCCGCGCCGTCCGACGCCGCGACCGCCTCGAACCCCTCCGCCATCAGCCGGTCCACCAGCACCTCCCGGACATCCACGTCGTCATCCACGATCAGCACTCGACCTCTCGAATGGTTCATATCCTCTCTCTCTTTAACAGTTGGAAAACCTTCCCCTTCAGCTCCTCCGGCTCGAACGGCTTCAGCAGGAAACCGGCTGCCCCGTGCTGCCCCGAGTCCTGCGCGGCCTTCTGGCCCGTGGAGGCGGTGATCATCAGCACCGGGATCTCCGGATGGCGCGCCCTCAAGGTCCTCAACGCCTCGATCCCGTTGATCTCCGGCATCTGGATGTCCAGCAGGATCAGGTCCGGCGCCTCCTCCTCCACCGCCGCATAGCACGCCCGCGCGCTGCCGACGATCCGGGCCTGAAATCCCCACGTCTCCAGCCGGTCTCCGATGACCTCCGCAATGTCGGCCTCGTCGTCCACGATCAAAATCTTGCCCCGTGACATGATCTGTCCCTCCGGCAAAGCGCAAAGCGCAGAGCGCAAAGCGTAAAACCCACAGTCTTTGACGCTATGCGCCATGCGCTATGCGCTTTGCACCTTCGCCTCCGGCAGCGTGAACCAGAACGCGCTCCCCCTGCCCACCTCGCTCTCCG
>CAYRZX010000329.1:0-7618 GCA_964428665.1 uncultured Gemmatimonas sp.
TGCTGTTTAGAAAAGCACTTCCCTTGCTCTACAGAGTTTTGTCAATCAACCAGGGGGGGGACCTCTATGTGGCGCAGCACATCATCGACGACGCGGCACCGGGGGCGCGGCACATCCGGGGCTACCGGATCGCACGCAGCGACTGGGCGCTGTATCCGGAGCCAGTCCGGGGAAAGGGGGGCTGTCTGGAGGAGGTGGAGCCTTTCACCAAGCGGCTGCCCGCGCCGGAGGCATGAACGAACCGGACCTGCATCTGAGAAGGGAAAATGACCCGGGACAGAAGCCCAGAGGAGAAGGCCGGCTCTGAGACGATTCCGAGAGGGGGCGTCAGCCCCTTTTCTCTGAAGCCCATCCACAACTACCCGGTGACGCCGGAAGAGGGGGAGCGTTATCTCCGGTGCGAGCACAAACCCCTCACGCGGGCGGAGATGGGGTGCGACTTTCGCACCGCGATCTTCGTGAAACATCCCGACTCCCAGGCCTGTTTACAGGGGCTGCTGGAGTACGGGATCGCCTCCGTCATCCAGATATACTCACGGTACTTCTACAGGACGAACGACGGCCGGCTGCATCCGGGCTGGCGGGAGAACCTCAAGAAGCTGGCGGACGCGGGGATCTACATCCAGAACATCGGCATGAGCCCGTATCCCCCGGAGGAGCGGCGGATGCTCCACGAGTTCCTTCTGGAGACGTTCGGAGAGCGATACATCGGGATGAAGGGGGACTCGGAGCTGGACGGGGGGTACACGGGGGGCTGGTGCTGGGGCAAGGGGCCTTACGCGGCGCTGTGCGGGATTGGGGAGGAACCCCCTCCGGACCGGTCCCGCGTGCAGGCCCATCGGGAGTACGACCGGGTGCTGGACGTGTTCTACGGCCTGGCGTATGGCCGGGGGGTGTCGATCAGCTCACTCGGATACGGCTGTCACTACGCGGCGGAGCACGGGGCGCGCATGCTGGGGATCGAGGCGGAGGAGTCTCTTCCGTCGGACACGCTGCTCTGGTCGTTCTGCCGGGGGGCGGCCAGGCAGTACGACCTGCTGACGGCGGTGTCGATCTCCCCCTCGTGCCGCTGGGGACAGAAGTGGTACTCCCGCGACGGGAAGAACGTCGCGGACGCGGACGGGCCCAGCGGCCCGGACTACGGCCCCAGCGAGGGGTTGAGCAAGCGGGAGTGGTATCTGGCCTATATGTACGGGGCCTCGGTGGTCTTCTTCTCAGCGGCGATTTTCTACCAGGCGAAGTACGAGGGGAAGCTGAGCGGGGACTACGAGCCGTTCGTCATGGCAGGGGGGCTGAACAGGCCGGGGTGGGGGCTGCTGGAGGCCAATCTGACGCCCATGGGGCGTCTCCACGTGGAGGGCCAGGAGTTCGCGTACGACCACCCGGTGCGGGGGACGCCCTACATGCCGGTCGCGCTGATGCTGGATCACGACCACGGCTGGAACCCGCCGCGACACGTGTACAGAAAGGACGAGGACCACGTCTGGGGGAACATCCCGTATTCCCGGTTGGACCACCAGATCGACAACTTCTTCCGGTGGGTCTACCCGGACTACGAGCTGGCCAGTTACTACCGGGACGAGCGGGGCTACATCACGAATACTCCTTTTGGCGACCTCTTTGAGGTGATTCTCTCCAACGCCTCGCCCCGCTGTCTGGAGAAGTATCGGGCCGTGGTCCTGCTGGGAGATCTGAGGGTGGGCGAGAGGGAGGGTCTGGCAGGGAGGCTGACGGATTTCATCCAGGGTGGCGGGGTTGTCGTGATGGGGGTGGATCCGTGGCCGGAGGTCCCGGCATCGCTGGCGGGGGCCGAAGTGGGCGAAGGCCGGGAGACGCACACCGGTGAGGTGCGCTCTTTCGACGGCAGGGTATTTCGGGAGGAGACGTTCGAACACCGGAGGGTCACGATGACCACAGGGGAGGTCCTGCTCAGGACTTCCGATGAAGGTCCGCTGGTGATCCGTCAGGCGGTCGGCAGGGGTGTGGTCTTTTTGGTCACCGTGCGGGGATGGGGGAAGGCGGAGCGGCGTCACGAGCTCCTGAAAGGCGTCCGGCACGTCGTGGGGGGGCTGTTCAGGGACCTGAACCTGGTGGAGGTGGAGGGACGCCCGATCGCCTATCTGGTCAACGTCACGGACCGGGCCGACGAGCTGATCGTGACGCTGTGCAACAACTCCCCCGGCCTCCCGTGGGAGGGGCGGGTGCGGATCAGGGGGGAGGAGGTCGAGGCGTTTGAGGCGTGGCTGGGGCACTCGGAGGCGGGGATCGAGGACGGGGCCCTGCGCTGCGGCGTTCCGGCCAGCGACGTGCGCATCTTCAAGCTGAAGGCGTCCCACGACTTTCTCCCGCTGGCGTTCCGGGATATCGACTGGAAGGGGCTGGGCGTGAGCGTCCCGGAGGTCGACCTCAGGAACCACCCTGCCAGGAGGATGAGCCACCTTTGAAAAGGCAAAGGCGGAAGGACAAAGGGTGAAGGAAAGGCAAAACGCCCGTCACGGGGTTTCCGTTCATTCATCGCTGTCGTCCGGAGATGATCGTCTCCTACAGCATGGCTGCTCATCGGAGGGGATCTGTCATAGAATCGGTTGCAGAGAGGCCGGTGGAGGAGGTTTCGTCAGGGGCAACGTGGCGGGCGGCGATGATCGGCAGTCTGCTGAGCATCCTGCTGGCCTTCCTGAGCGTCTGCGAGCAGGCCTTCAGCCAGAATCTGGAGCTGGTAACGGACGGGTTCGGGGCCGGGGCTCTGTTTCTGCTGTTCGCGCTGATCTGCGCCGTCAGCCTGCTGAGGCGGGTCGGGGTCGTCCGGTCAGGGCTGAGGCCTCAGGAACTCCTGGTCGTCTTTTCGATGCTGCTCGTGGCCTCGGCGGTCTCGGCCCAGGGGGGGGTTGCCGACCTGCTCCCCCATCTGGCGGGGTTCACCTACTTTGCAACGCCGGAGAACGGGTGGGGGAGCCGCGTGGTCCCGCTGCTGCCGGATGGCCTCACGATCAAAGACCCCGCCGTGGCGAAGGGTTTTTTTGAAGGGGTGATCGAAGGGAGGGAGATCCCCTACCGGGCGTGGGCGGGACCGCTGTGCGCCTGGGCGGTGTTGATGGGCGCCTTCTACTTCACCTCGGCGTCGCTGATGGTGATCCTGCGGAAGCGGTGGATGGAACAGGAGCGGCTGCCGTTTCCGCTGGCGCAGCTTCCCCTGATGCTCGTGGGGGGGGAGGCGGGCGAGCGGCCGCTTCTGCGCAACGGGGTCTTCTGGGTCGGGTTCTCCGCCGCCGCCCTTGTAGGCCTGTCCGAGGTCGTCCACCGGTTCCTCGCCTTCATCCCCACGCTCCAATTTTACTATGTCACCCGCTTCTACCGCAACTCCATCGCCGTGGCGTTCTATCTCAATTTTTTCGTCCTGGGTCTCAGCTACCTGGTGTCGCTGGACATCCTCGGCAGCATCCTTCTGTTCGAGCTGATCGCCTATGCGCAGATCTGCCTGATCGTGTCGTCCAAAAGCGCCATCCTGGGGTGTCCGCCCAGCCCCCCCTACGTGCATTACACCCATATCCATCAGGAGGGGATGGGGGCGCTGGCCGCGCTGGTGGCCGGGGGCATCTACGAGGCCCGCCACCACCTGAGGGACGTGCTGGGGAAGGCCCTGGGCGTTGCCCCGCACGTGGATGATTCGAGGGAGATGCTCTCCTACCGGGCGGCGGTGGTCGGGGCAGCCACGGGGGTGGGGTTCATCTGCTGGTGGCTGTGGATGACGGGCATCCCGGCGTGGGTCGTCCCGATCTTTGTGGGGATCGCGCTGATGGCGTTCCTGGGGATCACGCGCATCCTGGCCGAGGCGGGCGTGGTGATGTCCACCCCGCTGACGCCGATGCACGTGCTGCTTCATTCGGCGGGCACCCGGATGTTGGGGGGGGGCGCTGTGGCGGGGTTTTTCCTGGCCCAGCCCTGGGCCTTTCCCCTCGGGTCGCACGGCATGGCCAGCGCGTCCACGTCGCTGCGGTTGACACACCGGGGGGGGCTGCGATCCCGTTCGCTGTTCCGCACGCTGTCTCTGGCGCTTATCCTGGGGGGGGGCACGGCGGCGGTTTCGCTGCTGCATTACGTCTACACGCTGGGGGCTTACGGGTTCTCCAACAGCAATTACGTGGTCTCCGCCCTGAACTACCAGCTCAACTATTACGGGTCGGCGATCACCTCTCCGTCGGAAGGGCAGCCGGTCCGTCTCCTCTGGTCGGGGGTCGGGGCTCTGGCGATGGGGCTGCTGATGCTGGCCCGGCAGCGGTTTTATTGGTGGCCCATCCATCCGATCGGCTACCCCATCAGCGCGATCCCTTGGGGGTGGAGCAGCGTCTTCGTGGCGTGGTTGATCAAGCGGAACGTGTTGAAGTACGGCGGGCCGTCGCTCTACGGCCAGACGAGGCCGTTCTTTCTGGGGTTGATCCTGGGGCAGGCGGTCATCGCGAGCGTCGGGTCGCTGGTGGCGATCCTGACGGGCCGGGTCTGAAGAAAGGGTCTGGACTGCGGGGGGCGTCTGATATCTGGAGGAGGGATATGGCTTACAGGGTGGGCATCATCGGATGCGGGAGGATGGGGGGGACGATAGACGACGAGGTCACGGGCTCGTCACACGCCGACTTCGTCCTGCCCTACGGCCACGTGAACGGTTACGCCGCCGTCCCAGAGACGCAGGTGGTGGCCGAGGTCCCTTTTCCGACGTGGAAAGGGCACAGCGGGACCGTCGCCATCATCCGGGACCTGATCCGGTCCATTGAGACGGGAAGGTCCGGGCGGAGCAACCTGGAGGTCGCCCGCCGGGGCATGGAGATTCTGTTCGGCATGGCGGCGTCTCAGCGGCAGGGGGGCGTCCGCGTGAAACTCCCCCTGGACAACCGGAAGATATCGGTACATTCCGCATGACCTTTTATAATACGAGAACAGGAGCGACGAAGATGTACAGACCAGATAAAGATGGGTTGAAGGTGACGGTGGGCGACCCTGTCATGATCGACCAATACCAGGGTCCCGAGACGGACGCCAATGAGCAGACGCACCACTTCTGCGGCCTGATCCGGGCCGGGAATGGCCACCTGATCGCCCTCTACAGCCTCCGGCGGGACGCGGCGTGGCCGAAGGACATCCCTCTGAAGGAGTTCCTGAAGAAGAACGTGGGCTACCGGGTCTCGGCGGACAACGGGCGCACCTGGGGCGAGCAGCGGGAGCTGGACTACGGGGGCGTGGACGGGGGGACGCTGGCGGACGGCACGGTCCTGGTCCCCACCTCCTGGTCCAAGTCCTCCTGGTGGGTGGACGAGCACGAGATGCGGGTGATGATCAACCGGTCCCCGGACGGGGGGGCGACGTGGACGCGGGACGAGGACGCACGGGTGCGGTTCCCGGCAGACCGGACGCTCCGGCGGTACCCTCCGGCCTGTCCGGGGGACCCCGACCCGGCGTCCATCGGGTTCTGGGTGGGGCCGATCCTCCCCGCAGAGGGGGAGACGGCGCTGGTGACCGTGAGCGGGCTGTTCGCCGAGACGGGGCCGCACCGGCGAGACGATCAGTGCTCCTCCATTCTGGTGGAGACGCGGGACGGGGGGCGGTCCTGGAACTTCGTCTCGTGCATCGCCGGGGACAAGCCGACCGGCCACCGGGGCTACTTCGGGACGGCGCTGACGCGGCTTGCCAACGGGGACCTGCTGGCCGTGGTCCAGACCGAGGATGCCCAGCCCCGGATCATGATGCAGTGCTGGTCCCGCGATGGAGGCAGGACCTGGACGGAGCCGATCCCCGCGCCGGGGCTTCCGGGGGTGGACCCGGTGGACCGCCACTACACCACGCCGGACGGACGGGCGGCCAGCTTCAACGGGGCGTACCAGCATCCCGTTCTGGCCCGGCTGGAGAACGGGGTCCTGGCCCTGGCCTACGGCCGGCCCGGCATCAAAGTGGCCTTCAACCGGGACGGCACGGGCCGGTTCTGGGAGGAGATCGTGGACATCGTGCCCAGGGCGGCCCCCTACTCGTATGGCCCCTACGACGTGACGTCGGGGAAGCCGGGGATGGTCCCGGTCGGGCCGGACCGGCTGCTGCTGGTATATGACATCTATAACTACGCGGAGCGGCCCGCCGACCCCCGGCTCAACACGGTGTTCGCGCGGGAGGTGACGGTTGAAAGGGGATGGGGGTCGGACTAGGTTGACCACTCGGAGAGGGGCCTGTGAAGATGTTCCAGGAGATCAACTGGGAGGGGCTGGGCGTGGGGGTCCCGGAGGTGGACCTGAGGAATCATCCGGGCAGGAGGATGAGCCATTTTTGAGACGAAAGGAGCGACGAAGATGTACAGACCAGATAAAGATGGGTTGAAGGTGACGGTGGGGGACCCTGTGATCATCGACCAGTACCAGGGTCCTGAGACAGATGGGAACGAGCAGGCGCACCACTTCTGCGGCCTGATCCGGGCCGGGAATGGGAACCTGATCGCCCTCTACAGCCTTCGCCGGGACAGGAGGTGGCCGGAGGACATCCCTTTGAAGGAGTTCCTGAAGAAGAACGTGGGCTACCGGGTCTCGACGGACAACGGACGGACCTGGAGCGGGCAGCGGGAGCTGGATTACGGGGGCGTGGACGGAGGGACGCTGGCGGACGGCACGGTCCTGGCGCCCACCTCCTGGTCCAAGTCCTCCTGGTGGGTGGACGAGCACGAGATGCGGGTGATGATCAACCGTTCCGGGGACGGGGGGGAGACGTGGGCCCTGGAGGAGAACGTGCGGGTGCGGTTTCCGAAGGACCGGACGCTCCGGCGGTATCCTCCGCCCTGTCCGGGGGACCCCGACCCGGCATCCATCGGGTTCTGGGTGGGGCCGATCCTCCCTGTGGAGGGGGGGAGGGCGCTGGTGACCATGAGCGGGTTGTTCGCGGAGACGGCCCCACACCGGCGGGACGATCAGTGCTCCTCCATCCTGGTGGAGACGCGGGACGGGGGGCGGTCCTGGGATTTCGTGTCGTGCATCGCAGGGGATAAGCCGACCGGTCACCGGGGCTACTTCGGGACGGCGCTCACGGTTCTCAAAAATGGCGACTTGCTGGCGGTGGCCCAGACCGAGGATGCTCAACCCCGGATTATGGTACAGTGCTGGTCGCGGGATGGGGGGAGGACCTGGACGACGCCGATCCTGGTTCCTGGGCTTCCGGGGGTGGAGCCGGCGGAGCGCCACTACACCACGCCGGATGGGCAGGCGGCCAACTTCAACGGGGCGTATCAGCACCCTGTTCTGGCCCAGCTGGACAACGGGGTCCTGGCCCTGGCCTACGGCAGGCCGGGTATCACAGTGGCCTTCAACCTGGACGGGACAGGGCGGTTCTGGGAGGAGATTACCGAGATCGTGCCCAGGGCGGCGACTTACTCCTACGCCGCGACCGACGTGACGGCGGGGAAGCCGGGGATGGTCCCGGTCGGGCCGGACCGGCTGCTTCTGGTATATGACATCCGCCTCTACGCGGAGCAGCCCACCGACCCCCGGCTCAACACGGTGTTCGTGCGGGAGGTGACGGTTGAAAGGGGATGAGGGCCGGACTAGTGCATCTTGACAGCTAAAACTGTGGATAGAGGCGCTTGAGCCTGATGCGC
>CAYRZX010000330.1:0-7597 GCA_964428665.1 uncultured Gemmatimonas sp.
TACCTCCACCGCCCGGTCTATCTCCTCCTCCGTGTTGTAGAAGTGCGGCGACAGGCGGACCCTGCCGTCCCGGACCGCCCCCACGACGCGATGCTCCCGAAGCCGCCGGAACAGGTCCTCCGCCCCGTGCCGCTCGTGCGAGAAGGTCACGATCCCCGACTTCTCCCCCGGCCCGCGAGGGCTCTGGATGCGATACCCCCTCCCCCGGAGGCCTTCGCAGAGCCGGTCGGTCAGCGCCAGAACGCGGGACTCAACCTCGGAGACGCCCACGGACAGGAGCAGGTCGAACGCGGCGCGCAGGCCGTAGACCCCCGCCGTGTTGAGCGTGCCCGGCTCAAACCGCTCGGCCGTGGGCGCAGGCGTCGCGTCGTAGGCCAGAAAGTCCGTCGGATTGACCACGCCCCCCCATCCCAGGCTGGCCACCTCGATCTTCTGCATGGCGGACCGGCCGCAGTAAAAGACCCCCGCCCCCTCCGGCCCCAGCAGCCACTTGTGGCCGTCCGCCGACAGGAAATCGATCCGGGACCGCCTCACGTCGATCGGGAGCGCCCCCAGACTCTGGATGGCGTCCACGCAGAACAGCGCGCCCCGCTCGTGACACAGGGCCCCGAGGGCGTCCAGGTCGTTCCGATAGCCCGTGGAAAAGGCTACGGAGCTGAGCGACACGACCCGCGTCCGCCCGTCCATCTGCCGGGCCACCTCCTCGATGGGGATGCACCTCTCCATCTCCCGCGCAAACCGGACCTCCACGCCCTTCCGTTTGAGGTTCAGCCAGGGGTACACGTTGGCCGGGAACTCCTTCTCGGCGATCACGACATTGTCCCCCCGCCGCCACCGGATGCCGTTGGCCACGATCAGGATGCCCTCCGTCGTGTTCTTGACGAAGGCGATCTCGGACGGGTGCGCGTTCAGCATCCGCGCCGCCGACCGGCGCGCCTTCCGCACGGCCTCCGTCCACGCCGCGTGGTTCACAGCGCCGTTCTCCTCCACGTCGCTCAGGAGGGCCTGCACGGCCCGGCGCACGCGCCGGGAGATGGGCGCGATCCCGGCGTGGTTGAGGTAGGTCCAGGCGCGCGTCACCGGGAACTCCGCCCGGATAGCTTCAAGGTCGAGCATGTCACTCTAACCTGTAATTCGGCGCCTCCTTCGTGATGGTCACGTCGTGCGGATGGCTCTCCCGGATGCCCGCGTGCGAGACCTTCACGAACTCCCCCTCCTTCCGCAACTCCTCCACGGTCCTCACGCCGCAGTAGCCCATGCCCGCCCGCAGCCCGCCGATGAGCTGGTAGATGTAGCCCGACAGCGACCCCTTGTAGGGCACCCGCCCCTCGATCCCCTCGGGCACGAGCTTGGCCGGGTCCTCGTCCCCCTGGAAGTAGCGGTCCTGGCTCCCCTGCTCCATCGCCCCTAAGGACCCCATGCCGCGATAGACCTTGAACGTCCTCCCCTGGTAGATGACCATCTCGCCGGGGCTCTCGTCCGTCCCCGCGAACAGGTAGCCGATCATCACGGAGGACGCCCCGGCGGCCAGGGCCTTCGGGATGTCCCCCGACTGCGTGATGCCCCCGTCCGCGACCACCGGGACGTTGTGCCTGTCGGCGACCTCTGCGCAGTCCATCACGGCGGTGATCTGCGGGATCCCGGTCCCCGCCACGACCCGCGTCGTGCAGATGGCCGAAGGCCCCATGCCCACCTTGATCGCATCCGCGCCCGCCCGGATCAGGTCCTCGGCGGCCTCCCCCGTGGCGATGTTCCCGGCGACGATGTCCAGGTCAGGATAGCGCCCCCGGATGCGCTCCACGGTCTCGAGGACGCCCCTGGAGTGCCCGTGCGCCGAGTCGATCACGATGACGTCCACGCTCCGCTCCAGCAGGGCCTCCAGGCGCCGGTCCGCGTCCCGGCTCGCGCCGATGGCCGCGCCCACCCGCAGCCGGCCCAGGCCGTCCTTGCAGGCGTTGGGGTACCGGATCTTCTTCTCGATGTCCTTCACGGTGATCAGCCCCTTGAGCATCCCCCGGTCGTCCACCACGGGCAGCTTCTCGATCCGGTTCCGGTGGAGGATGTCCTTGGCCTCGTCCAGCGAGATGCCCAGGCGGGCGGTCACCAGGCCCTCCTTTGTCATCACGCTCTCGATGGGCTGGTCGAGATGGCGCTCAAACCGGAGGTCGCGATTGGTCAGGATGCCCACCAGCCGCCCCTCTTCCACGATCGGCACGCCGGAGATCCGAAAATGCCGCATCAGCTCCAGGGCCTTGTAGATCAGTTCCTTCGGGGAGAGGGTGATCGGGTCCACGATCATGCCGCTCTCAGACCGCTTCACCTTCTCCACCTCGCCCGCCTGATCCTCAATGGACATGTTCTTGTGGATGACCCCGATCCCCCCCTCCTGGGCGATGGCGACGGCCAGTCGAGCCTCGGTCACCGTGTCCATCGCCGCGCTGAGGAGGGGGATGTTGAGCCGGATGCGATGGGTGAGCCGGGTGCTGACGTCCACGTCTTTGGGAAGGACCTCGGACCGGCCCGGAACGAGCATGACATCATTGAAGGTCAGGGCCTCTTTGACGATCTTGGACATGGGCTATCTCCTCTCAGGACAGACTCGGCAAACGGCAAACGGCAAAAGCAGAATACAGGAGCCAGAATTCAGAATTCAGAATGAGAACCGGTTTTGCTTTTCTTCTGGATTCTGGATTCTGGATTCTGGATTCTTGTTTTCACGTCTGCCGTCTGCCATCTGCCGTCTCACTGTTTATATACGCAAACGCCCCTTGACCTGAGTGGCCAAGGAGCGTTGTCGAGCACACGCACTTCCCCGCAGGGACCGATTGAACCCTGTGAGGACCCCCGGGGTATAAATGCCTGTTGGTTAACAAGGATGTGTCAATGATGCGAGAGGTTTTATCCCAATTTTGGGGTGAAAAAGAATTTCTATGATAGATTTCTAAATCTATAAATATTTTCTCCTTTTGTCAACTAATTTTTAATTCGCCCTTCGCCCTTCGCCCTTCGCCCTTCCCCGCCTCCTTGACAGCGCCTCTGCTTGGCGGTATCTTTGGGATATGAACCTTTTCTGGCGGGGTCTCTCCATCCTGGCGCTCCTGTTGCGTTGTTCGGGCCGCTCGTCGGACCCTCCGATGCCCGAGGACCGGTTCGTGGACCTCTGCGTCCGGATGGAACGCCTCAACCGGCGTTACGAGGCCTCCCCCGACTCTCTGCGGTTGGAGCGCGAAAACCTCCTCATGGCGCAGGGTGTCCGGAGAGAGGAGATCGAGCGCGCCATTGTCTGGTACCGTCAGCGCCCCGACCGGGGCCTGCGGGCGCTGGAAAAGATCGCGGAGCGCCTGGAGGCGGAGGAAAAAAAACAGAATACAGGAGTCAGAATTCAGAATCCAGAATGAGACTTATGGGTTTTGCTCTTCTCCTGGATTCTGGATTCTGGATTCTGGATTCTATTTCAACCGAGGACCTATCCCCATGTCTGAACCTACTCCGGCTGTCGCGCCCCCCTCTGACGCCCCGGCCCCCTCCACCGGGTCCCTCACCCTCGCCATTCAGGGGATGACCTGCGCGGCGTGCGTGGCGCGGGTGGAGAAGGCCCTCCGGGGCGTGGACGGCGTGGCCGACGCCACCGTGAACTTCGCCGCGGAGACGGCCACAGTGCAGGGCGCGGGCCTCGGCCTCGAACCGCTCAAGAGGGCGGTTACTGCGGCGGGCTACAGGGTCGCGCGGGTGGTGGAGGGGGAGGAGAGCGAGGACGAGGAACAGGCCGAGCGAGCGCGGGCCTACCGGAGCCTGAGAATCCGCTTCGTCGTCAGCGCCGTCCTGTCCGCCCTCGTGATGGCCCTGAGCCTGGGGGATCACGTCCCCGGCCTCGAACTCCTGCCCTCCCGGACCGCGGGCGTCCTGATGTTCCTCCTGACCACCCCGGCCCTCTTCTGGTGCGGCTGGCGCTTTCTGTCAGGCTTCTGGACGGCCCTCCGGCACGGGACCGCGGACATGAACAGCCTGATCGCCGTCGGCACCTCCGCGGCCTATCTCTACAGCGCCGTCGCCACGTTCTTCCCCGGCGTCTTCGAGCAGGTCACGCACCACGTTCAAACACACGCTGCCCCGTCCGGGGTCTGGTCAGCCCTCTCCTCAGCGACGCTAATGCACTACTACTATGACACCACGGCGATGATCATCGCCCTCATCCTCCTGGGCCGCCTGCTGGAGGCCCGCGCCAGGGGCCGCGCCTCGGAGGCCATCCGCCGGCTGATGGGCCTTCGTCCAAAGACTGCCCGCATCCGGAGGGATGGGGCGGAGATGGACCTCCCGGTCCAGGACGTGCGCGTCGGGGATGAGGTGGTGGTCCGGCCCGGCGAGCGCCTCCCCGTGGACGGCATCCTCGTGGAGGGGGCCTCTGCAGTGAACGAATCCATGCTCACGGGAGAGGGCCTGCCGGTGGAAAAGGGTCCGGGCGATGAGGTCACGGGCGGCACGGTCAACCTGACCGGCAGCTTCGTCTACCGGGCCACGAGAGTGGGCGCGGACACGGCCCTGTCGCAGATCGTCCGGCTCGTCCGGGAGGCCCAGGGCTCCAGGGCCCCCGTGCAAAGACAGGCGGACCGCATCGCCGCCGTCTTCGTCCCGGTCGTCTTCGGCATCGCCGTCGTGACCTTTCTCGTCTGGTACCTCGCCAGGCCGGACCTCGGCCCCTCGTTCGCGCTCGTCAACTTCATCTCCGTGCTCATCATCGCCTGCCCCTGCGCCCTCGGCCTGGCCACCCCCGCCGCCGTGATGGTCGGGACCGGGAGAGGCGCGGAGCTGGGCATCCTGATCAAGAGCGGGGAGGCCCTGGAGGTGGCGGGGCGGGTCTCCGCCGTCGTCCTGGACAAGACCGGGACCATCACGCAGGGGAGGCCGGAGGTGACCGATGTCCTTCCCGTGCCGGGCCTGAAGGCCGGGGACCTCCTCAGAGTCGCCGCCGTCGCAGAGCAGCGATCCGAGCACCCCCTGGGGCAGGCCATCGTGCAAAAGGCCGGGGCCCAGGAGATCGCCCTCGCTGAGCCGCAGACATTTCAATCCCTGTCCGGGCACGGCGTCGAGGCGACCGTGGAGGGCAGGCGCGTCCTGGTCGGCAACCGCAGACTGATGGAGGAGCGCGGCGTGGAGGTCGGACCCCTGACGCAGCAGACCGAGGCCCTCTGGGCGCAGGGGCGGACCGCCGTGTTCATCGCGCTCGACGGCCAGATCGCGGGCCTCATCGGCATCGCGGACGCGGTCAAGCCCGAAGCAAAGGACGCCGTCTCCCGCCTCCGGGAGATGGGGCTGGAGGTCGCCATGCTCACCGGGGACAACCCCCGCGCGGCCGGGGCCGTGGCCGGGGAGGTCGGCATCCAGAAGGTCCTGGCCGAGGTCCTCCCCCAGGACAAGGCGGCGCAGGTGCGGGCCCTCCAGGCAGAGGGGCGCGTTGTGGCGATGGTGGGAGACGGCATCAACGACGCCCCGGCCCTCGCCTCCGCGGACGTGGGGGTCGCCATCGGCACGGGGACCGACATCGCCGCGGAGAGCGCCGACATCGCGCTGATGTCCGGGGACCTCCGGGGCGTCGCGGGGGCCATGGCCCTCTCCAGACGCATGATGCGCACCATCCGGCAGAACCTCTTCTGGGCCTTCGCCTACAACATCGTCGGCATCCCGGTGGCCGCCGGCGTCCTCTACCCCTTCACCGGCCTGCTGCTCCACCCCATCCTGGCCTCCACGGCAATGGCCTTCAGCTCCGTCTCCGTGGTGACGAACTCCCTCCGCCTGCGGAGGTTCAGGGCATAGTTATGGGCAAACGCGACGCCACCTCCCGCCGCAAGGCCGCCGCGGCCCTCCGCTACCGCCGCGACGCGGACGCGGCCCCCCGCGTGACCGCCGCCGGGCGCGGCCTGATCGCGGAGAAGATCCTCGCCCTGGCGAAGGAGGCCGGCATCCCCATCCACGAGGACGCCTCCCTCGTGGAGGTCCTGGCCCGCCTCGACGTCGGGTCAGAAATTCCCGTCGAACTCTACCGTGCCGTGGCCGAGATTCTGACGTTCGTCTACCGGATGGACCGGCGCTGGAAGGAGGCGCACGCGGAAAAGGCGTGAGCCGACTGGATCACGAAACGCGAAAGACGCGAAAGACGACTCCTCCCCTCCTCCACCACCCCCACACGAAAAGCGCGAAACCCATCCCCTCCACTCCCCAAACCCACCAACTCCTCTCCGACTGTACAATCTTTGTACAGAACGGCTGATAAGTCCCTTATCAGTCTTTTAACCCGCAGTCACACAGGATATTACATCCATCGCCGGATCGTTCAGGAGATCGACTGACAAGGGGCTTGTCGTCTCTCCGGCCTGAGGTCACACAGGCAACCCTCGCCGTAAAGGGTCACGTGCGTCCGTGAAAGACGCTCTG
This sequence comes from uncultured Gemmatimonas sp., assembly GCA_964428665.1. Lineage (GTDB taxonomy): Bacteria > Latescibacterota > UBA2968 > SICM01 > SICM01 > SICM01. The sequence continues at coordinate 6,430 of CAYRZX010000330.1, forward strand.
CATCAAGGTGTTAGGCGAAACCCTCCGGGCTGCAAAGGGCCTTCCGGCGAAACCCGGCACGCCCTTTGCGATAGCCATGGGACAAGAGGTCATGACCCGCAATCTTCGTTCATCTCGGATGCACAGAAGTGAGGTTCTCAAAGAGGAGGGTAATGCCATGAAACGGACACTGACTTTGACGATGGGGGTGATCGCAATGGTGGCCCTGGTGGGATGCGGGAAGCTCAACCCGGCCAGCTCCAGCGCCGTGCAGGACGCACGGGCGGCCCGCACCGCCACCCCCCTCGAAGAGCGCCTGATCGGCGCGTGGGAGATGAAGGGGAGCGTCGGAGCGCCTCCCACCATCACCTTCAAAAAGGGCGGAGGGGTCGCTATCACTGCGCCGACAGGCGACGGAACCCTCCTGACGATCTCCGGCGTCTATGACCTCACCGGAAACAGGCTCGCGATGAGGGCCACCGTGACGAAGGAGATGGACCTGTCCCTCGCCAGGCCGATCCTGGAGCAGTTCGCCACCTATACCTGCTCTGTGGAGGACGCCGCACTGACCCTGACAGATGCCGACGGAGCGGTGACCGCGTGGAAGAAGATGTGAGGATACGCCCCTTTCCGAGCGCCGGTCGTGTCCCTGGTTCAGCGAAACTCTTCCCTTGCTTTTCCAGACAGGGCAGATTAGATTGGGGACGAGAACGCGAAACGCGAAAAACGCGAAAGAAAGGCCGAAAGACGCGAAGCTGCCCCACTCTACCGGGGCAGGGTGGCAGGGTTTCGCGTCTTTCGCGTGGGGAGGCGGTGGAGCGGAAGGGCTTTCGCGTCTTTCGCGATCAGGACCTGGGTTGAGGGGCACGCCTCGGACATGAGAGGTGTGCCCCTTTTTCATTATTCTGGGGTGATCAAGCCATGCGAACACCCGAAAGGCAAGAATACAGGAGTCAGAATACAGGAGTCAGAATACAGAATAAAAACGGAAAGGACCGGTTTTCTCCTGTCTCCTGTCTCCTGTCTCCTATCTTCTGGATTCTGGATTCTAAATTCTGGATTCTGCTTCTTTTGGCATTTTGTACTTCCCTCGCCTGGGCCGTGAGGCCCTATACTCCTGTACATCCCGATCCCGTCCTGGAGTCCTGGCGCTGGCGGGCTTTCCCGGAGCTGAACGGCCTGGGCCTGC
>CAYRZX010000331.1:0-7586 GCA_964428665.1 uncultured Gemmatimonas sp.
GGCGCGACGCAACCTTGACGTTTTGCAGTCGCACCGAATGTTGTGCCCCCGGCATGTGGGGTGCTTCTGCTGAACTCCTGCGGTGGGGGTTTCCGGCGTCGCGCCCTTCTTGAGTCTATGCGTCATGTTTGCCTTACTTCTGTATTTGTTTCTCTCTGTGTTCTCTGTGTGCTCTGCGGTGAATGCTTTTATTTTTGCAGGAGGGACGTGGATCGGGACGCTTTTCTGGATCGGATCAGGCAGGCGGCCGCTGCGGGGCGGGCGCACAGGCCGGCGCCAAGGTTTGAGGTCCCGAAGGATGTGGGCTACGCCGGGGGGGGGACGGACCTGCTGGGACGTCTCACAGAGGAACTGCGAGGAGCGGGGGCTTTTCCCTGTCGCGTCGGCGGGGCGGCGGAGGCGGTGGAGAGGGTCTGCGAGGTCGCGGCCAGGGCAGAGGCGCGGCGGGCCATCCGGTGGGCGCACCCGCTGCTGGACCGGCTGGGGCTGGACGAGGCGCTTCGGGAGCGGGGGGTCGAGGTGGTCCGCTGGCCGGAGGTGGAGCAAATGGCCGGCCGGGACCCGGACGGGGCGCGGGACCTGATCTTCCGGGCGGACCTGGGGATCTCCGGCGTGGACGCGGCGGCGGCGGAGACGGGGACGCTGGCGCTGGCGTCGCTCCCCGGACAGGGGCGCTCGGTCAGTCTGCTGCCGCCGGTCCACGTCGCGCTGGTGGAGCCGCGTCAGGTGGTTCCGGACCTGTTCGACCTGCTGGCGAGGTTTGGCAAGGGCCCGAAGGGTCTGGCGGGAAACGTCGCGCTGATCACCGGGCCGAGCAAGACCGGGGACATCGAGCTGAGGCTGACGACGGGGGTACACGGGCCGGGGGAGGTGCACGTGATCGTTCTGGAGCGGGACATATCGTAGGAGCGGGTTTTCAACCCGCCCCTGCCTCAAAAGGGAGACGTTATGGAGGGCATCTACCGACACGTGCTGACGGACGTGGAGCAGAATCTCTGGCATGAGTCGTGGAGCGTGGACGAGGCGACGCTGCCGCTGGGGGCCGGGTCCACCTGGAGCGTGCGGAAGACGACGCTGCGGGGGGGGCTGCAGGATGGGGTGGACCTGATCGAGGTGGACAACGGGGCGCTGTCGTTCTTCGTCGTGCCCACGCGGGGGATGGGGATCTGGAAGGGGATCTACCGGGGGATTCCGCTGGGCTGGGAGTCTCCGGTGCGGGACCTGGTGAACCCGGCGTTCGTGGACGCGAACGACCGGGGGGGGCTGGGCTGGCTGAAGGGGTTCAACGAGTGGATCGTGCGGTGCGGGCTGGAGAGCAACGGGGCGCCGGGGGAGGACGTGGTCATCGACAACAACGGGAATGAAGCGAGGGTCTTCCTGCCCCTGCACGGGAAGATCGCCAATATCCCGGCGCGGCACGTGGAGGTGCGCGTGGAGCTCTCCCCGCCGCACCGGCTCACGGTGATGGGCATCGTGGAGGAGGCGATGATGTTCGGGCCGGCGCTCAGGCTGACCACGTCGATCTCGACGACGCTGGGGTCCAGCGCGCTGACGATCTGCGACGAGGTGACGAACCTGAACCGGCGGGCGGCGGAGCTGGAGCTGCTGTATCACTGCAACTACGGGCCTCCGCTGCTGGAGGAGGGGGCGACGCTGGTCACCCCGTTCAGGACGGTCTGCCCGAGGGACGCGCGCGCGCAGGAGGGGATCGGGGACTACGACCGGTTTTCAGGTCCGCAGCCGGGCTACGTGGAGCAGTGCTACTTTTTTGAGCTGGCGGGCCGGCGCAGGAGCGAGGAGACGTGCGTGCTGCTGAAGAACCGGGACGGGAGCATCGGGTCGTCGCTCCACTTCTCGCTCAAGCAGATGCCCTGCTTCACGCTCTGGAAGAACACGGCGGCGGCCGAGGACGGCTACGTGACCGGGCTGGAGCCGGCCACGAACTACCCGAACGCCAAGCGGTTCGAGCGGGAGCGGGGCCGGGTGGTCACGCTGAAAGGGGGGGAGACGCGGCGGATCGACCTGACGGTGGCGGCGCACGACAAGCGGCAGGAGGTGGAGGCGATGGAGCGCCTGGTCCGGAGGATTCAGAAGGAGGCCCGGCCGAGGGTGTCCCGGCAAATCCTGAAGCGGCTGTCGGGGGCAGGGTGAACGCGAAGGACGCGAAAGAAAAGCCGAAAGACGCGAAGCCGCCCTACCCTACCGGGGCGGGGTGGCAGGGTTTCGCGTTTTTCGCGTCTTTCGTATTTTCGCGATTCTGGATTCTACTATCCTATCATCAACGGGGAGGCCGGCCTGCGATGGATGGGCTGCTGACCACGCGGGTGCTCTCCGCCTCCACGCGGCGGATGCGGTGGTTGAGCCGGTCGGCGATGTAGATCGTCCCATCTGCGCCCACTGCCACACCGGCCGGGCTGTTCAGGCTGGCCTGGGTCGCCTGCCCTCCGTCTCCTGAAAGGCCGAAGGTCCCGTTGCCCGCGATCGTCGTGATGATACCATCTACTCCCACCTGGCGGACGCGCTCGTTGTGCTGATCGGCGATGTACACGTTCCCCGCAGGGTCCACCGCCACGCCGCAGGGACCCCGCAGACCGGCCTGCGTCGCCGGCCCTCCATCAGACGAGACCCCTCCCCCCGCAAAGGTCGTGATGACGCCGTCCGGCCCCACCCGGCGGATGCGCTGATTGAACCTGTCCGAAATGTATAAGGTCCCCCGGGCATCCACCGCCACTCCCATCGGAAGGCTCAGAGCCGCCTGCGTCGCCGGACCCCCATCTCCGACAAGGCCCAGGCAGCCGATACCTGCCACGGTCGTGATGAGGCCGTTAGTTCTCACGCAGCGCACGCGATGGTTGCCCGTGTCGGCGATGAAGACAGTCCCTTTCGCGTCCACGGCCACGCCCAACGGACTGTTCAGACTGGCCTGGACCGCCAGACCCCCGTCTCCCCGGAAGCCGAATGAGCCTATCCCTGCGAGGGTGGTGATCCTGCCGTCCGGCCCCACCCGGCGGACGCGATGGTTGCCGGTGTCTGCGATGTAGACCGCGCCTTTCGCATCCACGGCCACGCCGGACGGGAAACTCAACCGCGCCAGCTTTGCTGATCCCCCATCCCCCGAAAACCCTTCGGTCCCCATCCCCGTGAAAGTCGTGATGACTCCTCTTTCCACCCGGAGGATGCGATGCCCGCTGAAGTCGGCGATGTAGATGATACCGGCGGCATCCACCGCCACGCCGGTCGGGGTGAAGATATTGGCTGACGCGCCCTGCCCTTCAGGTCCTGCGACCTCCTCAGACGCCCCTCCCGCAAACGTGGAGATGATCCAGGGAGCAGTCTGGGCCGTCAGGCGGGCCGGAGTCAGAAACGTGAAGAGCGCGAAAGACGCGAAAAGCGCGAAGGATGTGCAAAAGAGATGTAGACGCCTCATGGCGGACCTCCATTCTCATCTGTGAGGATCTGAGTTTGAGGGCGATCTTCACCGCGGCGGACTCTCTTATTTGCAAGCCCCATGCCAAAACAAAACAGCCACTGAAGCAAGTCGCCTCAAGTGGCTGTCCGTGAAAAAGTTATGAGTTTTGATGCCGGACGATGGGAGAGGGCAGGGCGCTTGATTGTCCCCTTGCTCAACCGCGAAATATCACGGCCAAAACTCAGTTATACCTTCTACTCCATTGGCCTGCAATCAAATATCACCAAAGCACATGATCCACGATATTTCGCGGGCCATCGCGGGATGTCGTGACCTATCCCCGGCGGATGCTCAGCTTCTTCATCCGGCTGCGCAGCGTGGAGGCAGGCAAGCCCAGCAGCGCCGCCGCGCCACCGGCCCCCTCGATGACCCATCCTGTCTGCTCCAGCACCGCCTCGATGTGTCGGCGTTCGTTCTCCTCCAGGGTCAGGGTCTCCCCGGATGTCCTCTCAGGTCCTTTCCCGAACTCCAGCAGGATGTCCTCAGCCCGAATCGCAGGCCCTCTGCAGACCACCACCGCGCGCTGGACGGCGTGCTCCAGCTCCCGCACGTTACCCGGCCAGTCGTAGGCGTTCAGCAAGGAGAAGGCCTCCGGCGTCAGGTGTGTGACATTCTTGTTGAGGTGCGCGGCCATCCGGGCCATGAAGGCATTCGCCAGGAGCGGAATATCCTCCCGGCGCTCCCGCAGTGGAGGCAGCCGGACCGGAAAGGTCTGGAGCCTGAAGTAGAGGTCCTCTCGAAATTTCCCCTCCGACACCATCTGTTTCAGGTCTCGATTCGTCGCCGCGATCACCCGCGCATCCGCACACAGGGTCTGCGTGCCGCCCACCCGCTCAAAGGTCCGCTCCTCCAGGAATCGAAGCAGCTTGACCTGCGCCCCCAGGGGCATGTCCCCGATCTCGTCTAAGAACAGCGTGCCCTCCTCGGCCACCTCCACCTTGCCCAGCTTGCGGGAGACCGCGTCGGTGAAGGCCCCTTTTTCGTGCCCGAAGAGTTCGCTTTCGACCAGCCCTTCGGGGATGGCCCCGCAGTTGACCTGGATGAAGGGACCTGAGTTGCGGGGGCTCAGGGCGTGCACGGCGCGGGCGGCCAGGCCCTTGCCCGTGCCGGTCTCGCCCAGGATCAGCACCGTCATGTCCGTCCAGGCGACTTCTGACAGTTGCGCCTGGGCGCGGCGCAGGGCCTGGCTCGTGCCGATGAACTCGCCCCCCTTCCCGCTCGCGCTGAGGGCCTCGGTCAGCGCCTGGAGACGCGGGTCTGGAACGACCGTCACCTCTACGGTCGCAGGTTTCTCCGAGTAGACCAGGTCCCGGTCCACGGCCACGACCTCAAACGTGTAGTCGCCGACGGGAAGGTCCTGGTATTCCACCCGGCGCTGGCGCGTGTTCCGCCAGTCTTTGTCATAGCCCTTCAGCCGATACCGGTAGACCATCCCGTCGGGCCGGGTCTTGAGACTCATCCCGTAAAATTCAAAGATCGTAACGCCCGCAGTGGATGGGATCGACACTTCGGATACGTCTTCATAGCGTTGATCCGCCACCACCGCGTCAATGAACGCAGGAGGAGGCGATGGAGCCGGTGGGCGATAGCGCGTCACACCGCCAGAAGTGCTGAACCAGAGATATCCGTCTCGATCCTGGAGAATTGAGTCCACCCTGTTGCCTGCCAGGCCGTCCTGGTGGGTCATCGTCTGGAAGACCTGCCCATCATACCGGCTCACACCGCCGCCAGGGATGACGAACCAGAGAACCCCATCCCGATCCTGAAGAATCGACCGCACACGATTGCCTGCCAGGCCGTCTTTGACTGTGAAGGTGGTAAAGGTCTTTCCGTCATACCGGCTCACACCATCCCAGGTCCCAAACCAGAGAACCCCCTCTCGATCTTGAAAGATCCGCTCCACAGAATTGCTCGCCAGGCCATCCCTGACGGTGAAGGTAGCCCAGGACTGCCCATCATACCGACTCACACCGTCCCGGGTGCTAAACCAGAGGTATCCATCCTGATCCTGAGAAATTGAATCCACTGTATTATGCGCCAGGCCGTCCTGGGTGGTGAAAGTGGTAAAGGACTTGCCGTCGTACCGGCTTACTCCGCCGCCGTTGGTGCAGAACCAGAGATATCTTTCCCCATCTTGGAGGATCGACCGGACACTATTGCCCGCCAGGCCATCTTGGGTGGTAAAAGTGGTAAAGGACTGCCCATCATACCGGGTTACCCCATTCCAGGTTCCAAACCAGAGATGCCCCTCCTGATCTTGGAAAATCGATGCCACATTATTGTACGCCAGGCCATCCTGGGCGGCGAAGGTGATGAAGGACTTACCGTCATATCGGCTCACGCCGCCGCCGTAGGTGCCGAACCAGAGAACTCCCTCTCGATCTTGAAAGATCGGCACTACATCATTGTGCGCCAGGCCGTCCTGGGTGGTGAAAGTGGTGAAGGACTTGCTGTCATACCGGCTCACACCGCCGCCGTCCGTGCCAAACCAGAGAGCCCCTTCCCGGTCCTGAAAGATCGCCAGCACAAAATTGCGCCCCAGACCATCTTCTGAGGTAAATGTGGTAAACTTCTGCTCTGCGCCTTCTGGGCTTGCTAAAGGGTCATACCGGCTCACACCGCTGCCGTGAGTGCCAAACCAAATATACCCCTCCTGATCCTGTAAGGTCGATGTCACACCATTGTCCGCCAGGCCGTCTCTGGTCGTGAAGGTACTGAAGGTCTTTCCATCATACCGGCTTACGCCACCGCCAAGGGCGCCGAACCAGAGAGCCCCCTCCCGGTCCTGTAAGATCGAATATACGCGATTGCTCGCCAGTCCATCTCTGGTGGTGAAGGCAGTGAACCTCTTCCCGTCATACCGGCTCACGCCGTCGCCCCAGGTGCCAAACCAGAGAACTCCTTCACGATCCTGTAAGATTGACACCACCCTATTGTTTGTCAGCCCATCTCTGGTCGTGAAGGTACTGAAGGTCTTTCCATCATACCGGCTTACGCCATCGCCAAAGGTACCAAACCAGAGAACTCCCTCCCGATCCTGTAAGATCGACATCACCCTATTGTTTGCCAGTCCGTCTCTGATCGTGAAGGTAACGAAGATCTTCCCGTCATACCGGCTCACACCATCCCGGGTGCCAAACCAGAGATGCCCTTCCCGATCTTGGACGATCGACTGTACATGATTGTGCGCCAGCCCATCTTTGGTCGTGAAGGTGGTCCAGGACTGCCCATCATACCGGCTCACGCCGTCGCCCCAGGTACCAAACCAGAGATGCCCCTCCCGGTCCTGCAAGATCGATGAGACTATAATACCTGCCAGTCCGTCCGTCATATCATAGGTCCGCCAGTGACCTCGTCCCCGTCCGGCGGGCACGACCCTGCCAGGCCCCGCAGGCGCAGCGTAGAGCATGAACTCGTTTTGAATGAGGTTATCTGGCTGAGGCGTCCCGAAGGCTACCCCCAGATCCCTCAAGATCTCCTGCCAGGCTGCGTCCTTTTGGAGCGTCTCCCGCCTCTCTGATACTTCAGATGGCGACGCCACTTCAAACAGCCGGCTGAAGACGCCCTCCACCGTCGCCAGGCCGCGCTCGGAGGATTCGGCCAGGCCGTGCGCCTTCAGGATGGGGACGAGTTTCTCCTGATACGCCGCCTCAAACTCGGCCATCCGCCCCGGCGGGACCCAGAAGGAGAGCCGGGCCAGAGTAGGATCAGACGGTCGATCTTTTATCGGGTCAGGCGTTTGCATGGGGCGATCCAAAATCTTTTCTCTTGGGATAAAGAGGTTATCTTCGTATCTTTGTTTTATCAAGCCATGCGATCTTTTTCTCGCTAAAGTGGAGGATATTCAAACCATGAAAACCGTTAACCTTGACCTGGAAGAAGATCTGGTGGCTTTGCTGCACCAGTTGAATCAGCCGGTGAAGACCGCAGCGCGAGAATTGATGATCCTGGAGTTATACCGGCGAGGCGCCATCTCCAGCGGCAAAGCGGCTGAACTTTTGGGGATGTCCCGGTGGGAGTTCATCTATCACGCCTCGCGCCTGGGCATTCCTTACTTCGCCTTGACGGAAGACGAATGGGAGGCGGAGCAAAAGCGGAGTGAAACCTTATGACACCT
>CAYRZX010000332.1:0-7569 GCA_964428665.1 uncultured Gemmatimonas sp.
TTCCCACCTTTCTTGCTTGCCCAAGAAAGGTGGGGCCAAAGAAGGGCACTCCTCAAGCGCCGGAGGGGCTTGGGCCACCCCGCCTAACGCTCCTGGCCGTCCGCCCCACCAAACGCTCCCGTGAGGTCGCGTTCCCGGCCACTGTTCCGCCCCGCTGCCGCAACCTTGACGTTCAGTTGTCGCACCGAAATTTGTGCCCCCGGCATGTGAGTTGCTTCTGCCGGACTTCAGTAGTGGGGGTTTCCGGCGGCGCGCCCTTTTTTTATCTGTGCGTTGAATCTTGTGGAAAATAGATCCCCGGAACCCGCGTGCGCTCGTACTTGGCGTCCGGGTCGCGACGGAGGATCACGTCAGGCACTTCTCCGGTCCAGTAGTCGGGCACGGTGGACGGGCGAGAGTGCCAGCCGAGCAGCAGGGTGCGCCGGCGGTTGCTCCGGTTGCCGCGCGCCGCGTGCAGGGCGCGGCCCTCTCCGATCACGAGGGCGCCGGCCTTTACGGGCACGTCCACGGCGTCGGGGTGGTCGCAGAACATGTCCGGGTGGTCCTCCGACACGTAGTAGCCGCCCCGCGCGTGGGCTGGCACCAGGCGGTCATAGAGGGGGATGCGCCTCCGGTGGGTGCCGGGGATGACCCGGAAGCAGCCGTTCTCCACTGTCGTGTCGACCAGGTAATAAGAGAGGAACAGGTACTGCGGCCAGGGGGCGGCGCTGATGGGGTCGTTCCAGCCCATCCAGTCCTGATGCCAGTAGAGGGGCGGTCCCCCCGGTGGCTTGCTCAGGATGATGTAGCTCCCGTGGGACGTGAAATCCCCCAGGTCCATGGCCTGGAGCGCGTCCCACGCGGGCCCCCAGTGGACCAGCCGGTCGATGAGCGGGTTGTCGCTCCCCTTCACGTGGATGTCCGAGCCCTGGTACTTCCAGTGGGGCGGGTGCTCCCCCTCATCGAGCAGCCGATCCGTCTCCCGCCGCAGTTCCTCCAGGAAATCTTCGGTCAGGATGCCGTCGATGACGCAGTAGCCGTCCTCCGTCAACTGCCGGCGCTTCTCAAGGGCGAGGTGGGGGGAAAGCATGGGGGATCTCCTCAGAACGGGCAGGGGCGCGGCGTTGCCTCGCCCCTACAAGTGTTACCAGTCCTTTTTGCCGATGTAGAGACCCCGGTTCTCCATCGAAAACTTCACGCGCGCGCCGCTCAGGCGCTCTGACTCGACGAAGCCCATGATGATCTCCTGGCTCCGGCGCGCCAGGTGGATGTTCCCCCGGGTCTCCCGTCCGGTCTCGATGGCTTGGAAGATGTCCCGGATGCCCGCCACCGTGCCGCTGGCCCTCTGCCACTCGGGGAACGGGGTCTCCTCCAGGAGGCCCCAGCGGTTCGCGGCCCACCGCCGCGCCGCAGACCCGTTGTTCAGGGTCCGGAGCTTTCCTTTCGACCCGCTGACCTCGAACTCGTAGCCGGTCCCGGCGGTCAGGTAGGCGTGAATCCCGTTCCTGAACCGGACGTAGCCCATCGGGATGCCGGGGTCTCCGTCCACGCGGTTGTCCGCGAAGTCAGCCGGGTCCACATTCGCCACGCCCTGGACGTAGTCCACCTCGGCGTCGTCCGCCAGGAACAGGAGCATGTCCGCCGTGTGCGTGTGGCTCCAGAGCGCCGCCCCGACGCCGCAACTGGCGACGACGGCGCTCACGTTTCCGACCTCCCCGGCGCGGGTCATCTCCCTGACCTTCAGATAGGGGTCCATGTAGCGCCGCTGCGTGCCGTAGTTGAATTTGACGCCGTGACGGTCGCAGGCCCCGGCCATCGCATCGGCCTCCTCCATCGAGCAGCAGAGGGGCTTCTCGCAGTAGATGCCCTTCACGCCGCGCTCCGCCGCGTAGACGACCAGCTCCCGGTGGGTCGCGGGACGCGTGGCAATGCAGACGACGTCGGGCCGCTCCTTCTCGATCATCTCCCGGTAGTCCGCATAGCCTCGCGGGACGTTGTAGCGCTTCCGGATGACCTCCACCTTGTCCGCCACCACGTCCGACAGGCCCACGAACTCCGCCTCCTCCATCGCGCGGATCGCCGCCGCGTGGGAATAGGGGAGATAGAGATGGCTGTCGGGCCGGTCCTTCACCTCGTCGTCGATGGTGGCCCCCATGCGCCCGCAGCCGATGAGACAGACCTTGTATTTTTTCACCATATGCTCCACCCTCCGTCCACGACGATCTCCGCGCCTGTGACGTATTTCGAGGCGTCGGAGGCGAGGAAGACCACCGCGCCCTTCAGGTCGTCGTCCTCCCCCACGCGCCTTAGCGGCGTCCGGTCGCTCCACCGCTGGATGAGCGCCTCCTTCATGTCACCCAGGCGATTGGCCAGGCGCTCGACGATGAACGCGCCGGGGCTGATGCAGTTCACCCGGACGCCGTGCCTTCCCCAGACCGCCGCCAGGCCCCGCGTCATGTTCAGCACCCCCCCTTTGGCGGCGTTGTAGGCCACGTTCTCCAGGGGCGGGTCCGGGGGGTTCACGTAGAGCCGGCCGTCGGTGCCGAGGGAGGCGAAGACCGAGGTGGTGTTGATCACGCTGCCGCGGCCCCGCGGGATCATGTGGCGGCCGGCGGCCTGGGCGCAGTAGAAGGCGCCGGTCAGGTTCCTGTCGAGGGTCTCGCGCCAGACCTGCTCGCTGAGCGTCACCGTGTCGCCCGGCCCGGACCCTCCCGCGTTGTTGACCAGGATGTCGAGCTGCCCCCAGGCCCGGAGGACGGCCTCCACCGCGGCCTCCGCCTCCGCCCTGACCCCCACGTCGAGTCGCAGCCCCATCGTCCGCGCGCCGGTGGCCTTCGCCAGGGCCCCGGCCTGCTCCCGGCAGAGGTCCTCCCTCCGCGAGGCCAGGGCCACGGCGGCCCCAGCCTCGGCCAGGGCGGTGGCCATCTGGTAGCCCAGGCCGGTGGCCCCGCCGGTGATGAGGGCGGTCCTGCCCGTGAGGTCGAAGAGGTCCCGGATGTGTCGCATAGACGCCCCCTTTATCCGTTCGTGTGGCCGCTGTAGGCCCGGTCCGTGACCATGCCCGCCACGCTCTTCAGCGGGATGCGGTCGAAGTGGCCCCGCAGGTCGAGGGGCCAGTCGTTGAGCAGGTCGGCGTGCCCCAGGCGGCTGGAGGTGAACCATTCGCTCTTCCGGTTGACGCGGGTCTCGATGTCCCAGTAGGCCAGGCCGTCCGCGCCCGCGGCGTAGAGGGCCCGCGCCCGGTCCAGGTAGGCGTAGCCCGGCATCCGTCTCGGGTAGACGTCTGCGTAGACCTTCACGCCGGTCTCGTCCGCCGCCGGTCTCAGCTCGCGCACGGCCCGCTCCACGCTCTCGTCGCCGCCGGGGAAGGGGCGCTCGTGGTAGTTGTAGGGATGGACGATCAGAAAGTCGACCAGCCCCTCCCGCATCCAGGTCTCCGCATCGATCCCGAAATAGAGCCTGCTCCGAACCGTGCCCATGACCATGTGCCCGATGCCGATGCGCCGCCCCTGCCGGCGGCCTACCTCGTCCATCGCCTCCCGAAGCTCCCGCGCGAGGGCCGTCAGGTAGCCCGCCTTGTGGCGGCACCAGGCCTCGTTCGCGGGGTCCAGCTTTGCCCGGTCCGCGTCGTGTTTCTCCGCAAACGCCGTCCACGCCGGCTCCTCGAAGAGCACCCACGGGTGCGAGCGGTTGAACATGAGTGAGACGCCGTCCGCCCCGGCCTCGGCCTGCTCGCGCAGGACGTCGATCAGCCGCCGGCGGACCTCCGGGAAGGCAAAGCTGAGGTGGGGCACGGTCTGCCCGTCCTGCGTGACGCAGCGGAACTCCGGGTGCTTCCGGTAGAGGGGGCCCTCTCCGGTCAGGTGAAAGGGCGGCGGGTGAGGCCCTGCGGGCCGGTTGGTCGCGTAGAATTTGAGCCCCCGCTCGTGCGCCCGGTGGATGTAGACGCGGAGCGTATCCAGGCCCTTTTTCTGCATCTCCGCCAGGACCTGCGCCTGCGCCGCGTACTCCGGGTGGTAGAACGCCCGCCTCAGGCTCCGCATCTCGCCGGCCCTGCTCGGGTAGTAGGTGATGTCGAACCGCGCCATCGTGCAGAGCAGGACCTCCACGTCCGTGTCCGCGAGCGGGTCGATGTCCTCATGGAGGTCCTCCGTGGACTCCGGCCACCAGCCCCCTCCGAAGGCCCCGTCGAACACCGCGATCAGGCGCTTCGTCCGGGGGGAGGGCATCAGTTTCCGGCGCTGCGCCAGGTCCTCCTCTGACAGCGGGACCAGTTTTACGTAGGCCAGGCTGGTGTAGCCGTGCTGCGCCAGGAGGCCCTTCCGGCCGGGCCGGGAGATGACGAGGTCCTGCCCCGTGAGGTCCGCGGTTCGCCAGAGGGTCTCGGCCAGGAGGCTGTAGTTGACGTTCTGCTCCGCGTGGTTTCCGTCCTTGGGGCTCGTGGTCTCGGCCTGCACCCGGTCGAAGGTCGGGTCGCCGGTCAGCCGAACGCGCACGGTATGACTGTTCGGGAAGTCCGCGTAGTAGAAGCCGAGATAGACGGCGTGCCAGCCCGAGGCGCCCAGCCTCAGGGTCACCGGGGGCGGCTCCACCTGGGCGTTGGCGTAGAGCATCTTTCCGCTCAGCCGGACGCCCCTGTGCTCGTGCGTCTCGTAGTCCCAGACCGACCAGCGCCCCTTCCGGGCCTCCGGGGAGAGCGCGGACTTCGGCTCACAGCCGCTCAGGTCGGTGATGTAGATGGGGGTCGACATGGATTCTCTTCCGATTCCCTCATTTCGGCTTTCGCCCCGTGACCTCGGCCATCGCCCGGACGTGTTCGGGGCCGGACCCGCAGCAGGAGCCGATGTAGTCGATGCCGATCTCCAGCGCCCTCCGCGCGAAGTCCGCCATCGCCTGCGGGGGGAGGACATAATCCGTCCACGGCCCCTCCCGCTGCCCCATGTAAATCGCGTGAGGGTGACATTCCACGGCCACCGGCTGCGCAGCGATGGGGCCGTCCACGGCCTTCCGGATGCGCTCCATCAGGGGGAGCATCAGCGCCGGGTCCTGCGCGCAGTTCAGCCCCACGATGTCCGCCCCCTCATCTCTCAGAATCTTCGCGCAGTAGTCCATCTGGAACCCCTCGCGGGAGGTCAGGGCGGGTTTGCAGGACATCGTCACCATCGTGACCAGGCCCGTGGACTGCGCCGCCTTCAGGGCGGTTAGCGCGTTCTCCAGGAAGTAGAAGGTCTCCAGGATCAGGAAGTCCGCGCCGAGGTCCTTGAGGAGGGCGCACTCCTCCTCGTACCACGGGCGCACCCGGTCCGCGTCGCCCAGGCGGTAACGCGAGCCGAGGGTCGAGCCCACGGACCCGGCGATGATCGCCCGGCCCTGAGACACGTTCCGGGCGATCTCCATGGCCCTCCGATGAATGGCCTCAAACCGGTCCCCCTGCCCCACCTCCTCCAGGCGGTTGCGCGTGCCTCCGAAGGTCTCGGCCTGGAGGACCTCGGCCCCGGCGTCGAAGAACTCCTGCTGGAGCTGCTGCACCGCATCGGCGTGGGTCAGGACGTCCTGCGGGGAGTAGCCGACCATGGGCAGCCCCCGCTGGCGCAGGATGTAGACGTAGCCCCCGTCGCCCAGGACAGGGCCTTTTGAAAGACGCTCAAGAATACCTTCCATATCTCCCCTCTCCCTCTTTCTAAGGCTCACCTGAAAGAATCGGATGCAGCGGATGGTCCCACGGCCCGCCGGCCCGCATCTCGTCCGCCGCGCCCGCCGCGTCCTTGCCGCCGGTGAAGCGCGTGTCATCCGGGATGTAAATGATCGCGAAGGCCCGGCGGGGCCGGTCCGACCGGTTGGGCGTGGCGTAGTGGAACAGGCACCCGTGGTGGAAGGTCACGCCGCCCGCGGGCATGTCCATCACCACCGGCTCCCCAACAGGCTGCCCGGCCTGTTTCATTTTGTCCACGATGCTCTCCCCGTCCACGCCGAGTTTAATCGGCTCCAGCCTGCCGTACTTGTGGGACCCCGGGATGAACTGCATGCAGCCGTTGCTGAGGTCCACGTCGTCCACCGCGACCCAGGCCGACAGCGCGCCCACCGGCTCCATCGGCCAGTAGGGGGCGTCCTGGTGCCAGTTCGTCTCCCGGCTCTTCTCGCCCGGAGGCTTGATGAGGGCGTGGTCGTGGTAGATGCGCACGTGCCGGCGCCCGGACAGCCGGCGGGCGGACTCGGCCAGCCTCGGGTGGAAGGCGTAGGGCTTCACCCCTGCGTAGTCCGTCCAGAGGTTGACCAGCTGATTGAACACCAGGGCATAATTTTCGGCCACCGGCCCCTTCTGGCCGATGATGCGCTCCCGCTTGTTCGCCACGGCCTGATCGAGGGCCTCGCCGAGGGCCGCGACCTCCTCGCGAGAGAAGAAGGTTTTAAACTGCACGTAGCCGTTTTCGCGGTAGAAGCGGATGTGTTCTTCGGTGACGGGACAGACGTCCATGGATGGACACCTCCTTATGAGCTATCAGCAGTCAGCTATCAGCAGTCAGCAAAACCATACTCGATTTCGCTGATAGCTGATAGCTGATAGCTGATAGCTTTTTACACCTTCTTCAGTATCTCCCTCATCCCCGCGCCGTTCTCCTTGAACCAGTTGAACAGGATGCTCACGTCGGTCCCGATGCAGAAATGGCGCACTCCCAGGTCCGCGTAGTATTTGGCCTGGTCGGGGCGGGAGATCTCGGCGCGGGGCGTGACGCCCATCCTGAGCGCGGTCTCGATCACGTAGCGCTCCGTCTCCTTGACCTTCGGGTGGCCGGACTGCCCCGCCATGCCGATGCTCATCGAATAGTCCGCCGGCCCGAACTGCACCATGTCCACGCCTTTCACGGACAGGAGGGCCTCGAGGTTTTTGACCGCCGGGTCCTTCTCGATCATGAGGGCCACCACGGCGTCCTCCAGGGCCTGGACGAACGCCGGGGATCCCGCCTCCAGGACAAACCTCACGTCCCGGCGCATGCCGACGCCGTGGATCCCGCCCGTGGCCGGGGACTCGGCGCGGACGGCGCGGACGCATTCCTGGACCTCTTCGACCGTGCGCACGTCCGCAAACAGCAGGTTCTGGATGCCCGACCCGATGGCCCGGACGGTTAGGTAGGTGCGCGGCTGCTGCTCGATCTTCATCATGCCCGACATGTGGTCGAACAGGTCGATGGCCCGCCCCATGTTCTCCAGGGCATACAGGTCGTAGGGCGCGTACTCGCCCACGAACTCCACGTAGTCGAACATCCCGGTGTGTCCCACCAGCTCTATGATGGACGGCCAGGAGATCTGGAGGTGGGTTCCCAGGCTCGGGTCGCCTGCCTTCAGGAGTTCACGAAGTCGGTTTCGGCGCATAGGGCCTCCTTATACAACGCGGAACGATGAACGCAGAACGCAGAACGAAAAGCAGATCGGGTTTATGCTTTTACTTCATCGTTCATCGTTCTGACTTCATCGTTGCCTTTATTCATCGTATCCCGCCGGGACGCCGATGGGCTTCTCCAGGATCTGCGGGGGCACGGGCAGCGCGGGGGGCGGGGTCATGGCCTTCAGCCGCTCCTCGGCCTTTGCCAG
>CAYRZX010000333.1:0-6020 GCA_964428665.1 uncultured Gemmatimonas sp.
GGTCTGGCCTTCACGGCGAAGCGCACGGCGCGCAGGGCCCCGGAGGCGAAGGCGTCCCGGCTCTGCACGCGGTGGACGAACTCGATGCGCTCCCCGGACCCGATGAACATGACGGTGTGGTCCCCCACGATGTCCCCACCCCGGACGGCGTGGATGCCGATCTCCTCCCGTTTGCGCGCGCCCACGATGCCCTCGCGGCCGTAGACCGCGACCTCCTTCAGGCTCCGGTCCAGCCCCCTGGCCGCCGCGTCGGCCAGGGTCAGGGCCGTGCCGCTGGGGGCGTCCTTCTTGAAGTGGTGGTGCATCTCGACGACCTCCACGTCGCAGGCGTCCCCCAGGATGCGCGCGGCCTCCTCGACGAGGCGGGTCAGGAGGGTCACCCCGGCGGTGTAGTTGGAGGCGAAGACGCAGGGGATGCCCGCTATGTTCTTCTTGAAGACGCCGAGTTGCGCCTCGGACATACCGGTCGTGCCGACGACCATCGGCTTTCCCGCCCTGCCGGCCACCGCAGAGGCGGTCACGGTCCCGTCCGGCGGGACGGTGAAGGCGAGGACCGCGTCCCCCCGGTCGATCACCTCTGTTAGATCGTCCACCACGGGGGCGTCCAGGCGCCTGGCGCCGATGACCTCGCCCACGTCTTTTCCGACGCCCGGATGCCCGGAGGCCTCCACGCCGGCCGCGACCCGCAGGTCGTCGCTCTGGAGCGACAGGTGCGCCAGCCGGCCCCCCATCTGCCCGCCGATGCCGCAGATAATGACGTTGATCATGAGGATACCCTATGAAATTGAGGTTTTTCGTAAGTGGTGACGGCCCTCACCCTCCCCCAGGCCTACGGACAAGCCTGAAGCCCCCTCCCTCTCCCGTACGTACGGGAGAGGGAGGGGGTTTGGGGGTGGGTGAGGGCCTGATCTCCATACTTACCCCTGTCATCGCGGCCCGGCTGCCCGCACCTCCTCCGCCACCTCCCCGGCGAACTTCTCGAAGTTCTGGCGGAACATCCCGGCCAGATTTCTGGCCGTCCGGTCATAGGCCTCCCTGCTCCTCCAGGTGTTGCGGGGGCTCAGGAGCTCCGGGGGCACGTCGGGGCAGGCGACCGGCACGGCCAGGCCGAAGATCGGGTCCGGTTCGGCCGGGACCGGGGCGAGCTGGCCGCTCAGGGCGGCGTGGATCATGTTCCGGGTGTATCCGATCTTCATCCGCTCCCCCTCGCCATAGGGCCCGCCGGTCCACCCGGTGTTCACCAGCCAGCAGTCCACCTGGTGCTGGTTCAGCTTCTCTCCGAGCTGCCTGGCGTAGATCGCCGGGGGGAGGGGGAGGAACGGCTCCCCGAAGCAGGCGCTGAACGTGGCCTGCGGCTCGCTCACCCCCTTCTCCGTGCCGGCCACCCTGGCGGTGTAGCCCGACAGGAAGTGGTAGCGGGCCTGGGCCGGGGTCAGGCGGGCGATGGGCGGCATCACCCCGAAGGAGTCGCACGTCAGGAAGACCACGTTTTTCGGGTGCCCACCCACGCCCGAGCGCACGAAATTTTGCAGGTGGGTGATCGGGTAGGCGCCCCGGGTGTTCTCAGTGAGGGAGTCGTCGTCCAGGTTTAGCCGCCGGGTCTCGCTGTTGAGCATCACGTTTTCCAGGATGGTCCCGAACTTCCGGGTGGTCTCGTAGATGTCCGGCTCCCCCTCCCTGGACAGCCGGATGACCTTGGCGTAGCACCCGCCCTCGAAGTTGAACACCCCCCGGTCGCTCCAGCCGTGCTCGTCGTCGCCGATCATCGGGCGTTGCGGGTCGGTGGAGAGCGAGGTCTTGCCCGTGCCTGACAGGCCGAAGAAGAGGGCCACGTCCCCCCCGTGCCCGACGTTGGCCGAGCAGTGCATCGGAAAGACGCCCTGCTTGGGCATCAGGTAGTTCATGATCGTGAAGACGGACTTCTTGACCTCCCCCGCGTAGCTGGTCCCGCCGATCAGGGCCAGGCGCTTCGTGAAGTTGAGCAGGATGAAGCTCTCCGACCGGGTCCCGTCGATCTCCGGGACCGCGTGGAAGTGGGGGGTGTGGATGACGGTGAACGCCGGGTTGTGCGTCTCCAGCCTCGACCGGTCCAGCTCCCGGATGAACATGTTCCGGGAGAAGAGGCTGTGCCAGGCCGTCTCGGTGATGATCCGGATGGGCAGGCGGTGGGCGGGGTCCGCGCCCGCGTGGCAGTCCTGCACGAACAGGTCCTTGCCCTGGAGGTAGGCCAGCAGGCGGCGGTAGAAGGCCTCGAAGCGCGCCGGGTCGAAGGGCTGATTCACCTTTCCCCACCAGATCTCGCCGGCCACGTCGGGGTCTTTGACGACGAACTTGTCGTTGGGGGAGCGGCCCGTGTGGTGGCCGGTGTGCACGATGAGGGGGCCGAGGTGGGCGATCAGGCCCTCCCGGCGGCGGACGGCCGCCTCGTAGAGTGCCGCGGACGACATGTTCCAGAAGACGTAGTTGACGTTCCTGATCCCGTGGCAATCGAGGCCGTGACAGCTCCGGCCTGTGCTGCTTGACTCAAGCATTCCATCTCCTTTAGGAGGTCAATCCGTGTAGGCCAGGCCTTCGAGGACCGATGCGTCTTTCAGACGCCGTCCGACATCGACCCTGAAGAACGCCTCCACCGGCGCGAAGACCTCCGGGCTCTCCGCGTGCACGGTCCGGGCGGCGTTCAGGACGACGTTCAGGCCGTTGCGCGTCATCTTGCCCAGGGGGCGGCGGCAGGGTCCGGCGGGCATCCCCAGGATGTTCATGAGGGTCTTGATGGCCAGGGGGTTGCGCGCCCGGCAGGTCACCTCGCCGTAGGGGGTCTTCTCCTGGGTCTTGACCGTCACGATGCCGAAGAGCGGCTTGAGGGCGTTGAGCATCCGATCCCCCTTCGCCCGGTCCCCCGCCTGAAGGGCCTCGGTGAAGTCCTGCACGGCCTTCGGCACGGCGTTGGAGATGACGGAGATCACCCCGCTGGACCGGATGTCGGGCCGCGTCATCATGTCGAAGGTCTTGTCGTCGTCGCCGGACAGGATGTTGTAGTTCTTCCCGCAGAGGGCCCGCGTGCGGGCCATGTTGGCCAGGTCCCCGGTGGCCTCCTTCACGGTCTGCACGTTCGGGTGCTCCTCGTAGAGGATGGCCAGGTCCTCCGGCAGCAGCTGCGTCCCGGTCCTGCCCGGAATGACGTAGGGGATGACCTGGAGCTCGGGGAAGGCCTTCGCCACCGGAGCGACGTACTCCCGCCGGATCTCCAGGGAACTCGGCCCGTTGTAGTAAGGGTCCACCAGGAGGATCGAGTCCGCCCCGGCGTGGGCCGCGTGCTCCGTGCCCCGCAGGGTCTCGGCCGTGGAGTTGCTCCCGGTTCCGGCGATGGCCCGCCCGTGCCCTTTGACGAGGCGGCAGACGGCGTCGGTCACGCGGTTGTGCTCCTCCCAGGTGAGCGTGGGGCTCTCGCCGGTCGTGCCCACGGCCAGCACGCCCCGGACGCCCGAGGCGATCTGGTATTCGATCAGCTTCTCCAGCCCCGCCTCGTCCACGGTTCCGTCCGACTTCAAGGGCGTGATCAGCGCTGTGTAGCATCCACCGAACATGGCGCACCTCCAGGGTTAGGGGTCAGTGATTGGGTGGTCAGTGGTCAGTGATCAGGCCCTCTCCCCGGCAGGCTACGCCTGCCACCCCTCTCCCATTTATGGGAGAGGGGAAGCCGAGCGGAGCGAGGCGGGGTGAGGGCTGTCAAAACAAAAAAGGACAGCCTGCACGTGAGGGCTGTCCATTCCCGGTTCGTTGCCCAGGGGGCAAAGGGATACGCGGGCGACAAGAGAGCGCTCCACGGATTCCCGTGACAGTCCGGCGGATGTTCTCCGACCGGCCCAGCCGACGTCCGTGTGGGGCGAACGCCGACTTCGGCGGCTCCCCCCTTTTGCGCGACGGAAATCACCCACATCACCGCCGGGCTACTGTTGAGGAACCGCGCCTCTACCCTTGTGCTGAAGTGATCGAAACTTACAGAACCGGGAGGGACATGTCAAGCAGAAAAAGCGAGCAGGGCCTTGGGGACGACCGCCCTGGCGGTGGCCGGAAAGCGGCCAGGCTCGCAGCACTGGGAGATCTGCACGTCCACGGCGGCGCAGATGAGCATGTAGGCCTCCTCAAAGGAGATGTTCAGCCGCTCCTGGAGGAGGTCTGCCATCTCGTCGGCGGCGATGCGGGCGGCCTGGGTCAGGTCGAGGTCGTCCCCGGTGGTCATGTAGGCGTCGGCAGTCTCGATGCGGGGCCGGCGGAGGGGACGGCCTTTGACCAGGTCCACCCGGACGGTGACCTCGGCGCAAATCTCCAGGCCGACGAAGGCGATCTCGCCGTCGCCCATCGCGGCGTGGACGTCGCCGATGCCGAGGAGCGCCCCGCGGACGCTGACGGGGAGGTGGACCTTCGCCCCCTCGCCGATGAAGCGGTTGTCCAGGTTGCCGCCGTGCGGCCCCATCAGGCCGGTGGGGACGCCCTCCGCGGGGGGGGCGGTCCCGATGACGCCGACCATGGGCCGGGCCGGAAACCGGATGCGGTCGCTGAAGAGGATCGTCCCGTCGCGGACGGGGACCATCCGGGTGGCGTACTTCCTGGCTCTGTGGGCGAGCAGGCCCTCGCCGGCCTTGACGGCCAGGAAGCCCCGGTCGGCCAGGGCGATGCGCTGGATGGTCACGACGAGGCTGTCGCCCGGCCCGGCCCCGCGTATGAAGATGGGGCCGGTGGCCGGGTTGGACCCCGCCGGGTGCGGATGTTCGAGAAGGTCGGCGTCGGACTGGATGGTCCCGGTGCGGGCGTCGTAGGTCTCCAGGCAGACGACCTCGCCGGGGTCGATCTCCAGGGCCGGGGGGTGGGCCTTGTCGAGGCTGTAGACGATGCGGTCGCGGGGGATGCGGTGCATGGGACACCTCATGAAAAGGCGGAAGGCGGAAGGCGGAAGGCGGAAGGAACCCTTTTTCGCTCTTGTCTATTATATGTCGTGGAAGCGGCCCTGTCAATACGTTTTAGAGGCGAGGTCCCGGAAGGAAAAAATGTTTTTTTCGCCTATTTGGCTAAAGGATTCAATGGGCCTGCCGATATACCGAATAGCCCGGCGCACACCCGCCGGAGATGTGACGAGGAGATCCTCATCACCCCCGACCACGCGAGGGGCCCTCCACCCCTGAGCCTCTGCTGTCACGGTCCGTGGGCACGATGCTCATCAGGGAGGTCGAGATGCCCGGCGAGGTCAGCGCGTCCGCCACGTACCAGGGGTATTACGCCCCGTCCTCCTCTTACGCAGTGACCTCCTCCTCCGCCCGCCAGACCGCTTCGAGCAGGGCCCAGGTCGGCATCGGCATCACGGAGACCACCCCGGCCGGGGACACGGTCGAGATATCGGACGAAGGGGCATCCGGCCAGGGGGGGGCGTCTTCGGGCGGGTCGAGCGTCCAGGGGAGCCGGGGAGGGACCTACACCCCCAGGTCGTTTTCAGACCGATTCCGGTTCGACATCAACGGCGGCTTTTTGAGCCCGCGAAACAGGTTTCACGTCAACGTGGTCGCCGCCGGCTCCGAGGCTGCGGCCACCTACTCGGCTCGCGGTCAGGCGGGCGGGCTGGCCGTGAGGGGCGGGCTGGCCGGGATGTACGGGGCGATCTTCTCCCTGGGCTACCAGGATGGGTCGCCCACGGGCACGGGCAACGGGATTTCCAACCGGCAGGCGATCAACGAGTTCCGGAGGATCGCGGACCAGAACCTCCCGCTGCTGTCCGTGATAGCGTGATCCGACGAGTTACACAGTTGGCCCCTGTAGGCCCAGGACAGGTCGGTTTGTACGCAGGCTGTAGGGGGGATCGGTGATCCCCTCGGCGATCTGTGTCATAGGACCGAGGCGCGATCCCCGATCGCGCCCTACAAGATGTACAGATCGCCTGATTCCGGGCCAGATTCGGCCACCTGCGTAACTCGTACCGCAGTCTGACGGCGATGTGAAGAGGCCCCGCGACAGGGAGGTCGCGGGGTTTT
>CAYRZX010000333.1:6120-7563 GCA_964428665.1 uncultured Gemmatimonas sp.
CCGCAGTCTGACGGCGATGTGAAGAGGCCCCGCGACAGGGAGGTCGCGGGGTTTTTTTGTTTGATGCCTGACCTCGCTAATGCCTTGACAGGCCGATGCCGCGCAGGTATATTTCACCTTCGGACAGAGCGCGTTTTGCCTGAAAGAGGAGAGGCCATGCCAGACGAGAACATGCAGGCGTTCCTGCTGTTCCTGAGCCCGGAGGAGAAGAAGAAGGCGCAGGAATACGTGGCGCAGAGGCTCCATCTGTTGGACGTGGAGGGCCTTCACGCGCTGGGGCGCATGATGGCGGCCACGAAGCGGGTCATGGGGGTGGTGGAGACGGGCCGGGCCCGGTTCAAGGGGGCGTCCAACGCCTACGCGAAGGTCATGGGGAGGGTCTACGACGAGGCCCTGATCGGCTATGCGCAACTCCTTCAGCAGAGCAACCGGACCTACGCCGCCAAGGAGAGGGAGTTAAAGGACATCCAGCGGGCCCGGGCGGCCGGTTCGACGGGGGAGACGGAGGTCTCCAGTCTGGAAGAGGAGCTGCCCGAGGAGTTGCGGGCGCTCCTTCTGAAGCCGACCGAGGGGGAGGAGGCAGCGGCGCTGGATCACATCCAGAAGCGGGTTCAGGAGATGCCGTTCGAAGACCTGACCTTCTTGCGGGACTCCACGCAACAGCTCCTGACGTGGTGGGAGAGCGCGCAGGGGCAGACAGAGGGGTTGAGGCTCAGCCAGTTCGGGGAGGTGGGGAGCGTGAAGGGGCGGCGGGTGATCCGGCAGAGGTACGAGGAGATGCAGCAGGGGGTTCTCAATCCGTTCAAGGCGTGGTTCCAGAATCTGAACATATTTTACATGAAGAAGAGAAAGGAGTATGCGGAGGCCTATGCGAGCGGAAGCGTCGCGAGGGGGTAGGGCCGCGTCCTCTTTTCGTTGAGGGGCCATGCCGGACAGCCGTGTGAAGGGCTGGGTTGAGGTGGCCGTTGCCGCAGCGCTGGGGGCGGTCCTGAGCCTGATCAAGGTCTATACGCTCCCGCAGGGGGGGTCGGTCACGGTCACGACGCTTCCGGTCCTGTTCCTGGCCCTCTGGCGAGGGCCGAAGGCCGGGGCGACCGCAGGGCTGGTCCTGGGCCTTCTGAAGCTGGCCCTCGGCCCGATCATCGTCCACCCCGTTCAGGTCCTGCTCGACTACCCGGTCCCCTATGCCCTCCTGTGCGTGGCCGGCCTCTTTCCGCGCTATCCCGCGATGGGCGTCCTGGTCGGGAGCCTGTGCAGGGGGGCGTCTCACGCGCTTTCGGGCGCCATCTTTTTCGCCTCCTACGCCCCGCCCGGCGTGAGCGTCTGGAAGTACTCGGTCGTTTACAACGCCAGCCACGTCCTCCCCGAAGCCCTCCTCTGCATCGTGCTGATCCCCATTCTGCTCCGGCGCGTGGCCGGGGCGGGCCTCCAGGCCGGATGACC
>CAYRZX010000334.1:0-7522 GCA_964428665.1 uncultured Gemmatimonas sp.
TGTCCCGGTAGACCTCCCAGGTCAGCTCCTCCGCCTTCCCCCCCACCTTTTCGAGCGCCTGGTAGATCGGCACCGTGCCGATGGGCGTCGGCGAGTTGCGGAGGATCCACTCCCGCGTCTCGTGGATGTCCTTCCCCGTGGAGAGGTCCATCACCGTGTCGGCGCCCCACCGGACGGCCCAGGTCATCTTCTCCACCTCCTCCTCGATGGAGGAGGTGACCGCGGAGTTGCCGATGTTGGCGTTGACCTTCACCAGGAAGTTGCGCCCGATGATCATCGGCTCCAGCTCCGGGTGGTTGATGTTGGCCGGGACGATGGCCCGCCCCCGGGCCACCTCGGACCGGACGAACTCCGGGTCCACCCCCTCCCGGACGGCGATGAACGCCATCTCCGGCGTGACGACCCCCTTCCGGGCGTAGTGCATCTGCGTGACATTCTCCCGGCCCCGCAGCGCCCTGCGCCGCAACCCTTCGGGGATCTCGGCGGCATCGGACCGGACCGGGCTATACCTGCGCTCGACCTCCTCCACATCCCCCCGCGCCTCGATCCAGGGCCGGCGCAGCGGGGGCAGGCCCTTCCGGACGTCGTGGCCCTGCGGGCCGCTCGTGTCGTAGACATAGACCGGCGGCTCCCCGTTCGAGAGCGCGACCTTTCGGAAGGGCACGCGCACGTCTCCCTGGCCCTCCACGTAGGCCTTTTCGGAGCTAAGAGAACCCGCGCTGCTCCCCGGGGGGGAACCCCCGTTCTGGCCGTTTCCCGTCGATCTATCGGTTGCCTGGCGCATGGCCTGTCTCCTCTTTTATAGGGTAAAAACCGCTCCGTGCCCAAACAAAAACGCCGACTCCCGCAACGAGGCAGAATCGGCGTATCAGATACCTGAAACATCGACGACGATCCGTTTTCCCTACGCTGGTATTAACCAGGTCAGGTTCGGAGGGTCTGATCTCAGCCTTTCGGCACCCCTGCACGGATAGTTCTACGGTCCATCTGTCAAAGGACCTGACATAAACATACGCAAAAATGACCTGTACGTCAAGTTGCCTTCTGCCTTCCGCCTTCCGCCTTTTCTTCACCCCTCGGCCCCTCTCACCGCCGTCGCCTCGATCTCCACCAGGATGCTGGGCCGGCCCAGGGCCGGCACACCCACGACCGTCGCCACAGGCCCGAACTCTCCCATCGTCTCCCGCAGGCCGCGCGCCACCCCCTCCACATTCTCCTCCCCCACCACGTAGCTCCGCGTCCTCACCACGTCCCGGAACGACAGCCCCTGCTGCTCCACCCCCCAGCGGACCCACCTCAGCGTCGCCAGCGTCTGCCCGTAAGCGTCGAACGGACACGCCACCGCCTCCCCCACCTGCACCGACGTCGTGCCCGACACGTAGACCACTGCCCCGGACGATTCACCGGATCGTCTCCCCCTCCCATCCCTCACCCGCACCGAGCGGGAGTAGTGGTGCTCCTCCTCGTAAGACCGGCCCGTGTTGACGTTCCGCCGCCCCTCCTGCGCCCCGGCCACCGCCTCCGCCTCGATCAGAATGCCCGCGTCCCGCCCCCCCACCCCCTGCACCGTGATGCCCGCCGCCGTCGGGTGGCCGGGGTGCATCAGCGGCAGGCGCTGCCGCCCCGTGTCCGTCGAGACATAGGCGACCGGCGTGTAGGTGCGCGTGCTGACCACATCCTCGGCCCTGGCCCCGCACCCCTCTATCAGAGAGAGAATCCTGCTCACCACCTCCCGGCCCTGGCTGGCCGCATCCCCCGGCGCGACCACCGCCCCATCCGCCCCCACCGCCGTGACCCCCGCCACCCAGACCTCTTCTCCGACCCGTACAGCCCCGGCGCACCCCATCTCCTTCGCCTCCGGCGTGTCCAGGTCCAGAACTTTTCTGCTTTTCCCAGAGCCCCGGACCGCCTCGACCTCCACCATCACGCCGGCCCCGCCCGGCAGGAAGTGGACCTCCGTCAGGCTGGCCGCCGGGCGGACCGCGCGGAAGACCTCCCCGTGCGCGGCGCACAGCGCCCCCCGGTCCTGGGGCCGGGTGTAGAAGACCCGCGTGCGCACCGCGTCGGCCAGGGCCGCGTCAAACCGGCGGAGCGCCCTCTCCACGGCCTCCATAATGCCCCGGAACTGGGCCTCAACCCGCCCCCCCGCCTCCCCCGTCAGGCCGGAGATGAACACGCGCTCCCCCGCCCGCAGGGCCGTACAGCAGCCGTAGCGGTCTTCAGACGGATTGCCCGATCGAAAGCGTTTTTCCACGAAGATCCTCCCTTTTGTACTGTCCTCATTACTTCCAGCATTCGATGAGGACCGTAAATTCCCGCGCGCGGGCGACCACGTCGGCGGGCGCAAGCGCCCTCGCTGAGGAGGCCGTCTCGTAGGGGACGCTGTAGGCGTCTAAAAAGGTCCTGACGACCCCTGCGCTGAGGGCAAAGTTCACGTTTTGGGGAATGTCCCCGGTCAGGCGCGCCACCTTGAGCGCGTCCATCTTGCCCACGACCGCCCCGACGATGTTGCCCGAGAGGTCGAGCAGCGGCCCGCCGCTGTTTCCGGGCTGGACAGGGGCCGTGATCTGGAGCAGGCTGCGATCGTCGCCGGGTCCGGCCAGGGCGCTGACCGTCCCCGTGGTGATGTTCAGGTCGGATGCCAGAACCCCCGGCATCGGGAACCCCACCACGACGACGTGATCCCCTGGCCGGATGCCCCTCCCCTCCCGGAACGTCGCATACCGGGCCGACTTTTGAGAAATCTTGAGCAGGGCGAGGTCATTCTGAGGGTCCCTCGCCACGACCTCGGCTATTCCATCAGGGGCGATGCGAATCTCCCGGCACCCCTCCACGACATGGTTGTTGGTCAGGATGTGCCCCTCGCCGCTGACGAAGAAACCGGAGCCCGTCGTGTGTTTTTGGAGCTGCCCCGGGCCCGCTTCCGCGGACCTGCTCCGTTCTGCGAAAAGCTCGGCCTCCAGGCCATCGGAAGGCTCCCCCGTGACCGGCAGGTCGTAGTCGGCCTGGAAGGCGCGGATGGCCGTGCGCGTCCGGGAGCCCAGGAGCCCATCCACAGGCCCGGGGTCGTAGCCGAGGGCGGTAAGGGCCTCCTGTATTTTCAGGATGCGCAGGCTCGGGGCCGGAGGCGCCAGGGATTTCTCGGTCAGCTGCAATCCAGCGGCGTCCGCAGAAGACCCAAGCCCCCTGTCCATCTCCCGCGACATCTGCTGCGCGCGGGCAAGCTGTTGCGCGGAGAGCTGGCGGGCGACCTCATCGCGATTGCTGACAGACTGATCTCGGTCGGACCCCGGCTCTGCGTGCGTCGCCGCGAGGTTGAGCCACACGTAAGACAGCACCAGGTCCTGAGAGACCCCGAAGCCGTTTTTATACATCACCCCAAGATTGTTCATCGCCCCGCTGTTCCCCTGCTCCGCCGCCTTCCGATACCACCTGGCCGCCTCGGCGTAATCTTGCAGGACACCCTCCCCATTGTAATACATCAGCCCAAGGTCGAACTGGGCATTGCCGTTCCCCTGCTCCGCCGCCTTCCGATACCACCTGGCCGCCTCGGCGTAGTCCAGCGCGACCCCCTGAGCCTTGTAATACATAAGCCCGAGCATGTACTGAGCGCTGCTATTCCCCTGCTCCGACGCCTTTCGGAGCCACCTGGCCGCCTCGTCGTAATCTCTGGAGACGCCTTTCCCGTTGTAATACATCAGCCCCAGAATGTACTGAGCGCCCACCTCCTCCCGCTCCGCTGCCTTTCGGAACCACTTCACCGCCTTCCGGACGTCCTTCCGGACGCCTTCCCCCGAAAAGAACAGCGCCCCCAGAATCACCTGGGCCCGGCTGTCCTCCTGTTCCGCCGCCTTGCCATACCACTTCACGGCCTCCGTGTAGTCCTTCGGGACACCCTGACCCTCCTGATATTTACGCCCAAGATAAAACTGAGCGTCGCTGTACCCCTGCTCCGCGGCCCTTCGGAACCACCTGGCCGCTTCGGTCAGGTCCTTCGGGATCCCCTGACCCTCTTCGTACATAAATCCGAGATAAAACTGGGCCGCGCTATTCCCCTGCTCCGCGGCCTTTCGAAACCACCGGACGGCCTCGGAGAGACTCTTTGGGACCCCCTGGCCTTTTTGGTACATAAGCCCAAGGTTATACTGGGCCAGGCTGCTCCCCTGCTCTGCCGCCTTGCGATACCACTTCACCGCCTCCACGTAGTCCCTCTGAACACCGTGACCATTATAATACATCATCCCGAGCCTGAGTTGAGCCTCGGACGCCCCCTTCAGAGCCAGGGGACGCAGCTCAAGAAGGGCGGCTGCGAAATCCCCGCGCTCATAGGCGGCGAGGCCCTCCTCCAGACCCGCCCACGCCAGACAGGGAAAAGTAAGGAGCAGAATGGCAACGCAGAAAATCTTCATAGGTCTACCTCTTTTGCAACTCCTCTATCATCGCCTTCGCCGCCGCGACGCGCCCCGCCTCCTCAGCGCCCGGCCCCTGCGCGAGGTACTGCCGGAGGTAGCGGATCGCCTGCGCGCGGTCCCCCCGTTGCTGACAGACGCGGCCCAGGGCATAGTAGATCGACAGGCGCCGGGGGTCTGACCTCAGCGCCTTCTCATATTCAGCCACAGACAGGTCATACCTCCCCTGCCCGGCATAGAGATCACCCAGAAGCCCATGCGCCGCGGGGGACTGCGGGTCCTCCCTCAGCGCGGCCCGGCATGCCTCCACGGCCTCCTCCTCCCGGCGGGCGTCCTTCAGGGCGGCGGCCAGCTCCACCCGGACCGCAGCCGGACGGACGTTGTCCCGGGGCCGGAGCCCGAGCGCGAGGGCCTTCCGGTAGGCGTCGATGGCCTCTCCGGGGTATCCGGCCAGGGCGCTGGCCCTGGCCAGCATGAGGTGGGCCAGGGCAACGAATGACCCATCCGTTGCATTCTCCGGGTCCGACGCCAGGGCCGCCCTCAGGTCCCTGCGCGCGGCCTCTGCGTCGTTGCGCCTCAGGTGGAGCAGACCGGCGTTGTAGCGGTGCATCGCGGCGCGTGCAGGGTCCTGCTCCGCGGCCCGCTCATACGCCTCGGCGGCCTTCAGGAGGTCCCCCTGCGCGTGGTAGAGCGCCCCTATGGCCGGCCAGACCTCGCGGGGCGCCGGGCCTCGCCGGGCCACCTCCGCCAGATGGACGAGCGCAGATGCCCGGTCCCCGGCGGCGTCCAGGAGCACGCCGAGCCGGTATCGCGCATCCGTGAGGCCGGGGTCGATCCCCACCGCCTTCCGGTACGCAGCCACAGCGTCCGAAGGCCGGCCGTGTCGCTCGAAGAACCCCCCCACCTCCTCCCAGACCCCCGCCGGGCGAGGGGACAGGAGCGCGGCCCGCTCGAACCCGGCAGCGGACGTATCCCGGCTGTTAGGTCCCCCGGAGAGGGCGTGCGCATACCCGTAACGGAGATGGAGTCGGGCATCGTCAGGCTTGAGGGCAACGGCCTGGGCATATGCCTTCGCGGCAGAGGCATAGTCCCCCCGGTTCGCGTGGGCCAGGGCGAGGTTGGCGTGCGTCTCCGCATCGGGCCTCAGCGCCAGCGCCCTCCGGAGCGGCTCGACCGCCTCCGTCGGACGGCCCGCGTCGATCAGGGCGGCCCCCAGGTTCCGCCACGCCGCCTCCAGGCCGGGGTCCAGGCGCGTCGCCTCCCGGTAGGCCTCCGCCGCCCGGTCCACCCTCCGCGCGGCCTGGCAGGCATTGCCGAGGTGCAGATGCAGGGCGGCATCCCCCGGCGCCAGCGCAACGGCGCGTTCGGCCTCCCGCGCCCCCCCCTCCGCGTCCCCCCTCGCGGACAGCGCCAGGCTCAGGCCCAGACGCGCCCGGCTGTGCGTGGAGTCGAGCGCCGCGGCCCTCCGGCACTCCGCCTCCGCCTCCCCGAACCGCTTCTGATCCAGGAGTCGCTGCGCCAGGGCCAGCCGGGCGTCGATCAGCCCCGCGCGCGCCCTCCCCTCCCCCGGCCGCAGCCTCAGAATGTCCTCATAGACCGTCGCCGCGCTGTCCGGCGCGCCCCGCTTCTCCAGGGCCGAGGCCAGGTTCAGCCGCGCCGGGAGGTGCCCCGGCTCCTGCCGCAGGACCCCCTCGAAATGCCCGACGGCCTCGGCGTACTGCCCGTGCCGGGCATACAGCACGCCTAAGTTCAGCCGCGCGGCCAGGTGCGCCGGGTCGAGCGCCAGGGCGCGGGCGTAGGCCCCCGCCGCGGTGGAGTCCGCCCCCAGCCCCTGATACCCCAGCCCCAGATTGTACCAGGCGTCCGCGAACCCCGGCGCAAAGTCACAGACCTTCCGGAACTGCGCCACGGCCTCGTCGTAGCGCCCCTCGCGCAGCCTCAGGACCCCGATGTTGTTGGCCGTCATGAGATGGTCCGGGTCCAGGACCACCGCCCGCTGATACGCCCCCCCGGCCTCGCGAAGCCTGTCCGCGGCCAGGTAGGCGTCCCCCAGGCGGACCAGGGCGTCCGGCCAGACGTCATCCGCCTGAGCAAGCTGTTCAAGGAGCCCAATCCTCTCCTCCCCGAACCGGGCCGAGGCCGCGCGCGCGTACAGCCGGAGCGCCTCGCGCGCCTTCGGACCCTCCCGGAACAGCCTCCGCTCCCGCTCCGGCAGGAGCCGGACCCTCAGCGCGGCCAGGACCTTCTGCGCCACTTTGCCGGAGGCCCTGTCGAGCCCATCTAAGTCCGCCGAAACCTCGTCCGCGCGGTACAGATCGAGGTCCACAACCATCGTGTAGAGAACGACCTGGACCTTCCCCCCGTCCCGCCGGCAGACCCCGGCAGCCACCAGGTCCGCCCTCAGGCGCCGCCCGATGCCCCGCAGCCGCGCCGCATCCCCGGCGTCCCCCCCCTCGCCCCTCACCCAGCGCGCGCCCGACGGGTCCACGAGCCGGACCTTCCCCGTCTCCGCCAGCCGGTCCGCGACCAGCGCAGCGAGGGCGTCTCCGGCCCACGCCAGGTCATCCGTTCCGCCCTCCCACACGAATGGCAGGAGCGCGACCCGGTGAAACTCACCGGCGAACAGGAGCGAGGGGCAGAGAAGAAACAGGGCGATGATGAATTTCATAGACCCCTCCCTAAGGCCCCTCCCCGACACAGGGTGGTGGGTCGCGACCTCATGGGAGCGACAGGTTGCGGGGAGGGAAAAGGTGAGACGCCCCGGCGGGGCGTCATTAAAGTGTAATAAATCTTCCCCCCCAGGTCAAGTCAT
Organism: uncultured Gemmatimonas sp.; assembly: GCA_964428665.1. Classification (GTDB taxonomy): domain Bacteria; phylum Latescibacterota; class UBA2968; order SICM01; family SICM01; genus SICM01. Next base: position 7,222 of record CAYRZX010000334.1, read on the forward strand.
GCCTGAAGAGTCTGAGCGACGGCTCATGTTGACTCTTTGTGTCAGGTTTACTATCTTCTCTAATGAATTTTGACAAACAAGATCGGTAATTGCTTGGCGTGCGCAAGCCATGCTTGCGCCTTCCCAGCCGGAAGCCGTGCTTCCGGCGAGTGTCCGGCAAAGCATGGCTTTGCCGGAAGAAAGCGGGAGCATGGCTCCCGCACTCCAAGGTGGTCATTGCCGGTTTTGATCGTCAAAGCTCATTACCTTGACAATGTTAAATTCAGGTTGAGCTGCGATTGCGATGTTGTGCCTTCAAGCG
>CAYRZX010000335.1:0-7521 GCA_964428665.1 uncultured Gemmatimonas sp.
TTTTATACAACACGAGGAGGTGAGCAGCTATGCCGTCCCCCTTTCCGGGAATGGACCCGTTCATCGAAGGCCAGGCGTGGGAGGACTTCCACCACCACTTCATCGAGGGCCTCTACACCGCGCTGGTCCCGCTGGTGCGCCCGCGCTACGTGGTGCGCGTCGAGGAGCGCATCTACGTGGAACACGAGCCGGATGAGCGGGTGGACCTCATCCGCCCCGACGTGACCGTGCTGGAGAGCAGGGGAGAAGCCCCGGAAACCACGGCTGCCGCTGCCGTTGCCCTCGCTCCAGTCCTGCTCACCCTTCCGATGCCCGAGCGCAGACGCGAGGCATACCTCACCGTCCGGCGCCGCGAGACGCTGCAAGTGGTCACCATTATCGAGGCGCTCTCGCCCGGCAACAAACGCCCCGCGGGCGACGGACGCCGGGAATACCTGAGCAAGCGCGAATCCGTCCTGCAAAGCGAGGCGCATCTCGTGGAGATCGACCTGCTGCGCGGGGGCGAGCGGCTGCCGACCGTGGAGCCCCTCCCCTTCGCCGACTACTACGCCTTTGTCTGCCGGGGACAGCGCCGCCCACGGGCAGAGGTCTATGCCTGGCCGCTGCGCCAGCCCCTGCCGCCCATCCCCGTGCCCCTGACAGGGGACGACCCTGACAGGGCATTGGACCTGCAGGCCGTCTTCAACGCCGTGTACGAGCGCGCCGGCTACGACTACTCGCTCGATTACCGTCATCCTGTGGAGCCGCCCCTGAGCGACGCCGATGCGGCCTGGGTTCGTGCGTCGCTGCAACAGACCTGAACCGCCAAGCCCCATCCCCGACTCCCCGCTTCTCCGCTTCCCCGTTTCATCCTCTCTGTGCCTCTGTGGCCCGGCCTTACCAGTTCGTCAGCGACCCGTCCAGCCTCCGCAGCCTCGGCCCGTGCCCCCACTGGAACGGGTGCTTCGCCGCCGCCTGCTCGTCGAACTCCACGCCCAGCCCCGGCCGCTCCGGCGGCAGCAGATACCCCGCCTCATAGGGAACCTGCACCGGGAACACGTCCTGCATGAACGCCGAGCCGACGCGCCCCCCCTCCTGCACCGCGAAGTTGTCCGTCGCCACGTCCAGGTGCAGGCACGCCGCCGCAGACACCGGCCCCAGCGGGTTGTGCGGCACGATCTTGATGTAGTGCGTCTCGCACCAGCCGGCGATCTTCCGCGCCTCCGTCAGCCCCCCCACGATGCACAGGTCGATCCGCGCGTAGTCCGTCAACTCCTCCTCGATGAGCTGCCGGAACTCCCACTTCGTGGCGTAGTGCTCCCCGATGGCCAGCGGGCAGCTCACGTGCCCCCGCACCAGCCGGTAGGACTGCGGGTTCTCGCACCGGAGCGGGTCCTCGATGAAGAAGGGATCGTAGGCCTCTAACTTCCTTCCGAGCCGGATCGTGTCCGGCGGGTCCAGCCGCGTGTGCACGTCCATGCAGAGCTCCACCTCCGGCCCCACGGCCTCGCGGGCCGCCGCAAAGTGCGCCACCGCGTCCCGCACCGCGGCAGACGGCTCCAGCACCCCGTCCCGGTCCATCACCGACATCCGCAGGTATCTCCACCCCTCCGCCACGCGCTGCCGGGCAACCCTCGCCGTCTCCTCCGGCGTCTTCCCCCCGATCCCCGTGTAGCAGACCACCCGGTCCCGCATCCTCCCCCCCAGCAGCACGTAGACCGGCTGCCCCAGCGCCTTCCCCTTGATGTCCCACAGCGCGATGTCGATCGCGCTCTGCGCGGCCATGTTGATCCGCCCGCCGGGGAAGAAGTCCCCCCGGAACAGCGTCTGCCAGACCCGCTCGGTGTTCATCGGGTCCTGCCCGACCAGGTCCGACGCCATGTGCCGGACCGCCCCCACCCCCGCCTGCTCCTTCCACGTCAGCCCGAACTCTCCTATCCCATAAATCCCCTCGTCCGTCTCCACCTTCACGAACAGATAGTTCCTCGACCCGTAGAACACGGGGAACGTCTTCACCTCGGTGATCTTCATGTCCTGCCTCCTGTGAATGTGGACCTGTCCCTCAACCCCCTTCTACACCCTTCGCACAAAATGCTTGACACCTCCCGGCCCCGGTCGTACCATGGGCCTGTGCAAACGGCATCACAGGGGCGGGTTTAAACCCGCCCCTGCCCTGGACTCGTGACCGATTTCGGGAGGCGACCCATGCCCAAATCGAACTGGACCGTGTTTCGCGGATCGGACGCAGCCGACCCCCGGCGCGTGGGCCCCGGCGACATCGTGCGGCCCTGGGTCGCCGCAGGCCCCTTCTTCAAGGACGTCTCCGCCGAGGTGTTCGGCGCCTCGATGTTCGAGCGCCCCACCTCGAACAACGGAGAGGTGATCCTCCGCAAGTACCTTCAGGAGGCCTTCGGCATCCTGTCCGGGACGCCCGTGGAGGGCGCTCAGGTCGCCTTCCTCGGCCAGACCCTCCCCTGCGAACTCATTCTCCGCGAGGAGCCGATGCTCGCCTGGGGCCGCTACAACCGGATGAACTCGCTCGTGGGCATGTTCCTCTCCACCCGGATCACGCCCGACCGGCCCGGCAGGACCCGCTTCCGCTTCCGGCAGCACCTCTACAACCTGAACCTCATCGCCGTCAACGGACAGGTGCAGTTCGAGTCCTGGGGCCGCGTCAACGAGCCCCAGGGGAGAAGGATCGACGACCCGCGCAGCGAACAGGCCCTCGAGTTCGACCTGACGCTCCGCGAAGGCGAGAACATCCTCACCGTCGGGGCCTTCCGCCTGGCCCGGATGACCAGCGGGAGCATCCTGCTGCAGCCCGTGGACGCGGCCCTCACCGTGCGCCCGCCCCTCCGGGACCTGCCCCCCGGCGTGGACCGGAGGACTGTGGAGAAGGCCCTCGCCTCCATCTTCCTCCCCCGCGAGACCTTCTACCCGCAGGACCCCCTCCGCGTCGGGTGCGACGACCCCCCTGCGCTGGACGCGGAACTCCGGTACGAAATCCTGCGCAACGGAAAGGCCCTCCGCTCTCAGACCCGCCCCCTGAAATCGGGCGAAATCGTCCTGGGGACCGGCGCGGACGTCGGAGACGGGGGCTGTGAGATACGGGTCACGCTCTCCTCCTCCGGTCAGGCCCTGGGCAAGCGCTCCTTCGAGGCCCTGGTCCTGACCCCCACGCCCCCGATGCCCGGCGCGGACCGCTACGACGAGCGGAGGCGCCTCGCCCTGGAGCACCACGCCCCGGGGAACGACATCTGGGCGCAGGTGGCCCGCTACGCCCTCGGGCGCCCCGAGCAGATCGACCGGGACGCGGTCTGGGAGACCTGTTACCAGATCCGCGAGCGCCACGACTGCGCGGACTTCGTCATCCAGGCCCTCCTGCGACTCATGTATATGGACCGGGGGAAGGACCGCATCGACCCCCACGTCCGCGCCCTGATCAAGGACACCTGCCTCGGCTTCAAGTACTGGGTGGACGAGCCAGGCGAGGACGTGATGGTGACAGGCTCGGAGAATCACCGGATGCTCTTCCACGTGGCCGAGTTCCTGGCCGGGACCCTCTGGCCCACGGAGGTCTTCCCCAACAGCGGGATGAACGGCCTCCAGCACGCGGCCAAGGCCCGGCAGTACATGATGGAGTGGCTCAATCAGCGGGGCCGGTTCGGGTTCGACGAGTGGCACTCCAACAGCTACTACCCCATCACCATCGCGCCCATCCTGAACATCCTGGACTTCGTGCACGCCTCGGAGAACCGCCTCCGCCTGCAGGCCCGGCAGGTCCTCACCATGGCCTTCTTCAACCTGGCCGCCGACGGCTTCCGCGGCCTCCTCGGAACCACGCACGGCAGGACCTACGTCCGCTACCTGAAGAACCCCGACCACGACGGGACCGCCGGGATGATGTGGGTGCTCTTCGGCGAGGGAAGCCTCCACTCGAACGCCATGGGCGCCGTGAGCCTGGCCACGAGCGCCTACCGCCCGCCTGAGGTCCTGTCCGACATCGCCGCGGACCGCGCCACCGTCTCCCTCTCCCGGCAGCGCCAGGGCTTCGCGCCGGGGGGCTCCGCCAACTTCATCGTCTACCGGACCCCGGACTACGCCCTGTCCGCCCTGCAGGACTACACCCCCGGCGCCCTCGCCGCGCAGGTCCACCCCTTCCAGATCACCTTTGAGGACAAGGTCGTCCTCTTCTTCTCCTGCCCCAAGACCGCCGGCGAGGGGGGCGGCCTCCGCCCCGACTACTGGTCCGGCAACGGCGCCCTCCCCAGAGTGTTCGGCGAGCGCAACGTGGCCCTGCTCCTCTTCCGGCACGGCGACCTCGGCTGGATGTCCCACGCCTTCTTCGAGCGCGACCGCTTCGACGAGGTCGTCTCGAAGGGGAACTGGGTCTTCGCCCGCAAGAAGGACGCCTACGTCGGCTTATGGTCCGAGCACGGATACGAGACAGGCAGGACCGGACAGTACGCCGGCCGGGAGCTGATCTGCCGGGCGGATGAAAACGCCTGGGTGGTGGAGGCGGGTCGCAGGGCCGACTGGGGGGCCTTCGAGGCGTTCGTCTCGAAGCTGTCCGCCCTCCAGCCGAAGCGGGAAGACGGCAAGATCACCTACCCCTCCCCCAGCGTCGGGACCGTCCGGATGGGCTGGGAGGGGCCGATCACCGTGAACGACAGACAGGCGCAGACCTCGAAGTACCCCCTCCTGGACAGCCCCTTCGGAAGGTCCGAGTTCGGCAGCGGGGAGATGGTGATCTGCCACGGCGACGAGGAGGAGGAGCTGTTCTTCAATCAGTCTTAGGAGGACCTATGCGCTTCGGCATGTCGGGCGCGTTCCTGCCCGCGAACATGGACGACTTCACCGTGGAGACGGCCCGGCGCGCGCGCGCCCTCGGCTTCTCCGGCATCTTCACCCGCTTCAGGGCGAACGACCCCTTCCAGACCTCAAAGGCGCAGTGCAGGCGGGTGCGGGACATCCTGTCCGGCGAGGGCCTCCGGATGTACCAGACGACCGGCTACTGGCAGTGCCTCATCCACCCGGACGAGACCCACCGGCGGCAGGCCGCCCGGACCCTCCAGGAGGCCCTGCGCGTGGCCGGCGATCTCGGCGCCAGGGGCATAGACACCGGGCCGGGGTCCCTGAGCCCCACCGGCCCCTGGAACCCCCACCCCGACAACTGGAGCCCGAAGTCCCGCGAGCAGCTCGTCAAAAGCCTCCGGGAGTGCACGAAGGCCGCCGAGGACCACAACGTCTTCCTGAGCATGGAGGGCCACCAGCTCGTCACGCTCGAAGACGCGGAGGTCACGAAGGAGGTCCTCGACGCGGTCGGCTCCCGGTTCGTCCGGTGCGACTTCGACCCCGTGAACTGGATCACCCTCAAGACCGTCTTCCGGACCGGCCCCGCCGTCGAAAAAATGATGGACACGCTCGGCCATCACATCGTCAGCGCCCACGCCAAGGACATCCTCATCGAGGACCGGCTCACCCTCCACCTGGAGACCGTCCCGTCGGGCCGGGGCCTCCTCGACTACCGGACCTTCCTCCGCCGCACGGAGGCCCTCGACCCCGACTACCCCGTCATCGTGGAGGCTGCCGGGGAGAAGGACCTGCCCGGGGTGAGCGCCTTCCTGCATCGGACCGCCGAGGAACTCGGCATCCGCGTGATCGGACCACAATAACCCCTGCTTCACGAAAGGAGTCTATCATGGCCGTCTTCATGCACACCCGCATCCGGGTCGGAAACCTGGACGAGGCGATCCAGTATTACTGCGACAACTTCGGGTTCGTCGTGAGAAGCCGGTCGGACAGGTCCCCGGCGGGCAACCAGATCGCCCACCTCGAACTGCCCGGCAACGCCCACGGCTGGGAGCTGACCTACTCCCCGGACTACAAGCTGAGCGTCCCGGAGGACCTGATGCACATCGCCATCGGCGTGCCCGACCTGATCGCCTTCTGCGACCAGCTGGAGAAGAAGGGGCTCAAGATATGGCCCGACGACTGGCGGACCTCCTTCGTCACGGGCCGCAAGATGGCCTTCGTCACCGACCCCTACGGCTACGAGATCGAGCTGCTCGAACGGAAATAGGAATATCGTAGGGGCGACCCTTGCCTGCCCTGAGCAGCGTCGAAGGGCGGTCGCCCTTACATCAACGCCTCCCTGGCCTCCTCGTACACCCCCGTCCCCTTCCCCGCGTGCAGCGCCGCCTCCTTCGCCTGGGCGACGAGGTGGACGGAGGCCAGCGCAGGCCGCGCCCCCTCGAACTCCTCGACCATCGCCTGGTGGTGCTTCATCGCGTGCATCTCCGTCGAGTCGTCCCGCGCCGCGAACTCCCCCAGCAGCCGGAGGAGCGCCCGCAGGTCCCCCCCGGACGCCAGGTAGCCCGCCGTCCGCTCCGCGGCCTGCGCCCCGTCGTTGGCCTGAATCGCCTCCTCCACCTTCCGACAGCTTCCGCTGTCGGCCTCCAACCCCACCTTCCGACAGCTTTCGCTGTCGGCCTCCAACCCCACCTTCCGACAGCTTCCGCTGTCGGCCCCCCGCGTCTCCGGCCCCAGCGCCCACATCAGCAGCGCCCTCGCGCCCAGCAGAGGGTGCGTCTGGCAGACCCACCGGATCGCGTTCGCCCCGGTCATGAAGTGAATGCCCATCGGGTTGGCCGTCTCCATCCCGACGAACAGGTCCGACGCCGTCAGGGAGACCGCCTCCGCAGCGCCCTTCAGGGACATCCCCTCGCGCAGCGCGACCGCGATCCGCTCCGGCGTCTCTTCGAGCGAACCCTCCACGAGCGACCTCCGCAATCCATCCACCCGCTCATCCGCGTCCTCCCCCTCCCACCTCACCCCCTCCTTCAGCCGGTGGCGCTCGATCAGCGCCTCGACCCCCTCCGTCGATGGGGCCTTCGCCCACACCGACGGCATGAAGTTGTAGCGGACCACCCCCCGCAGCAGGACCGGGGCAAATTGCCAGCCGATGCGATCCAGCAGCCTGAGGGCGTTCACGGCCGCGATCAGCTTGTGCTCGTCGTGCCGGTAGTTGTCCACCGCCACGCTCAGCAGGGCCTCCGTCGCCCTGCCCTGGGCGTTCTGAAGGAGCCACAGGAAATGGTGCTCCGCCCCGTTTGTATAGTTCCGGCCCAGACACTTCCGGAACGCCTCGACCGTCGCGTCCACGCCCCCCGCCCCCACCGGCTCGATCTCCGGCATGATGGACGGCCCGGACGCCGGGTCGTGGATGTGCCGGTTGGCCAGGGCCACGTCCTGGATCAGCGGCAGCCAGCGCAGCCCCTCCCCCATCCGCCCCATCGTCGCCTCCACCGCCGGCAGGGCCGCCACCGGGTGCAGCGGCCCGCCGTGGTGGACGAAGGGCATCTCCGTGGACCGCATGACCGCCAGCGCCGCGGCAACCATCATCTCCCCCTCCGTGACGCCCCCGCGCAGACGCTTCACCGTCTCCCGCACGATCTCCCGCGGGGGCGTCTCCTCCACGAACCGCGCCAGCGGCTCCACCTCATCGGGCAACCTCACAGGACGGGCCATGTCAGCACCTCC
>CAYRZX010000336.1:0-7517 GCA_964428665.1 uncultured Gemmatimonas sp.
TATCAGGTGATTTTTCCACCTTAGCTCGTGGTCTAGATTTCGGGGGAAAGTATACGCTGTTGTCAGTGCCACTGAATTTCTTTCAATGATTTCGATTCCTTGAAGCAGTTTGATGGAGTGAAACTTCTATGTCCAAATACGATGCGCTGGATGCTCATACGCAACTGGAACAGACCATAGCTGAAGATTTAAAAACCGCTTTGGAAAAACGCAGCATGAAAGTTATTCACCGTGGAACGGAGGGGAGTCATGCCCCGTCGGGTTTGCCGGATATTGTCGCTTCAAACAAGCAAATCGTCTTGACCTTTGAGCCGACCAAAAGCAGAGGCGCAGCCCAAGACAGAGAACTCAACTCGATTCGTGCCCATTTGGATCAGGTCAAGGCAAGCCATGGGCAAAAACGTTGTTACTGCGTGTTTGTCTCGCCTGAAACCTCGCCTCGTATGTTGGATGGTATTCGTGATCACAATCAACAACGTGCTAAAGAGGGCAAGTCTGACCATAAAATCCTTCCGCTTTGCTTCGACGCGCTCGAACTCTGGACAACGCGCCTCCGCGAGAGTGAGGCAGACCTGTATCCCGTGAGCGCCTTCATAAAGTTGTTCGATCGTCACACCGAATTCATTGACGATCTCCGCATCCGAAAGTTGCTCTTGCAAAATGTTTTTCCCACCGATGCCGGACTTTTTGAGATTGTCGAACGCGAGGAGATCGAACGAGATCGGCGCACCTTAGAGACCCTCATCAAAGACCTCGCGCGCATGGAAAACCACATGCGGGAGAACGGAATTGCGGTTGCTCATGCCGCCATTGACACCCTCATCTATCTGGTCTTTCTCAAGCTCTATGAGGAGAAGCGTGAACGAGACAGGTTCACGAATCGCCTGCGTTCACCCGAAGCCTTTGCAACCTACCGCCAAGATAGCGTGGACGCCCAGACGCGCCATCGAAAGCGGGCTATCCACAAACTCTTTGAAGACATCAAGCGGGAAGGCGAGTTCTTGACCTCGCAGATGTTCACCGAGGGGGACAATCTTGTAGATTCTGTCAACGATGATTTTATCCTCGATTACGTTATCCCGGTGTTGGGAAAATACAATTTTCTCGGCACGCAGATTGACGCTCTTGGCGCGGTCTATGAGGTGCTTGCCCTGCGAGCGGAAAAAGACGTTAAGGTGGGGCAGTTCTTCACACCTGAGAACGTTGTACGGTTCATGGTCAAGTTAGCCGAACTGGACTACAAGGACATGGTGCTTGATCCCGCGTGCGGTACGGGACGGTTCCTCATCTATGCCATGAACGACATGCTGGATAAGGTGGGGAGATCCGACGTGCGCCATAAGTCCAAAGAGAAAGACCAGGTACGCCTTCATCGCCTCTTTGGGGCGGACATTGACCCACGCATCGCCAAGATCGCCAAGATGAACATGTGGATTCACGGCGACGGCAAGTCCAATATCTTCGGTGGGTCTGGCTACAACGGGCTGACGCTGCACAAGCATAGCTTCAACGGGCATGACTCGTTCGACAATGCCTTTGATGTGGTGCTGACCAACCCCCCGTTGGGTGAACTCAACTATCAGGTCATCCCCTTCGTGGACCCCGAAGACGGTGATTCGCCGGAGGCAGACCTGAGGATGTTGCTGCAAAAGTTTGAGCGCATGCCCATCCTTCCGCGCAAGAATCTCACTGCGGAGCGGCTGAAGGCGGTACGTGAACGGATAGAAGTCTACGGTTCGGAACTGGCGGAACTGGAAAGACAGATTACAGAAGCAGAAAAAGAAGGCGTCATACAGGAATGGCTGCGCCTCAGCCAGAGCGCGGGTACTAAGGAAGAGAAGGCGCGGAGGCGCGAGTTGCAGCAAGTTGAAGCGGTTAAAGGGCATGAACGACTCTGCTCCTCCGCCCGGAGCAAACGCAAGACGATTGCGCAGAACGAATCTCAGGCCGCCGAACTGGATGCCAAAATCCGCACAGGGCAGGTGGAGTGGGAGATCACCGGCAACACGATGAAGGGCGGTGCGATGTTCCTGGCCGCCATCTGGCATTACCTCAAGGGCAACTCCTATCCCGACAACCCTCCTGAATGGCGCGGAGGAAAAGTGCTCATCATTCTGGACGAAGGGATTCTCAACACAGACAACTACGGCCCTGTGCGCGACTTCCTGCGCACACACTTCTACATCAAGGCCATCATCTCCCTGACCCGCGATACCTTCGTGCCGATCTCGAACACTTCGACCAAAACCTCTATTCTGTACGCTGTGAAGAAAACCGATCCCAGCGCCGTCCAGAGAGAGCCGATCTTCTTTGGGCACGTGGAGCGCGTCGGCCTGGACACGAAAGGCAAGGTTTGTGTGAATGACTTTGAGGCGCTGTTAGAGAAGTATTCCGACTTTAACCACAAGGTATTGACTTCTTACAGTGGCGTGGAGTTTCGTAAAGAGCGATTCCTGGCGCAGAAGTTCGAGGGAGGGAGTTTGTGATGTTTGACTTTTCTCACTGTTGCCATCGCTTTCCTGAAGAGCTACGGGGAAGCAGATTAGATGCACTGTATAACGACACCATTTTTGATATTATTGAACGCCAAATAGCGGTCGCCCGATTCCCATTCGTGCCCCTGAATAGAGTGGCAAACTTTCTGAACGAAAGTCGTAATCCACAGGAGAATCCTGACCAAGAATTTTTATACGTAGACATTGGTAGTATTGACACAGTTCGAGGGGTGTCATCTCCTGAAACCATGTTGGGATACCAGGCGACAAGTTCACGGATGCGACGTGTTATGGGAAAGGGCAATGTCCTCCTTTCTACCACACGTCCGACGCGAAACGCAATCTGTATGGTATTAAATGAACTAGACAACCAGATATGTTCAACCGGATTTGCCGTTCTGAACTGCAAGAGTGATGTTCTCAAGGAATTTCTTTTTTATGCGCTGAGATCTGAGCTTACGACTTTGCAGTTTGAGCAGTTATGCAGCGGTTCAGGCTATCCTGCCATCAATCAAGAGACAGATTTACCTCAAGTACGTGTACCTAAGCCTCCTCCCGAAGTCCAACGCAGTATTGTTAAAGCTATTGAACCTATCGAAATCTCAGCTCGATGGTTGGATGGACAAGCTAAAAAAGTCCGCGAGACGACGGACAAAATTTTGTCGGCTGAGTTGGGCATTGAGATGTTGCTTCCTGCCACAACCAATTATTTCTTCAAAACAGGTGCCGAGACACAGACCCTATGCTTCTCTGTATTTCCTGACGAAGTAGCTGACCGCTTGCACTATCTTTTCTTCCATCCGCGCTATCAGGCGTTGAGCGAGCTACAAGGTCTCTATCGTACCATCTCCCTTTCTGAAATCTGTCGCGAACCAATCGTGCGCGGCGAGCAGCCCGACTATGATGAGTTCGGCACGGTGACCGTCCTGAAGACCGTTGACCTGAAGAATGGCTACATTGACTACGAAAACGCCCTCAAGGTGTCAGAGGAATTCTTTGCTGCCCACCCTGCCGCGCAGGTCCGCAAAGGTGATATCCTGATCGCCTCTACCGGTTATGTCTCAATGGGGAAAGTGGATGTTTACGACCAAGATGAGTCCGCGATGATTAGTGGAGAACTTCTTGCTGTTCGGGTAAAAGGCGACTATGATCCTTATTTTGTTTGCTACTTTTTACGTTCTCATCTTGGACAGATGCAGTTTGACAAATGGTTTTCTGGTTCATCGGGGCAGATTCATATTTACGATACTGACATCGGGCAATTTATTGTCCCTGCCAGCGGCAAGGACGGCATTCCGCTTGAGGAACAAAAGAGAATCGCCAACAAAATCACCAAACAGTTAGACAAGGCCCACGAACTGGAGCGACAGGCAGAGGTGAAGTGGCGGGAGGCAAAGGAGAGGTTTGAGAAAATGATCCTGGCCTAGCTTTGAAGATCGGTAAGGATCAGTGTTCCAATGGCCCCTAATGCCCACGATTCAGGCGATTTGATCATGAACTGTAGGGGCGATCCCATGTGATCGCCCGTCGGTCTGATGCGATAGAATCGCCGGGCGGCCACAGAGGGCCGCCCCTACACCAAGGGGTAAACCGACAGATTTTGGGCCATAGATGGCCAGATGAAACTTACTGAAGGATGGGTTTCGTGTCTTTCGTGGGTGAGGTGTGGGGGGACGGCTTTCGCGTCCTTCGTGATCCCGCTGGTTCCGATGGCGAGAGGATATTATGGCCAAACTCACTCCTGACGAAGTTCGCGCGCGGATCAGGGGGGCGGTCTGCTCGTTCCCGACGCCGTTCACGCGGGACGGGGAGATCGACGAGGGGGCGTCGCGGCGGGTCATCGACCTGGCGATCTCCGGCGGGAGCGACATCATCCTGCTGACCTACGGGGACAGCCTGTTCACGATCCTGACGGATGAGGAGGTCGCGAGGCTGACGAAGCTGGTCGTGGAGCAGACCGGGGGACGGGCGCTGGTGGTGGCCGCGGATCGGATGTGGTGGACGGGCAAGGCGGTCGAGTTTGCGACTTACTGCCGGGGCGTGGGCGCGGATGTCCTCATGGTCCGCCCGCCGGACTGGGGCGGGAGCGCCACGCCGGAGAGCCTGGCCGCGCACTACGCGGCGGTTGCGGGGGTGATGCCGGTGATGCTGGTGGGGAATGTGCCGTTCCGGACGCTGGAGGTCCTCGCGGAGCGTTCGCCTGGCGTGGTGGCGTTCAAGGAGGACATGGGCATGGACTACGCCTACCGGGTCGCCCGGCAATACGGGGACCGCTGGCCGATGATCGCGGGCGGGGGCAAGGCGCGCCACCTGATGCTCTGGCCGGCAGGGGTGGGGGCGAGTTTCTCGATCCACATCCATTTCGCGCCGGAGGTGACGCAGGCCTACTGGAAGGCGCTGTGGGAGGGAGACCTGGAGGAGGCGCGCCGGGTCGTGGACGCTTACGACCAGCCGCTGTTCCGGATGGGGGAGACTTTTCCCGGAGGGCTGGATAGCCTGATCCACTGCGCGATGGAGGTCTTCGGGGTCGCGTCGCGCTGGCGTCGGCCCCCCTTCGTCAGCGCGGGGGAGGAGGACGTGGAACGGCTGAAGGGGTTTTTTCAGGACGTGGGACTCTTGAAGGGGAAACCATGCAGGTAGACCTGAAGGACCGCGTGGCCGTGGTCACGGGGGGGGCGCACGGCATCGGGCGGGCCATCGTGCAGGCGCTGGCGGACAACGGCGCGCGGGTCGTCATTGTGGATGTTGACGGAGAGGCGGGCGCGCAGGCCGCGCAGGAGGTGGGCAGGACGTGCCTGGCCCTTTCGGGCGACGTGTCCGACTTCACCCACATGGAGCTGGTGGCCGGGCGGGTGGAGGGCCGGTTCGGGCAGGTGGACATCCTGGTCAACAACGCGGGCATCAACACCACGGGCGGGCGCGTGCCCATCCAGGAGTATTCTGTGGAGGACTGGAACCGCATCCTGCGGGTGGACCTGACCGGGGTGTTTGCCACCAGCCGGGCCGTCATCCCCCTGATGCTGAAGAGCGGAGGGGGGCGGATCGTCAACATCAGCTCGATTGCGGGCCTGGTGCCGCTGCGCCTGCAGAGCGCGTTCATCGCGGCCAAGGCGGGCGTGGCCAACCTGACCCGGTCGATGGCGCTGGAGCTGGGGCCGCAGGGCATCCTGGTCAACGCCGTGGCGCCGGGGTCCACGCTGACGCGGGGGACGGAGGCGCTGTTCTACGGGCCGGACGGGTCTTACACGGAGAAGGCCGCGAGCCTGCTGTCGCACATCCCGCTGGGCAGGCCGGGGAGGCCGGAGGAGATCGCGAGCGCGGTCCTGTTCCTGGTCTCGCCCGAGGCGAGCTACGTCAACGGCGCGGTCCTGGTCGTGGACGGCGGCTGGACCGCCGGGTACGCGAGGGAGTGGTAGAAAGGAGCGATGCACATGGAACTGACCTCGCAGCAGAAGCAGTTCTTCGAGACGTTCGGGTATCTCGTCATGCCAGGACTGCTAAAGGAGGATATAGACTGGGTCACGGAGGAGTTCGAGGCCGTGTTCCAGGATCGCGGGGTGACGCACGACGGGACGAAGCGGTCGTGCATCGTTCCGTTCATCGACCAGCGCGAGCGCCTCTGCGCGCTGCTGGACCATCCCGGCGTGGACGGCCTGATCGCGGGGCTGCTGGGCGAGGCGTTCAACTACCTGGGCGGGGACGGCAACTTCTACGCAGGGGACACGGGCTGGCACAGCGACGGTTTTCACGCCGTGGGCAAATACCTCAAGGTGGCGATCTACCTGGACCCTGTGGGGCGGGACACGGGCTGCCTGAGGGTCATCCCCGGCTCGCATCGGATCGACCTTCAGAACACGTGGGACGCCCGGCAGGCGCGGCGGTCTCCGGAGCTGTGGGGGATCGAGCAGCGGGAGGTGCCGGCCGTGGCGCTGGAGTCCCGGCCCGGCGACGTGGTGGCGTTCAATCACAACCTGATGCACGCGTCGTTCGGGGGGGACAGGCGCCGGCGGATGTTCACGCTCAACAACTGCCGGCGCTGCGAGACGGTGGAGGAGATCCAGGATCTGGAAAAGTACATCGGGGCGCACGCCCGGTTCTGGGTCGAACACCTGCACTCGGACGTGATGCGGGGGACGGCGTCGCCCTCGCGGATGCGGCACCTGAGGCAGGTGATGGAGCACGAAGGGGGACTCGCGGCGCTATCGGCCAGGGCGCGGGCGGAGATGACGGAGCCGGCGCGAGGATGACCCCTCCCCCGGCCCTTCCCCGAAACGGAGAAAGGGAGACGCGGAGATACGGGGATTCCCCGCGTCCCCGCGTCTGCGTGTCGAGCAGGGGGTCAGGGGGATAGATCGGTAAATTTCAGAGGAGCCACTCATGGCCAAAATCACCATGTTCAAGGGGTACCAGGGCAAGCCGCCCATTCCGAAGCCCAAAAAGCGCGTGCAGCCGAACGTCGTCACGGTGCAGGACGGGGTGCCGGTGAAGTACCCGGACTGTGAGGGTATCGGGGTGCGCGTGGTCCACCCCACCAACCCGAGGGCGCCGTCCAAAAACATGAGCCTGGTGATGTTCTACGTGCCGCCCCACGTGGAGCTGAAGCCGGGCAGCCACCACACGGAGGAGTGCTATGCCATTCTGCGCGGGCAGGGCACGATGACCCTGGCCGGAAAGAAAGTGGAGGTGCGGGCAGGGACCTTCATCCACCTGCCGCCCTGGTGCGAGCACGGGGTGGAGAACACGGGGGACGAGATGCTGGAGATCCTGATCTGCACTGCCCCACCCAACCCATAACTTCTAACCCAGAAGGGGAGAAACGGTGACGCGGAGAAACGGTGATGACTTTTCCCCGATTCTCCGCTTCCCCGCTTCCCCGTTTCAGCTTGAAAGGTGCCGCCATGACTGATTATCAACCGCTCGACCTGTCCGCCCACTGCAACGCGGGCGCCGAGGTGATCGGCCCGGATGCCAAGCCGCCCGTGGGGGCGCAGACGTTTCACGGCCTCCCGTTCCAGATCGGCC
>CAYRZX010000337.1:0-5562 GCA_964428665.1 uncultured Gemmatimonas sp.
TCCCTGTCCTCGAGGGTGGGGGACGTGGAACAGGTCCGCCAGAGGCTCGGGCCGGTGATGCAACTTTCGGAGGCCGAGCTGCTGCGCCTGATCCCGGAGCGGTCGGGGATCTACTTCGTGGGGTGCCCCAACTGCGACGGCGGGACGCAGGAGGGGCAGATCTCGTGGACGATCGAGCGCCCGGACGAGGTGTTTTGCAGGTTCTGCGAGATGCGCTTTCCGAACGAGAAGTTCCCGGAGAACAGGCTCCTCCTCGTGAAGAACCCGCGCGGGGAGGTCCAGAAGTATCCCTGCTACGAGGCCCCGACGCTTCCTCCCCGGCCTCGCCCGGCCTCCGCCCCTCAGACAGAGCCGAAGGAGGGCTACCGCCACTTCTTCCAGGCCAAGGGTTGGTACCTGGCGCGGGAGTACTTCGCGGACGTGGCCCACGACCTGGCCGCGCTGTATCACCTGACGGGGGACCGGTCCTGCGCGCGTCGGGCGGCGCTGATTTTGAACCGATTTGCGGAGGTCTATCCCGGCTACTGCGTCCACTACGACCTGCCGTTCATCCAGAAGATCATCTTCTCCGGGGACCAGGGGTTCCCCTACCCGGTGGAGTCCTACCGGGCGGCGAAGTGGTCCTGGTGGGCGTATATGGACATCCCGGAGGACCTGATCCGGGCCTACGACCTGATCCGGGACAGCGGGGAGATGGACGAGGCGATGCGGCGGCGGGTCGAGGACGACCTGTTCCGGGCCAGCGTCTCCTTCGTGCGGGCCATTCCGGTGGCGCTGGGGAACATGGACCCGACGCTGCTGCGGGGGATGATCGTGGCCGGGCGCGTTCTGGGGGAGCCGGACTACATCCACGACGCCGTGGACCGGATCGGCAGGCTGGTGAGGGGCCAGTTCTTCGTGGACGGGATGTGGCGGGAGGGGGCGGTCTCCTACCACAACCAGACGGTGGGCGGTCTGTCGCAGTTGATCGACCTGCTGAAGGGCTACAGCGACCCGTCCGACTACATCCATCCGGGGGACCGGGAGCATTACCAGGACCTGGACCTGGTCGGACGGTTCCCGATCTTAGAGAAGGCGCGGCGCATCCCGGGGATTTTGAGATATCCCAGCGGGCGAGTGGTGGCCTTCCACGACACGTGGGCCAGAGAGAGGGGGAGGGGGAGACGGAGGACGGCGGAGGCCCCGGCGTCCGCGACGGAGGTCTCAGGGCCGGCGCTGCTGACGGGCGTGGGGCACGCCCGGCTGGGGCGGGGCCGGGGGCCGGGTCAGATGCAGGCGCACCTCCACTTCTCCGGGGGCTACGGCCACCAGCACGCGGATACCCTGAGCATCACGCTCTTCTCGCACGGCCAGGAGCGGCTGTCCGACATCGGCTACACCCACACGCGCCACCGCTGCTGGACGATCTGCACGCTGTCGCACAGCACGGTGATGGTGGACGGGGAGGACCAGGCGCGCGGGTCCGAGCGGCAGCCTTCGGACGGGAATCTGCTGCTCTACGCCCCGCAGGACGAGATGTTTCAGGCCGTGGAGGCGAGCGGGGAGCGGGCGTACCCCGGCGTGGCGAAGGTCTACCGGCGGATGCTGGTGATGGTGGGGGTATCTCCTGAGGAGGCGTATCTGGTGGACCTGTTCCGGGTATCGGGGGGACGCCGGCACGAGTACGCGCTGGTGGGGGACGCAAACTGCGACGGGGCGCTGGAGACGGACCTGGTCAGGACCCCATACGGGGCCACGATGCTGCCGGCAGGGGTGAAGGCGCGCCTCCCGACCGGCGAGAGCGTCACCGGGGACGCGGAGGGGCACAACATCGCCTACGCCTTCGTGCGGGACGTGCAGAGCGCCACCCCTTCCGGCGTCTGGACGGCGACGTTCACGAGCGAGGGAGAGCCGAAGGCGGCGGTGCGCGTGCACGGCGTCCCGGAGCCGGGGACGGAGCTGTTTTTCGGGGTCGCGCCCTCCATCCGGCGCGCCGGGGAGGACGACGGAAAGGTGGACGACTTCACGATGCCGATGCTCATCGCGCGGCGGGAGGAGAGGGGTCTTGTAAGCACGTATCTGTCTGTTCTGGAGCCATTTGAAGGACATCACATCATTGATAATATAGAGCCCCTGACGCTGGAGGGGGGGACGCCGGGGGACGTGGCGATCAGGATCACCTGCGGGGACCGGACGGACTATCTGGTCTGCGCGGAGGACGGAGGTCGGACGGTGAAGGCCGGGGACCTGGTCCTGCAGGGCCGGCTGGGGTTCGTGCGGGAGCGAGGGGGGAAGGTGGAGCGGATGACGCTGGTGGGGGGGACGACGCTGGAGAAGGGGTCGTTGCGGCTGATGGGGGAGGGCGTGATCGAGGGGAAGGTCCTGGGGGTTCTCCGGAGGGCGAAGGGGGACCCGGTGGACGGTCTGGTGGTGGAGGGCCCCCTTCCAAAGGGGGACCGGCTGAAGGGGTTGACCGCCGTCGTGAGGGATGGGGCGGGGTTCACGTACGGGTATGGGGTGTCGGGCGTCTCGGAGCGAGGGGGGCGGACGGCCCTGGAGCTGGGGGATGACCCCGGGTTTGAGGTCGAGCCGGATGGGACGGGGCGTCACTGCTATTTCCCGGGCCGGTCGTGGACGGGGGAGAACCGGTTCGAGATCGCCAGCGTGGCGACGGCAGAATACGAATGATGAACGATGAACGATGAACGATGAACGAAAAGCGAAACAGCCCTTGTGGTTTTCGTTCATCGTTCTGCGTTCCGAGTTCATCGTTGCTGTGGGGGGCTTCATGGCCAACATCGTCATCATTGACGACGAATCCGGCGTCCGGGAGATCCTGTCCGATACGCTCGCGTTTTACGGGCATCAGATCACCCAGGCCTCCGGCGGGGAGGAGGGCCTGGAGGCCGTGCGGCGCGAGCTTCCCGACCTGGTCTTTCTGGACCTGAAGATGCCCGGCATGAACGGCTTTCAGGTCCTGGAGGTCCTCCGGCAGGAGGGGGCCACGCAGGGCATCCCGGTCATCGTGCTGACCGCCCTGAACGACCGCGCGCAAATGATCGAGGGGTTCCGCAAGGGGGCCAACGACTACATCACCAAGCCTTTCAACAGGGATGAGCTGCTGGCGCGGGTGGACGCCCAGCTCCGGGTCCAGCGCCTGGAGCGGGTGATCCGGGAGTCCGAGGCGCGCTACCGGGCGCTGTTCGAGCGATCGGCGGACCCGATGGTCCTGCTGGACGAGGCCGGCCTGGTCGTGCAGGCGAACGACGCGGCAGTGTCCCTGATCGGCTCCGGCCCCCAGCGGCTTCTGGGCACGCGCCTCATAGAGGTTCTCAACCCGGCCGATCGCGATGAGTTCGAGGCGGCCGTCTTGGGGGCCTTTGAGGGGAGCCAGATCCCGATCTTTGAGACCCGTCTCGTCCTCCTGGAGGGGAGGCCGCTGCCCGTGGACGTGGACCTGCACCCCATCGAGGTGGAGGGGCGGCGTCATCTGCTCCTGCACCTGCGTGACATCCGGTGGCGGAGGTCGGCCCACGTCTGGTCGGAGATGATCTTCAGGTACATCGGAGACGCCGTCTTCATCACCGAGGGGAGGGGGATCATCCTGCTGGCCAGCCGCAGCGCGGCGGAGCTCACCGGCTACTCCAGGGATGAGCTCATGGGCCTGGACATCGCCCGGCTGCACCCCCCGGAGGCCGTGCGCCAGTGGCAGGAGGTCCTCCCGGGCCTGATGGAAGGGGAGCCTAAGGTCTACGAGGGCCTGCTCCGGCAGAGGGACGGCCGGATGATCTGCGTGGAGTGGGCCATCGCCCTGTTCTTCGTGGACGGGGATAACTACCTGATCGGGGTGGCGCGGGACCTGACGGAGCGCAAACAGCTTGAGGAGCAGCTCCGCCAGGCGCAGAAGATGCAGGCCGTGGGGCAGCTGGCCGGGGGGATCGCCCACGACTTCAACAACCTGCTCCAGGTGATCCTGGGCTACTGTGAACTCCTCCTGGTGAACCTCCCCCAGGGCGAACGGATGCGCGGGCAGGTGGAGGAGATCAGAAAGGCCGGGGATAAGGCCGCCTCGCTGACCCGGCAGCTCCTGGCCTTCAGCCGGAGGCAGGTGCTCCAGCCGGAGGTGCTGGACCTCAACGAGGTGGTGCTCAACATGGACCAGGCGCTCCGGCGTCTGCTGGGGGAGCGCATCGACCTGGTCACCATCCTCAGGCCGGGGCTGGAGCGCGTGAAGGCCGACCCGGTGCAGATCGAGCAGGTCATCCTGAACCTAACCGTCAACGCCCGCGACGCCATGCCGGAGGGGGGGAGGCTGACCGTCGAGACCGACGACGTGGCGCTGGACGAGGACTACGCCCGCGAGCGCCCCTCCGTCCGGCCCGGCCCTCACGTCATGCTGGCGGTGGCCGACACCGGGGCCGGGATGGACGCCGAGGCCCTGTCCCACCTGTTCGAGCCGTTCTTCACGACGAAGGAGCAGGGACGGGGGACGGGGCTGGGCCTGGCCACGGTCTACGGGATCGTCACGCAGAGCGGGGGCAGCATCTCCGTCGAGAGCGAGCCGGGGAAGGGCTCGACGTTCCGCATCTATCTCCCCCGGTTCGAGGAGGAGGAGGTCGAGGCCGTTCAACCGGAGACTGCCCTCAGCAGGCTGCCCAGAGGCTCGGAGACGATCCTCCTGGTGGACGACGAGGATGCGGTGCGGGACCTGGTCTGCCGGATGCTTCAGCTTTTCGGCTACATCGTGCTGGAGGCGTCAAGCGGAGCGGAAGCCCTGCGGGTGAGCGAGGGGCATGCAGGGCCGGTCCACCTGATGGTGACGGACGTGATGATGCCGGAGATGAACGGGCGCGAGGTGGCCGAGCTGCTGAGGCCCCTCCGGCCGGACATGCGGGTGCTCTACATATCGGGATACACGGACGACGAGATCGTCCGCCAGGGCGTCCTGGGGGCGGACATGGCGTTTCTCCAGAAGCCGTTCGCGCCGGAGGCCCTGGCCCGCAGGGTGCGCGAGGCGCTGGATGAGAAGGTATGAGACAAGGAGAACTTGATGTCCACAACCGTTACCTCTTTTGACAACCGCTTCACACGGCAGTTCGGCGCGCCGGTCGAGCGCGTGCAGCAGAAGGTCAAGGGCTTTCTGTCCGAGGAGGTCCGGGCGTTCATCGGGCGGTCGCCGTTTCTGGTCATGGCCACGGCGGACGCGGAGGGCCGCTGCGACGCCTCGCCCAAGGGGGGGAGGCCGGGGTTCGTGACCGTCCTGGACGACCGCCATCTGCTCATCCCCGACGTGGCGGGCAACAAGCTGTTCCAGTCCTATCTGAACGTGGAACAGAGCCCCGGCGTGGGGCTGATCTTCTTCATCCCGGGGGTGGACAGGACCGTGCGCGTCAACGGGCGGGCCACGATCGTCAGCCGGGAGGAGCTGGAGCGGCGCAAGGTCGAGATGTCCCTCCACAACCCGGACGACAACGCCGTCATGCTGCAGGGCATCGTCGTGGAGGTCCAGGAGGCCTACGGGCACTGCCCGCGAGCGCTGAAGTTCTCGGACCTCTGGAATGTGGAGACGATCCAGGCGAATCG
>CAYRZX010000337.1:5662-7486 GCA_964428665.1 uncultured Gemmatimonas sp.
ATGAAACGGGAGTCCGCCGTCTATCTGCGCCTGTCCGCGATGATGTTCATCCAGTTCGCCGTCTGGGGCTCCTGGGCGGTCCTGATCGCGGGCCACATGGGGCGTCTCGGCTTCACCGGCAGGCAGATCAGCTACGTGTTCGGGACCACGGCCTTCGGGGCGCTCGTCTCGCCGCTGATGGCCGGGTGGGTGGCGGACCGGTTCATGCCCAGCCAGATCTTCACGGCGATCTGCCATTTCCTGGGCGCGCCGCTGATGTGCCTGGCGTGGCTTCAGACGGAGTTCCTGCCCCTCTGGACGTGCGTCTTCCTCTACGCCGTCCTCTACATGCCGACCATTGCCCTGACGAACGCCATCGCCTTCCACCACACGGGGGACTCCAGGAGGTTCGGGAACATCCGGGTCTGGGGCACGCTGGGGTGGATCGCCGTCAACTGGCTGATGAGCGCCTACCTGCGGTTCTGGGAGGGGCGAGCGCCGGGGCAGACCCACGTGGGGGACTGTCTCCTGGCCGCAGCGGCCCTGTCCGCGCTCATGGGCCTCTACTGCCTGACGCTCCCGCACACCCCGCCGGCGCGGGAGGCGAAGAACCCCTACGCCTTTTTAGAGGCGCTGAAGCTGACGCGCAACCGGAACTTCGCGGCGCTCCTGGCCATCTCGTTCGTCGTGGCCATCGAGCTGCCGTTCTACTACAACCTGACCTTCCTGTTTCTGACGGAGCCGCAGCACGGCGCCGGGCTGGCCGAGAGCACGGCGAACCTGGCCATGAGCCTGGGCCAGGTGGGCGAGGTGGCGCTGATGCTGCTGCTGGCCCCGTGCCTGAGGCGGTACGGCATGCGGGCGACGATCTTCCTGGGCATCCTGGCCTGGCCGGTGCGCTACGCGGTGTTCGCGGTCGGGCAGCCGGTCTGGCTGGTGGTGGCCGCGCAGACGCTGCACGGCATCTGCTACTCGTTCTTCTTCGTCGGGGGCATGATCGCGGCGGAACGGCTGAGCCACAGGGACATCCGGGCCAGCGCGCAGGGGTTGATGGTGTTCGCCACGAACGGCGTGGGCATGCTCGTGGGGCACTTCTTCAGCGGCCGGGTGCACGACTTCTTCGCGCTGCCCGACGGCGGCCACGCCTGGGCGAAGATCTTCCTCATCCCCATCGCCATCACCGTGGCCGCGGCGGTCGCCTTCCGGGCGCTGTTCGACGAGGGGACGTATCAGGCGGACTCGAAAGGCAACGCAGAACGCTGAACGCAGAACGCTGAAGTAAACACGTAAACCCATTTTGCTTTTCGTTCATCGTTCATCGTTCATACTTCATCGTTGCTCTTTGTTCATCGTTCATCGTTCATACTTCATCGTTGTCTTTGCTCATCGTTCATCGTTCATACTTCATCGTTCCGATTTTTTCAGCTCCACGATGATGTTCCTCCACGCCCCCGCGCCGACGTTGACGGCCTCGTGGACGTCCTCGCCCCGGATCTCCCGGAACCGCACCTCCCCGTCTTGCATCTCCATCGCCGGGCGCGGCTTCCCGTCCGCGTCGCGCGCCTGGAGCCTTCCGTCCCCGATGACCACGTAGAGGTAGTCGCAGGTGTGGCGGTGGAGGCCCGTGCCCTGGCCGGGCTCCAGCCGGAGGTCCCAGACCCGGACGCGGTCGTTCTCAAACAGGAGCTTCGTGCCGACGTGAGGGGAAACGGCTGTGTCTTGGGACATGGCGATCTCCTTTTTTAAGACCTGACCCCGGCGGACCCCCTTCCCTGAAGGGTACAAAGGAGACGGGGGCCTGTCAAGCGCAAAGGAGGAAATTTCTGTGACCGACGACGAGAAATA
>CAYRZX010000338.1:0-3655 GCA_964428665.1 uncultured Gemmatimonas sp.
TGGAGGCTTTCATGAAGATCAAACGCATCCGTTTCCTCAGGATTGGCGAGGCGGCGCTGGTGGAGGACGAGCTGGACGAGGCCCTGGGGGACCGGGAGGTCCTGGTCCGGACGCGCTGCTCGGTGGTGAGCGCGGGCACGGAGGGGTCGCACTACACGGGCCTCGAAGAGGAGCACCCGGGCCGGACTGCGCCCCTCGTCTATCCTCGCAATACGGGCTATGGGAATCTGGGCGAGGTGGTCAGGGCCGGGGCAAAGGTGACGGAGGTGAGGCCGGGGGACAGCATCCTGAGCTTTGCCAACCACGCCTCTTACGTGAAGTGGGGCCTGGACCGGTTCTGCGTGAAGGTCCCGGAGGGGCTGGACCCCAAAAAGGCGGTGTTCACGCGGATGGCGGGGGTGGCCATCACGTCCCTTCGAAGCTCCGGCGTCACGGCGGGGAACGTGGTCGTGGTGATCGGCCTGGGGCTGGTGGGGAACTTCGCGGCGCAGCTCTTCCAGATCGCCGGGGCGGAGGTCATCGGCGTGGACATCGCGGAGAGGCGGCTGGGGATTGCGCGGGCGTGCGGGATCGGGCGCACGGTCAACCCGTCTGCCACGGACCTCAAGCAGGCCGTGCTGGACGCCACGGGCGGGAAGGGGGCGGACGTGGTGGTGGAGGCGATCGGGCGGTCGGACCTGATCGCGCAGGGGGTGGATTTGCTCCGCCGGCACGGGGAGATCGTCCTCCTGGGCAGCCCCCGCGCCCGGCACACGATGGACATGACGCCGATGCTGAGCCGCATCCATCTCCAGGGGCTGCGGATGGTCGGGGCGCTGGAGTGGCTCTACTCGACGCCGGAGAACGACGCGCTGAAGGTCTCGATCACCCGGAACTACCGGGAGATCCTGGGCTGGATTCAGCAGGGCCGCCTCCAGACCGAACCGCTGCTGTCCCATCTGCTCAGCCCGGCGCAGTGCCAGGAGGCGTACCACGGCCTGGCGCACAGGAAGGAGGAGTACATCGGGGTGGTGTTCGACTGGGAAAGGCTGTGAGGAGCTTTCTGTCTTTTATATTCCTCACGCTCCTGTTGCACGGCTGTGGCGTCGGGCACGGGCTGGGCCCCGGCCCGCCGGACGCGATGGGGATCAAGGGGACGATCACGTTCGTCGGGAAGTGGCCGGAGGAGACGGCGGACGTGGCCGTGGCCGTTTACAAAAAACGGCCGCAGAAGCTGGCGGACTTTTTCGCCATCGCCGCGTGGGACACGGCCGTGACCCTCGGCGTGGCCCGCTACGAGTACTTCGTGCGCATCGAGGACCCCGGTGATTACGAGTGGGTCGTGATCGCCTGGCAGAAGAAGGGGGGGTTCTGGAACGTCAACTCTCTTCTGGGCTGTTATCATGTGGGGCAGGCGGACCTGCCCACGCCCGTGGTGGTGGAACCTGGCAGGGCCGCCAAAGGGATCGACATCGTGGCGGATTTCGGGCTGTTGAGCGGTGAAGACTCGTCTGTGCGTCGCACGTGCATGGGTTTTCTGCCTCCTCTGCCTGCTCTCAAGTCCCTCCCTCGCGACGGAGCGACCGGGGGAGGTCCAGGGGCAGGCGCTGGACGCTGAGACCGGCGCGCCCCTGCCTGGGGCCACGGCCGCGCTCCTGGGCACGGTCCTGGGCGCGGTGAGCGGGGGGGATGGCCAGTTCGTGGTCCGGGGCATTCCTGCCGGGACTTATGTCCTCTCCGTGTCCCTGATCGGGTATCGCCCCGTCTCTCTGCGCGGCGTGCGGGTGGACCCCGGCCGGGCGACGGAGCTGACTGTCCGCCTGGTCCCGTCGGCGGTGGAGATGCCGGGGGTGGTGGTCACGGCCACGAAGCGGGCGCAGAGTTTCGAGGATGCGCCGGTGAGCGTGTCCGTGCTGGGGGGCGCGGAGATCGCGGCCCGCAACGCCACGACCTTAGACGAGGTCCTGGGCGTGGCGCCTGGCGTGCACATGGTGGGGGGGCAGGTGAACGTCCGGGGGTCGTCGGGCTACAGCCGGGGGACGGGGAGCCGGGTGCTGGTCCTGGTGGACGGGTTCCCGGCCCTGTCGGCGGACGTGGCGGACGTGAAGTGGGACGCCATCCCGGTGGCGCAGGTCGACCGGGTGGAGGTGGTCAAGGGCGCGGGGTCGGCGCTCTACGGCACCGGGGCGCTGGGGGGCGTGATCAACGTGCTGACGAAGACGCCGGGCGAGACGCCGGAGACGACGGTCAACGCCCTGGGCGGCGTGTACACGGACCCGCGCTATCCGTCCTGGAAGTGGACGGACCGGACGCTCTATCTCTCCGGCGTGGACGGGAGCCACAGCCGGAGGGTGAAAGCGCTCCGGCTCTTAGTGGCCGGGGCGCGGCGGTATTCGACGGGGTTCAAGGAGAACGGGCGGTCCAGCAAGTACAGCGGGTTCGGGAAGTTCCAGTACCTGTTCTCCCCGAAGACGGTCGCGACGCTCACTCTGAACGGGGCCTCCGAGGACCACGACGTGATCATTCAGTGGAAGGACCGGAACCAGCCCTTAGAGGTCCCCGACGGGGCGGTGGGGGACAAGACGCTCTCCCGGAAGCTGAACGTCAACGCCCAGGTCGATCACCTCGGGTCCGGGAGGGTCGCCACACGGATCAGGGCCTCCCTCTTCCGGACCTGGTTCGACAACGACGTGGAGGGGCGGCAGGCGGGGTCGCGGGCGGTCAAGTGGTGGGGGGAGGCGCAGAACGAGTTCCGGGTCGCCCGCGGGGTTGTGCTGACGCAGGGGATAGAGGCGACGGTGGACCGGGTCTCCTCGGCCCCGTCTCTGTTCGGGGACCGGGCGTCGAAGAACTTCGGGTTTTATGCGCAGGGGGACGTGGAGGCGTGGCCGGCCCTGACCCTGTCGGCGGGGGCGCGATACGACCGTTCCTGGCGGGACGACGGGCGGACCGAGGATCAGATGAGCCCCAGGCTGGGCCTGGCCCTCCGTGCCACGCCCCGGACGACGGTGCGGGCGTCGGTCGGGCGGGGGTTCCGCGCCCCGTCCATCTCGGAGGTCTACACGAACTCCACGTTCGCCGGGGTGCCGATCCGGCCCAACCCGGGCCTGCGGGCCGAGGGGAGCGTGGGGGCGGAGGTGGGCGCGGTCAGGCAGTTCGGGGAGGGGGTGGCGCTGGACGGGGCGGTCTTCGTGGGCCGCTACCGGGACCTGATCGAGGCCCGGCCCGACGAGACGCAGACGGTCCGGTTTCAGAACGTGTCCCGGGGCCGCATCGCCGGGGCGGAGGTGAGTCTGCAGGCGGACTGGCGGCGGACGGTCCACCTGACGGCCAACGCGACCTACTTAGACGCGGTGGAGCAGTTTCCGGACGGCGGGTCGCTCCCGCTGCCCTACCGGCCCCGATGGGTGGCCAACGCGACCCTCACCCTCCGGCGGTGGGGCGGGCACGCGGGGGGGGAGTTCCGGTACGCGAGCCGCATCCGGAGGGGGTCGGCGCTCTTCCCGGAGGGGAGCCGGGATCTCATCCCGATCTATCTCGTGGACGCCTTCGCGGGCGTGGAGGTGGGACGGGTCTCCGCGCATCTGCGCGTGCGGAACCTGCTCCAGTACCACTACGCGGAGCACGAGCGGTCTCTCGGGGAGATCCGGAATGTGTCGCTGAGTGTGTCAGGAAA
>CAYRZX010000338.1:3755-7485 GCA_964428665.1 uncultured Gemmatimonas sp.
CATGCCGACGCGCAACGTGAAGATCGCCCTGGTGGGGGGCGGGAGTTACACCTGGACGCCCAAGCTGATCGCGGACCTGGCCCGGTCGGAGTACCTGAGCGGGTCGGAGCTCTGTCTGATCGACCTGAACCCGGCGCCGTTGAAGGTGATGGAGCGCCTGGCGCAGCGGTATTTCGGGGAGACGGACTCGAAGTGCCGGGTCACGGCGAGTACGGATTTGGCAGCGGGCCTGGACGGGGCGGGCTACGTCATGGTGGCCATCACCACGGGGGGGCTGAAGGCCATGCGGGTGGACTTAGAGGTCCCGGAACGCTACGGCATCTTTCAGCCGGTGGGGGACACGGTGGGGCCGGGGGGGCTGTCCCGCGCGCTCCGGAACGTCCCGGTGTTCGTGAACCTGGCGCGGGAGATGGAGCGGCGCTGCCGGCCCGGGGCGCTCATGCTGAACGTCTCCAACCCGCTGACGCCGCTCACCCGCGTGGTGAACCGGGAGACGACGGTGCGGGCCGTCGGGCTGTGCCACGGGGTGGACCACCACGCCCGACACCTGGCGGCCCTGGCCGGGGCCGAGCGGCCGGAGGAGGCGGACTATGTCACGGCGGGGATCGACCACTGCCCGTGGTTGCTGGAGTTGAAGGTGAAGGGGCGGGACGCGGGGGAGGTCCTGCTGGAGATGGGGGTGGACGGGTGGCTGGCCACGCCGGTGGACCGGGTCCCGAAGGACAGCCCGTTCGCGGAGGAGGGGGGGAACCGGGCGGCGTTCCGGCTCTGGCGGGAGCTGGGGCACATGCCGGGGATCAGCGACCGGCACATCACGGAGTTTTTTCCGCACTTTTTGAAGGACCGGGAGACGATCTCACGCTACGGCATCCGGCTGACGACGATCCGGGACCGGGAGCAGGGGCGGGAGGCGGCGACGAAGCGGGTCGAGGAGATGGCGTCGGGAAGGGTTCCGCTGGCGTTTCCGCCCACGTCGGACAACGTGGTGGGGATCGTGGAGGCCCTGGAGGGGGGGGCGCGGCTGAAGGACTCGGTCAACGCGCCCAACATCGGCCAGGTCTCCAACCTGCCGGAGGGGGCGGTGGTGGAGACGCTGTGCCTGTATGACACGGCGGGGCGCCACCCCATCACGGCCGGGCCGCTGCCGCCGGTGCTCAGGGCCATCGTGGAGCCGCATCTCGTGCGGCAGGAGCTGGCCATCGACGCGGCGCTGGAGGGGGACCGGCAGAAGGCGCTGCAGGCGCTGATCGGCGACCCCAGGGTGCTGGACGTGGACATCGCCCGGCCCATGCTGGAGGCGCTGCTGGAGGGGAATCGGGAGTATCTGCCGAGGTTTTTTTAAAAAGGTGTGGTATGTCCATCTCGGAATCTCTCAAGGGCCGGGCGGCCCTGGTCACGGGCGCGGGGCGGGGGATGGGACGGGCCGTGGCTCGCGCCCTGGCCGGGCGCGGGGCGCGTGCCGCGGTCAACGACCTGAACGGCGAGGACGCGGAGCGGACGGCTGCGGAGCTCAGGGCCTCCGGCGCGGAGGCGTTCGCCGTTCAGGCGGACGTGACGGATGCGGCGAGCGTCCGGAGAATGGTCGCGCAGGTCGTTGAGAGATTCGGGGCCGTGCATATCCTGGTGAACAATGCGGGGGTCCTGCGGCCCACGATGTTTTTAGACATCCCGGAGGCGGAGTGGGACCTGGTGGTGGGGGTGAATCTGAAGGGGACGTTCCTCTGCTCGCAGGCCGCCCTGCCGTCCATGCAGGCCGCGGGATGGGGAAGGATCGTCAACTTCTCGTCCACGGCCGGGAAGAACGTGAGCACCCTGGGCGGGGCGCACTACACGGCGGCCAAGGCCGGGGTCCTGGGCCTCACGCGGCACATGGCGAAGGAGTTCGCACGTTACGGGATCACGGTCAACGCGGTCTGCCCGGGGCTGATCGACACGGAAATGGTCCGGTCCACGGTGAGCGAGGGGCGCGCCCGCGCCTACGCGGAGCGGTTCCCGATCTCCCGGCTGGGGCGACCCGAGGAGGTGGCCGAGCTGGTGGCCTTCCTCTGCTCCGACCGGGCGGCTTACATCACGGGCGCGGCGCTGGACATCAACGGGGGGGATTTGATGGTCTAACGGCCCTCTTTTTTCTTCTTGACATACAGTATTTCAAATTTTATATTTCATATAAGAAGATAAAACGGTCTTTTTATCCTCTTGTGTTTTTTATATCCTGGGGATTTGGGCCTTCTTATGTGCTTGTTGAGGATTTCATCGTGTGCTGTTGAGGATTTCATCGTGTCGCAGGGGACCTCAAAACCGTTGGGAGGGGGAAGCCATGATCACTCAAAAGAGGACTTCGAAGGCGCCGCCAACCGTCATCCGTGACATAGAGGCAAACAAGGCCCTGGTCCGCCGTTTTCTGAAGGACCTCGACGGCCTCGGCGCCCGGCAGGCCCTTGAAAACAACACCACCCCGGGCGTGATGGTGCATTTCCCCCGCGGGCTCAGCCCGAAACCCCTTCGGCGCGCCGCATACGAGGCGGCGGCCGGGATGTTCCGGGCCGCCTTTCCGGACCTGCGCCATCCGGTGGAGGAGATCTCCGCCGAGGGCGACCGGGTCTGGCTGCGCGGCACGAACCGGGGCACGCATCGGGGCGAGTTCCAGGGTGTCGCTCCGACCGGCAACCCGGTCACGTTCAGCGTGATGTCGGAATATCGGGTCCGGAACGGCAAGATCGCCGAGATGTGGGTCGAGGCCGACATGATTGGCCTGATGCAGCAACTGGGTGTGCAGCTCCTGCCGCCGGGAAGCGGGAAATAAACGACTCGCTCCGGGTTGCTCGCGGCTGACGGGAGGTGGAGGGCACGATCTTGGACATCGACGACTGGCTCCGCGGGATCGGTCTCACTCAGTATGCCGAGCTATTCCGCGCCAACGACATCAACGCTGAGCTGCTGCCCCGGCTGACGGCCGACGATCTCAAGGACATGGGCGTCGCGGCCCTTGGCCACCGCAAGAAACTGCTGGAGGCGATCGCGGCCCTCGGCGCGGCGACCGAGGCTCACTCCCTGCCGTGGGTCGCCGTGGCTCAGCCCTTCGCCGCGGAGCGGCGCCAGCTTACCGTGATGTTCGTGGACCTGGTCAACTCAACCCCGCTGTCGGCAGAGCTGGACCCGGAGGACATGCGCGAGCTGATCCGCGCCTATCAGAACACCGTCGCGGGAGAGATCACCCGGTTCGAGGGCTATATCGCGCAATTCCTCGGTGACGGGGTGCTCGCTTATTTTGGCTGGCCGAGGGCTCACGAGGAAGACGCCGAACGGGCGGTGCGGGCAGGGCTTGCCGTCACAGCTGCGACATCCCGGCTGAAAACACCTTCGGGGAAGGCCCTGCGGACCCGCATCGGCATCGCGACGGGAGTGGTCGTGGTGGGCGATCTCATCGCCGAGGGGGCGACGCAGCGATATGCGGTCGTGGGAGAGACGCCGAACCTGGCGGCGAGGCTGCAAGGCGTCGCCGAGCCGGAGACGGTCGTCATCGCGGGCACGACCAGACACCTCCTCGGCGACCTGTTCGTGCTGAGGGACCTCGGACCGCAGGAGTTCAAGGGCATCCCGGAGCCGACCCCCGCCTTTGCGGTGCTGGGCGAGCGCGCACTCGAGAGCCGCTTCGCCGCCCGGCAGGCGGGCGGTGTCGCGCCGATCGTGGGCCGCGACCAGGAACTCGCGTTGCTGCGGGAGCGCTGGC
>CAYRZX010000339.1:0-7472 GCA_964428665.1 uncultured Gemmatimonas sp.
AGAGGCGCCCCTCCCGATCCTGAAAAATAGAGGACACCCAGTCGTCCGCCAGGCCGTCCTGCGCGGTGAAGCTGGTGAAGGCCTGCCCTGAGCGAGCGTCAGCGAGTCGAAGGGCCTGCCCTGAGCCTGCCTGCCCTGAGCTTGTCGAACGGGTCGAACGGGTCTTCCCATCGTAGCGCGTGACCCCGCTCCCCCACGTGCCGAACCAGAGATTTCCGTCCCGATCCTGAAAGATGGCATACACCCGGTTGCTCGCCAGGCCGTCCTGCGCTGTCAACGTGGTGAACCGGCGCCCGTCATACCGGCTCGCCCCCCCTTCGGTGCCGAACCAGAGATGCCCCTCCCGGTCCTGAAAGACCCACACCACCGCGTCGCTTCCCAGGCCGTCGGAGGTGTTGAAGGTCGTGAACGCCTTCCCATCATACCGGGTCAGGCCGCCCCCGACCGTGCCAAACCAGAGATGCCCCTCCCGATCCTGAAGGATCGAGATCACCACGTTGTGCGCCAGACCGTCTTCTGTGGTGAAGGTGACAAACGTCTTCCCGCCTTGTCCTGAGCTTGCCGAAGGATCATACCGGCTCACGCCTCCCTCGGTGCCAAACCAGAGATTTCCCTCCCGGTCTTGAAAGATCGACCGCACCCTGCTGGCCCCCAGGCCGTCCTGCGCCGTGAAACTGACGAACATCTTCCCATCGTACCGGCTCACTCCCCCCCACGTGCCGAACCACACACGCCCCTCCCGATCCTCAAAGACCGAACCGATCACGTTGTACACCAGACCGTCCTGCGCCGTGAAGGTGACGAACGTCTTCCCGTCGTATCGGATCGCCCCGCCCCACGTGCCGAACCACACATGCCCCTCTCGGTCCTCAAAGATCGACAGGATCGTGTTGTCCGGCAGGGGTTCCCGGATGACGGTGAACGTCCCCCTGCCTTGTCCCTTCGCTTCGCTCAGGGCAGGCTCTGAGCCTGTCGAGGCCTGCCCTGAGCTTTGTCGAAGGGCCTGCCCTGAGCGAGCGTCAGCGAGTCGAAGGGGGTCATACCGGCTCAGGCCGTCTATCGCGCCGACCCAGAGGCTTCCCTCCCGGTCCTGACACATCGAAAACACGTGGTTGTTCGCCATGCTGTCGCGGGTGGTGAAAGTCGTCCATCGCCGCCCTGAGCTTGTCGAAGGAGCCTGTCCTGAGCCTGCCGAAGCTTGCCCTGAGCGAGCGTCCGCGAGTCGAAGGGCCTGCCCTGAGCTTTGTCGAAGGGGATCGTACCGGCTCAGGCCCTCCTCGGTGCCGAACCAGAGACGCCCCTGTCGATCCTGTAACATCGAGGTCACCCGATTGGCCGCCAGGCCGTCCTGCACCGTGAAGGTGACGAACGCCTTCCCGCCCTGTCCTGAGCTTGCCGAAGCCTGCCCTGAGCGAGTGTCAGCGAGTCGAAGGGGATCATACCGGCTCACCCCCCCGTTGGTGCCAAACCAGAGATGGCCTTCCCGGTCCTGGAGGACCTGACGCACCTCGTGACCCCCAAGGCCCTCTCGTGTGGTGAAGGTGGTAAACTGCCGCCCATCATACCGGCTCACCCCCCCGTTGGTGCCAAACCACAGGACTCCCGCCCGATCCTGGAGGATCGACCAGACCCAGTTGTTCGCCAGACCATCTCTGGTGGTGAACGTCGTCCATGCCTTCCTGTCACCCGTCTCCTGTCTCCTGTCTCCCGTCTTCGGATCATACCGGCTCACCCCGCCCCACGTGCCGAACCAGAGATATCCCTCCCGGTCCTGAAAGATCGTGTTCACCCGGTTGTCCACCAGCCCATCCTTCGTGGTGAAACTCAGGAACGCCTTCCCGTCATACCGGCTCACCCCGCCCCGGGTCCCAAACCAGAGGTTCCCCTCCCTGTCCTGAAAGACCGTCTGCACGATGTTCTGTACAAGACCATCCCCTACGTCATAGGCGCGCCAGTGCCCTGTCCCGCGTCCGGCGACGACAGTCTTGCCAGGTCCCGCCTGCACGACCTTGCCCGGACCCGCAGGCGTGGAATAGAGGGCTAACGCATATGAAAGGGGACCGGCGGACGGCCCCGGCCCGAACGCCCTTCCAAGATGCTCAAGGAGAGCACTCCACGCCGGATCGCCCTGGAGCGCCTTCTGCTTCTCCTCCACCTCGGACGGCCTTCTCAACTCAAACAGAACGCTGAACACGCTGTCCGGCGTAGCCCGCCCCCGCTCGGAGGACGCCACGAGGCCGTGTCGCCTGAGAACGGGGACCACCTTTGCCTCGTATGCCGATTCAAACTCGGACATACGTTGAGGCGGGACCCAGAAGGAGAGACGGGCAAGGAGGGGTTGGGTCTGTAGGGGCGACCGGCCGGTCGCCCCTACCGTATTCCAGCCCATGGAGATGAACAGCATCGCTATGAGGGCAGACCTAACCCCCTCGATCCCCCTTCCCCGAAGGGGAAGGGGGAGTAGACTTACTTCCCCCCCTTCAGGGGGGGATAAGAGGGGGGTCTGTTTGGAGCCAGAGGAGAGGCCCAATTTGCAATTTATAATTTTCAATCTGCAATCTCTCCCCGAACAAAAAGGGGCATGCCTCCGCCCTTCAAAGGCCGCCCCGACCCGGTCTGGGCGCAAAAACATTCTGCCACCGGGAGTCTGATGGAAGGATCTTTCAGAGCGGGAAGATAACGCGCGCAACCCGAAAATGCAAGCGCGAATGTCCCTCTGCGTTGTGACCCCCATTCTGCGGTGGCCTGCGCGCCTTTCAAAAAAAGAGGCCTGGCGGGGTTTCCGCCGGGCCTCTCAAAAAGATTGGCTTCTCCCTCCCCCTCTCTCCCTGTGGGGGAGAGGGGGACGGGGGGGAGAGGGGTCTATTTCGCAAACAGCATCTTCTTCACCTGCACGAACGCCCCGGCCTGCAACCGGTAGATGTACACCCCCGTCGCGGCCACCCGGCCCGCCTCGTCCCGGCCGTCCCACACCACGCTGTGATACCCCGGCCCCTGAGCGCCGTTCACCAGCGTGCGCACCTGCTGGCCCAGGATGTTATACACCACCAGGCTCACATTCGACGCCTCCGGCAACCCATACCGGATCGTCGTGCTCGGGTTGAACGGGTTGGGATAGCTCTGGTCCAGACCGAAGGCCTCGGGCAGGACCTCTCCGGTCCCATCGCCCACTTTTGCCAGTTGAACCTTGGCCTTCTTGCCCTTGCCCTTCGAGCCTGCGCCGATATTATCCATAATGGCCTGCGCAGCGCCCGTCAGGGCATCCGCCTGCTCCGTCGTCAGCTTCTTGCCGCTCTGCGCGTTGACCTTGTTGATGAAGGCCGCGAGCTGGCCGGAGGCCGCCGTCGTGTTTCCGGCCTCGGCCGAGGTGATGGCCGCATCCAGCGAGGCGGTCAGCGAACCGGCCGTGCCCGCGTCCAGCGCCCCGCTGGAAATCAGGTTCTGGACCTCGGTCAACACCTCCTGGGTGGCGTCCGCGGTCGACTGGACCGTGATCGTGAATGTCTGAGGCACGGAAGTGTCCGCACCCCCGTTGTTCGTCCCGCCGTCGTCGTGCAGGCTTACAGTCACAGTCACCACGCCGCTGGCGTTGGGCGCCGTCGTGTACGTCAGATTTCCTGACGGATCCGCCGTCGGCGGAGATGAGAACAGCGCGTTGTTGTCGTTGCTCACGATGAAGTTCAGGTTCTGCCCTGATTCGTCCGCAGGACCGGCGGAGATGCCCGTCGCCCAGCCGGGGACCGTCTGCGGGCCCGAGTTCCAAAGGATCGTCTGGTCCGCGCCCTTCGTGAAGGAAGGCGCGTCGTTCACCGCGTTGACCGTTAGCGTAAAGGTCTCGCTGTCTGAGCCTCCGTTTCCGTCGGAGACCGTTACTGTGACCGACACGTTTCCATTGAAATCCTGAGCCGGTGTCAGCGTGAGGTCCACGCCGGAAACGGCGACTGTCAGGTTCTCACTGTCGCTGGCAGCTGTAAAAGTCAATGCATCGCCATCGGCATCGAAGGCGGAAAGCGTCAGAGTCAGGGGAGTGTCTTCATCTGTTGACTGCGCCCCAATCGGCGTCAGCGCCGGAGCACGGTTTCTGGTCGCCCAGAACCCGATCTGGCCGGTGTTCTGCCCGCTGCTCACCGCACCCGCCACGGGCTGCCCTGCGGTTGCCGAGAGACTGTAGCTCCCGTTCCCGGCCGTGACCGCGCCCGCGCCGATCACAACCTGTTCTAAAGTCTGCGCGTCCACCGGCTGTCCGAAAGTTAGGCTTACCCCACATGCCAGTAGAAACGCGCCCAATTTTAAAAGTCTCATGATTACGTCTCCGCCAAGAGATTCAGAAAGGCCTCTACCCCCCCGAAAAAGGGCGCCCTCTCCCACCGAATACCATTTTCTCCTCTCCCTATATTGAGGAGGGACCGGGGCAGGGGCCTACCGGCTGGTCCCGATCTCCTGGTCCTTCAACACCGCCATCTTCTGTCCCCCGTCCTTCTCCAGCGCCGCGATCCGCTTCATCACGGCCTCCAGCGCCGCCTGCTGCTGCGCGATGAGGGCGCTCTGCTTGTCGAGGGCGGCCTGCTGGGCCTCGATCTGCTTTTGCTGTTCTTTCACGGCTTCGACCAGCACGGCGGTCAGGTTTGCGTACCGCAGGCCGAAAACATCCACGCCGTTGGCTTCGTATTCCACCACTTCGGGAAGGACTTCGGCCACCTCTTCGGCGATCAGGCCGATATCGCGCCTGTCATTTTGCTTCCAATTGTAACGCACCCCCTGCAGTTTTCGCACGAGCCCCAGGGCGTTCTCGATGGGGCGGATGTTCTTTTTCCATTTCCTGGAACTGACACTCGCAATACCGGAGGTCGTGACCTGGGCGTGTACTCCACCCTGGGCCCAGAGGTTTAAATTGCCACTTTCTGCGTCGATGCCCGCCAGGAGGCCGCCGCTCGCATTCGCGGCAAAAAATCCGAAATCCGAGTTGACAACTACGTGGCCGTTGCGCGCAATACGCACTGAAACATCTCCCGTCGGGTTGCTTGTTGTGCCAATGCCGACGCGTCCATCATTCGTCACCACCATGCGCTCGGCCCCGCCTGCAAGCAGCGACAGATTGTTATTCGCATCTGAATCCATCCCCGCCCCGTGGTTCCCGGCGCTGTTCAGCATAAGGAACCCGAAATCGTTGTCCACCAGGATGTGCCCACCCGAAACGTGGAGCCGGCCGGTTCCGCCCCCCGGGGCAGGCGTTGCGGTTCCAATGCCCACCTTGCCGCCGTTGTAATAAATAGTGCCGCCGGAAACGCTCCACGGGGAACTGCCGCTGGCCGGCTGCCAGGAGGCGGCGCCGCTGGCATCTGAGGTGAGCACATAACCGTTGGCGGCGCCCGTGCTCATTTTCAGCCCGGTCAGGTTGACGCTGCCGTTCACGGTCATGCTCATACTGGCGCCGTTGATCTCGACGACATGCTTGCCGGTGGCCCAGAGGGAGAGGCGGCCGTCCAGTTCGCTGTCCACACCGGCGTCGAGCGCG
Organism: uncultured Gemmatimonas sp.; assembly: GCA_964428665.1. Lineage (GTDB taxonomy): Bacteria > Latescibacterota > UBA2968 > SICM01 > SICM01 > SICM01. The sequence goes on from CAYRZX010000339.1 coordinate 5,516, forward strand.
TTGCCTGCGCTGTTCAGCGAGAAAAGGCCGTAGTCGTTGTCCACGATCAGGTGTTTTGTGCCCTTGAAATGAAGGCTGCCGTTGAAACGCGAAATCCCGCGCATGTTCAGGCTGTAAGGGGCGGCGGTAAGCGCGAGCTTCGGCGACAGCGGGACACCGTTGATGGAAATCTCCACTTCATAGGGCTCGTCAAAAGCCAGGCCGCTCAGCGGATTGCTCACGCTGCCCAGGACCACGCTGAAAAACCCGTCGGTAAACGACACGCCGTTGTGGGTCTCCGAGGCGAGTTGCGTCCCCGAAAGGTTGAAAATCTTCAATACAATGTTGTGCGTGCCGGTCACGGCCTGTCCGGACGCGTCCTTCATGACACCCTGAATGCTTATGGTCTCCGGGGGGGCCGCCCAGACCATCCGGGCAGCGAGGGCCAGCATCAGGACAACAGCGGATAAAATGCGTTTCATCGGACTCCCTCCCTGATGAGGATTTTATAGATCACCGGGCATACCGGGGCGCGGTGTGAATGATGATCGTTCATCCATGACCGGCCCCATCCTGACCATTTCGAAAGTTATAAAGGGGGCGCCTCATTCGAGTGACTCCCGTTCCGGCAGCGCCCCCCGCTGGCCATGCCGGAAAGCCCTCCTGCTGTCAGGCCGGTATATCTTCCTACAAATTCCCTTTGCAAGAACGATGCCAAATTTTTGAACATTTCGTAAAATATTGTTCTAAAATAGATTAACAAAAAACGGAGTCGTGAGGGTGGCTCTTTAAAATGTTTCATTCTGACGAGAAATGCCGTCTTCTGAAACGATTTGAAACATTTTGAAACACGATCTGGCCATAAAAAAAGGAGGCGTGAAACGCTCACGCCTCCCCGGTCTTCCACAGATTTTTGAGTTGTCCGGCGAGCCTCAGGGCAGGGTCAGGTTGTGCTTGCGCAGCAGGCGGTAGATGCGGGTGCGATGGATGTTCAACTGCCGGGCCGCGGCCACGATGTTGCCGCGCGTCTCGATCAAAGCCTGCTTGATCCGATCCAGCTCCAGGCGCTCGAAGTCCGGCCATTCGATCTCCCCGGACGCCTCCCCGGATGCCACTGATGCCTCCGCCTGCGTCGAAGGGCGCAGGAACTGAAGGTGGTGCGGCCCGACCTCCTCCGCCTCCTCGCACTCCAGAAGGGCGCGCTCCATCATGTTCTTCAACTCCCGCACGTTCCCCGGAAAGTCGTAGGCCTCCAGCGCCTCCAGCGCCCCCCGGCTCAGCCCCGGCGCCTCCCGCCCCATCTCCGCCGAAAACAGCCGCAGAAAGTGCTCCGTTAGCAGCGGGATGTCCTCCTTCCGCTCCCGCAGGGGCGGGACGTAGACCGTGAACCGCGCCAGCCGGAAGTAGAGGTCCTGCCGGAACGCCCCCGTCGCCATCCGGTCCCTCAGGTCCACATTCGTGGCCGCCAGGATGCGCACGTCCACGGCCCGGTCCCGCCTTGCCCCCAGCGGCAGCACCCGCCCGTCCTCGATCGCCCGCAGCAGCTTGACCTGCACGTCCGTCGGCATCTCCCCGATCTCATCTAAGAAGAGCGTGCCCCCGTCCGCCAGCTCGAAATACCCGGCCTGGTCCTTTTCCGCCCCGGTGAACGCCCCCCGCGCGTGACCAAATAACAGAGACTCCGCCATCCCCGGCGGAATGGTCGCGCAGTTCACCGGCAGGAACGGCCCCTCCGCCCGGCCAGACCCGGAGTGGATCGCCCGCGCCACCAGCTCCTTGCCCGTCCCGCTCTCCCCCACGATCAGCGCCGACGTGGTCCCCGCATTCTGAAGCGTCTCGACCGACTTGAGGATCGTCTGCATCGTCCCGCTCCTCCCCACGAACCCCGCGACCCCCCACCGCTCCGCCTCGCGGTTAGACAGCGCGGACAGCCGGTCGGCCAGCCGGTCCCGCTCGCTCGTGACCGCCTCCCGCCGGG
>CAYRZX010000340.1:0-7416 GCA_964428665.1 uncultured Gemmatimonas sp.
GGGGCACGGGTTCTCCGGGACGATGGGATTCTTCACCGGGAGCGGCATCCCCTGGGTCTTTGCCTTCCTGGCCATCGTGGCGGAGTTCTTCGGGGCGCTGGGGCTGATCTCCGGGCTGCTGACTCGCATCGCGGCGTTCGGGATCGGGGTCGTGATGGCCGTGGCTACGACGATGCACCTTCAGAACGGTTTCTTTATGAACTGGTCCGGAAAGCAGGCGGAGGAGGGGTTTGAGTACCATCTCCTGGCCATCGCCATCGCGGTCGCCCTGATGATCAGGGGCGGGGGCAGGTGGTCGGTGGACGGGATTATCTCCGGGAGAACAGAGCGATGAGACCCATCTTACGAGTGCTGTCCGGAGACGATTTTGAGGCCGGGGACGCCCGGCTCGGGGAGACCGCTCCCGCCTCCGACGGCGATCTCCTGGACGCCTACTCGCGGGCGGTCATCCGGGCGTCGGAGCGGATCAGCCCGTCGGTCGTCAATGTCGAGGTCCATCACCGGGGCCAGGGGGATGACCCCCGGCGCGAGGGCCGGGGGGGCGGCTCCGGGTTCGTCCTCACGCCGGACGGGTTCATCCTCACGAACAGCCACGTGGCGCACGGGGCGTCGCGGGTCGAGGTGACGCTCCAGGACGGGGGCCGCTTTGAGGCGGACCTGGTGGGCGACGACCCGGACACGGACCTGGCGGTCGTCCGGATCACGGCCTCCGGCCTGGCGCCCGCGCCGCTGGGGGACTCGGAGGCCATCCGGGTCGGGCAGCTCGTGATCGCCGTGGGCAACCCCTACGGGTTCCAGTGCACGGTGACCGCCGGGGTGGTGAGCGCCCTGGGGCGGTCGCTCAGGTCCAGGTCGGGCCGGCTGATCGACAACGTCATCCAGACGGACGCCGCGCTCAACCCCGGCAACTCCGGGGGGCCTCTCGTCACGTCGCGCGGGGAGGTCATCGGCGTGAACACGGCGGCCATCCTGCCCGCGCAGGGGATCTGCTTTGCGGTGGGGATCAACACGGCCAAGTTCGTGGCGAGCCGGCTGATCCGGGACGGGAAGATCCGGCGCAGCTTCATCGGGGTGGCGGGGCAGAACGTCCCGATTCATCGCCGCCTCGTGCGCCACCATCACCTGCCGGTCGAGAGCGGCATCCTGGTGGCCTCCGTGGAGCCGAGGGGCCCGGCGGAGCGGGCCGGGCTGCTCGAAGGGGACGTGATCGTGGCGTTCGACGGCCGGGCGGTGGCGGGCATCGACGACCTGCACCGGCTGCTGACCGGGGAGCGGATCGGGACGGTGTCGTTGATGACGATCCTCCGGCGGACGGAGAAGCGGGTCCTGAGCGTCGCGCCGGAGGAGTCTCGGGCGCGCGGATAATGTACCTTGAAAAGGAGCGGTCATGCCCATTCAGATCGTGACGATTTGTGGCAGCGTGCGACCTGGCAACTACACCTCCAGGGCACTGGCGCTGGCGCTCGACGAGTTCACGAAGCACCCGGAGGTGGAGGTCTCGCCGATCGACCTCGACCGGTTGGGCCTTTCGCTGCCGGGACAGCCGGCCAGAGATCCGGATGCCCTCCGGCGATTCCAGGAGACGGTTAAGGAGGCCACCGGCGTGCTCCTGGCTTCGCCGGAGTATCACGGCGGCATCAGCAGCCCGATGAAGCTTGCCGTAGACAACCTCGGTTTTCCCAGCGCGCTCTCGGGAAAGCCCATCTCGCTGCTCGGCGTGGCCGCCGGGGGGATCGGCGCGATCAAGTCCCTGGAGCAACTGAGGGGCATCTGCTCGCACATCGGAGCCATTGTCCTGCCCATGGCCGTCTCGGTGGCGCGGGTGCAGCAGGTGTTTGACGACCAGGGCAATTGTCTGGACCCCGGCGTGGAGAAGTTGATCCGCAGCGCGGCGACGAACCTCATCGAGTACATCAAAGGGGCCGTCTGTCCGCGCATCACCCTGGAGGCGATGGTTCGGGAGGGGGCTCAAGCGTAAACATTGACCCGTATGGGTTCACAAGGAGGAAATCACCGTGAAACGAAAGGCATCGGCCATCTGGCGGGGCGGTCTGAAAGACGGCAGGGGCGTGGTCTCCACAGAGAGCGGCGCGCTTGCTGAGACACAGTATTCCTTTAGCACGCGGTTTGAGAGCGGGGTGGGGACGAACCCGGAGGAATTGATCGCCGCGGCCCACGCGGGGTGTTTTTCGATGGCGCTCTCCGCGGAGCTGGGCAAGGCCGGGGTGACGCCCGAAAGCATTCGGACCGCGGCGACCCTGACGATGGAGCGGCTGGAGGCCGGGTGGACCGTGACCCAGGTCCACCTCGACGTGACGGCGAAGGTCCCCGGCGCGGCGCAGCCCGGTTTCGAGGCCGCCGCGAACGCCGCCAAGGCGGGGTGCCCCATCTCGCGTCTGCTGAACACGCAGATCACGATGAATGCCAAACTCGAAGGATGAGGAACGCCATGAGACCGGTGGAAGGCAAGGGCAACACGGGCAGCGTCATCGTGCAGGGCGGGGCTTCCGGCTTTGCGCAGGAGATATTTGTCGGCCCGCACCGCCTGACCGCGGACGAACCTGCAGATGTGGGCGGTACGAATAAAGGGCCGTCCCCCTACGACCTCCTGCTGGCCGCGCTCGGGTCCTGAACGTCCATGACGGCCGCGCTGTACGCGCGGCGAAAGCAGTGGCCGCTTCAGGAGGTCACCGTGCATCTCCGGCACTCCAGGATCCACGCCGCCGACTGCGCCGAGTGCGAGACCCGGGAGGGGATGCTCGACCGGATCGACCTGGAGATCGAACTCGCCGGGCCTCTGACAGAGGAGCAGCGCGCCAGGGTTCTGGAGATCGCGCAGAGGTGTCCCGTGCATCGGACGCTCACGTCGGAGATCGACATCCGCGCCCGGCTGGTTTAAGGGGGGAAATCCGTTCTATATCCTGGAAGGAGGATAAGGTCATGGCAGAAGTCAAGTGGCGTCAGGACCTGAAGGCGGCGCGCGAGGAGGCGCGCGGGCAGGGGAAGCTGGTGCTGGTGGACCTGTTCAACCCCCACTGAGGGGGGTGCAGGACCATGGGTGCCGTGACGTACCCTGAGCCGAGCGTCGGAAGTTACATCGAGACGCACTTCATTCCCGTACAATTCAACGTGGTGGATCAGCCGGAGGTCAAGGAACGGTTTCACGCCCCCTGGACGCCCACGCTGATCGTGGAGGACGCGGAAGGGCGGGAGCACCGGCGCAGCGAGGGCTATCTCGACCCGCCCCGCTTTCTGGGGGAGATGGTCCTGGCCCGGCTGAAGGCCGCCCTCAACCGGTTCGACTATGGCCGGGCGCCGACGCTGGCGGAGGAGGCGCGGGCGCAGACCCAGGGGGACCCTGCCCGCGAGCCGGAGGCGATCTACTGGTCGGCGGTGGCCGCGTATCGGGCCAGCGACGATGTAGACCAGTTGCTCCAGACGTGGGATGAGGTGGTGGGCCGTTTTCCGGAGAGCGAGTGGGGCAAGCGGGCGGCCTACACGCGCTTTGTAAAGTAAAAGGGAGGTTGACATGACCACGCCCATTGATCCGCGCGCGACGATCGGCCACGTGCATTTGAAGGTCGCCGATCTGGACCGGGCGCTGGGGTTTTACTGCGGCGTGCTCGGGTTCGAGCTGACGCAGCGGTACGGCCCGTCGGCCGCGTTCGTGAGCGCCGGGGGGTATCACCACCATATCGGACTGAACACGTGGGAGAGTCAGGGGGGTCTCCCGCCGCCCCCGCGGACCACGGGGCTGTACCATCTGGCGATTCGATACCCGGACCGGGGCGCGCTGGCGGATGCGCTCCGCCGCGTGACGGCGGCGGGGGTCCCCATCGAGGGGGCCAGCGACCACGGGGTGAGCGAGGCGGTGTACCTGCGGGACCCGGACGGGAACGGGGTGGAGTTGTGCTGGGACCGGCCGGAGGAGGCGTGGCCGCGGACGGCGACCGGGGAGCTGGCGATGTACACCAGGCCGCTTGACCTGGGGGCGCTGCTGGCGGAGGACAGGGCATAGGGAGTGAAGGCGGTTCATAGAGAGGAGCGACATGATCAAACTGCGACCGTCTCACGAGCGGGGGCACTTTAACCACGGCTGGCTGGACACCTATCACACCTTCTCTTTCGCGGACTATTACGATCCGGAGCACATGGGCTTTCGCAGCCTGCGCGTGATCAACGAGGACCGGGTGGCGCCCGGCGCGGGGTTCGGGATGCACCCTCACCGGGACATGGAGATCCTCACCTACGTGCTGGAGGGGGCGCTGGAGCACAAAGATAGCATGGGCAACGGATCGGTCATCCGGCCGGGCCAGGTCCAGCGCATGAGCGCGGGCACGGGGGTCACGCACAGCGAGTACAATCCCTCGAAGACCGAGCCTGTTCACCTGTTGCAGATCTGGGTCCTGCCGGAGCGGAAGGGGCTCCAGCCCAGCTACGAGGAGCGGGAGTTCCCGGCAGAGGAGAGGCGGGGCCAATGGCGGCTGATCGCCTCGCGGGACGGGCGGGAGGAGTCTGCCCTGTGGAACCAGGACGCGGACCTGTACGTGACGCTGCTGTCGGCGGGTGAGAGGGTGGCGCACCGCCTGAGGCCGGGCCGGCACGCCTGGGCCCAGGTGGCGCGCGGGGCAATCACGCTGAACGGGCAATCGTTGGAGGCGGGGGATGGGGCTGCGATCAGCGAGGAGGAGGCGGTGGAGGCGCAGGCGGACGAGGGGGCGGAGGTGTTGCTGTTCGATCTGGCATGAAAAACAGTAAAGAAAGTGCTGAGTGCTGAGTGCTGAGTGCTGAGTAAAGCAGAGAATAGGGTTTTGCCTTTACTCAGGACTCAGCACTCGTTACTCAGGACTGCCTTTGAGGCATCACTTTGGGCAGAAGGGCTTCGAGGCGGCTCAGGGGGTCTTCGAGGCTCCGGATGGCCCCGACCCAGAAGGTGGGGGCTTCGAGGTCCTGGCCGAGGGTGCGGCGGGCGATATTCTCGGGGGTATCGCTGCCAGAGAGGCGCAGGAACTCCTCGTACCTGGGCAGGAAGTCCGGCCCCTCCTTCTGGAACGCGGCGAAGAGCCCCCGGCTCAGGAGAAACCCGAAGGTGTAGGGGAAGTTGTAGAAGGTGACGCCGGTGATGTAGAAGTGGAGCTTGGAGGCCCAGAAATAGGGGTCCTCGCCGCCCTGCTCCAGGGTGTCTCCGAAGACGCGGCGCTGCGCCTCGACCATCAGCTCCTTGAGGCGGCTGACGGCCACCTCGCCCCTGGCGCGCTCCTCGTAGAGGGCCTTCTCGAACTCGTAGCGCACGGGGATGTCCATGAGGTAGATGACCCCGTGCCCGGTCTCCGAGTCCAGGATCAGGGCCTTCTGCGCGTCGCCGAAGGAGGGGTCGTTCAGGATGCCCTCGGTCAGGATCATCTCCCCGAAGGTGGAGGCGGACTCCGCCAGGGTCATGGGGCGATACTGGGCGTAGTAGCGCAGGTCCCGGCTGACGTGGTTGTGGAAGGCGTGGCCGGCCTCGTGGGCGAGGGTGCGCACGTCCCCCATCGTCCGATTGTAGGTCATGAAGATGCGCGACTCCCCGATCAGTCTGGACCCGGTGCAGAACCCCCCCGGCCGCTTTCCGGCGCGGGGCTCCCACTCGATCCAGCTCTTTTCGTACATCACACTGAGGAAGTCGGCCAGCGCAGGGTAGGCCCGGGCGAAGGAGGTCAGGACGAGGTCCCTGCCCTTCTCCCACGGGAGGCGCTCCTGGTCCGGGAACGGGAGCGGCGCGCCCAGGTCGTACCAGGCCACGCCCTGGGTCCCCATCACCCTGGCCTTGAGGCGGAGGATGCGGCGGGGGAGGTCGAGTTCGGCGAAGATGGCCTCGAGCATGGCGTCGAGGGTCTTCTTTGTGATGCCCGCCTGGAAGAGGGCGATGTCCAGGAAGTGATCGACGGCCCGGTGCCGGTTGAGGGTCAGGCGGGTCCCCGAAATGGCGTTGAGGGCGGCGGCGGCCACGTCCTCCACGGTCCCCCAGGCCGCGTTGCCGCCGTCGAAGGCCGTGCGTCGCACGCGGCGGTCCGGGTCCTCCATCAGGGAGCGGCGCTGGGACATGGGGAGGCGCTCGCGGCGGCCGTCGGGGTAGGCCATGTCGAACTCCAGCTTGCCGGAGACGGTGTTGTAGAGCCGGCCCCAGGCGTTGAGGCCGTCCACGCCGAGGTCCGCGGCCAGGGCCTCCTTTTCGGGCGTCATGGTCCGGCGCGCCTCCTCCCGCAGGCGGCGGAGGAGGTGCTGCGCGCCGTCGAACGCGGGCCGGCCGATGAACGCGGAGAAGAGGTCCTCCGGGGTCTCCTTGATCGCCCGGAGCAACTCGACCTCCAGCTTGACGACCTCGGCCTCCATCCGGACCATTTGCGCCTTCTCCCGGAGGTAGGCCTCGTTCCGCGCGTCCACGGCGGAGAGGCAGCCGACGTAGGAACTTAGGTGCCCGTAGCGGGTCAGGAGGTCCTCATACCGGAGGAGGACCTCCTCCCAGGCGGCCTGGTTGTCGAGGCTCAGCGGGGGCAGGGGAGAGGCCCGCTCCTGCAGGGAGGCGATGTCCTTCTCCAGTGTCTCCTTGAACTGCTGCATCTCCGGCCCGTTGAACGCCGGGAAGTAGCTGGTCAGGTCCCAGTTCATGGCGCTTGTTGGGGGTGTATCCGTCATAGTTTCCTCTGGTTAGGTGGAATTCCGCCGGGATGCCCACTGTCCGGGAACTTTACCCTGCGAAAGAAGTCTAATCAAGGACGAACAGCAGGCCCCGGTCGATGGGATCGGAGGCCTGCACGATCTTCAAACTTCAGCGGGAGGGAAAGGATCTCACAAACGGGAGGGATACCCAAACCTCTGAGGTATCCGATGGCACCCCTGATGAAGCTGTGTCTCTGGACGTTCCTCATCGTCGGCCTGGGGGCGATGCTGTTCCTGGGCTATCAGGCCGGTATGGGGATCGTCCAGGACTGGGAAGACTTTGCAGGGTCAGAACCCGCGCCGCAGGCCTCCGCTGGCGACCTGGCGTGGATCGGAGGGCTTCTGTTCGCGGTGCTGCTGGCGCTGGCAATCCGTTTCAGGCCGCGCATGCGCGCGGAAAAAACAGAGGTGAAGGGGACAGGGCAAAGGCCGCTCCCTCACCTCAGCCCCTTCAGGCGGCCCGGACGAAAAAACGCCATGGGCGCCGGGTTCTAAACTCTCAGGTCGCCGGACTCTTCAGGGCATATCCCGGAGCGGATATGCCCTTTTTTTATTCGATGGTTCTGAATCCCCTGATGGAATTCCGCTTGCGTCAGGCCGCTCAGATCGTTACATTATCTGGCGCTGATTGGGGGCCCTGTAGCTCAGGTGGATAGAGCAGCGGTTTCCTAAACCGTTGGTCGCGTGTTCGAGTCGCGCCAGGGCCACCAGACAACA